>CAITHK010000098.1 GCA_903892175.1 uncultured Burkholderiales bacterium | reverse complement strand
CTTGTCGGGTTGATGTCAGTCGCTCGGCTACAATGAGAAGTTAGCCCGATCAGTGACAATTGTTTGAGGAATTCCATGAGTGATACCCCAGTAGACAGCAGCAAGCGCACCTGGCTGATCGCCTCGACTTGCGCAGGCGCGGTAGGTGGCGTTGCCGTCGCCGTTCCGTTTGTGAGCACTTTCCAGCCCTCCGAGAAAGCCAAAGCTGCAGGTGCTGCGGTTGAGGCCGATATTTCTGCCCTCAAGCCCGGCGAAAAAATGACCGTCGAGTGGCGCGGCAAACCTGTGTGGATCATTCGCCGCACGCCAGAGCAGCTCGAAGCGCTCAAAAAAACCGATGGACAAGTCGCCGACCCAGAATCTGAGCGCAAGACTTATCCCATTCCTGAATACGCCAAAAACCAAGGCCGTTCCATCAAGCCCGAGTACTTCGTGGCCGTTGGAATTTGCACCCATTTGGGTTGCTCGCCTTCGGACAAATTCCAAACAGGCGCACAGCCTTCCTTGCCCGATGACTGGCAAGGCGGTTTCCTCTGCCCTTGCCACGGTTCTACATTTGACATGGCAGGCCGCGTGTTCAAAAACAAACCCGCGCCCGACAACCTCGAAGTCCCACCTCACATGTACCTCTCCGACACCAAGCTGTTGATCGGTGAAGACAAGAAAGCCTGATAGGACGAACCATGGCTGAATTCAAAGAAATTTCCCCCAACGCCAGCGCTGGCGAAAAATTGCTCAACTGGGTGGATAACCGCTTCCCAGCGAGCAAGATGTACAAAGAGCATTTGTCTGAGTACTACGCGCCCAAGAACTTCAACTTCTGGTATTTCTTTGGCTCGTTAGCACTTTTGGTGTTGGTGATCCAGATCGTGACCGGTATTTTCTTGGTCATGCACTACAAACCAGATGCCAACCAAGCTTTTGCTTCGGTCGAGTACATCATGCGCGATGTGCCGTGGGGCTGGTTGATTCGCTACATGCACTCCACAGGCGCCTCGGCCTTCTTTGTGGTGGTGTATTTGCACATGTTCCGTGGGCTGCTTTATGGCTCTTACCGTAAGCCGCGCGAGCTGGTGTGGGTGTTTGGTTGCGCCATCTTCTTGGCGCTGATGGCCGAAGCCTTCATGGGTTACTTGTTGCCTTGGGGACAAATGTCCTATTGGGGTGCTCAAGTGATTGTGAACTTGTTCTCCGCCATTCCCTTTGTCGGTCCAGATTTGGCTTTGCTGATCCGTGGCGACTATGTGGTGAGTGACGCCACCTTGAACCGATTCTTCAGCTTTCACGTCATTGCCGTGCCGCTGGTGCTGTTGGGCTTGGTTGTGGCGCACATCATTGCTTTGCACGAAGTGGGTTCCAACAACCCTGACGGCGTGGAAATCAAAGGCCCCAATGCTCCCAAAGATGCCAATGGTCATCCGTTGGACGGCATTCCTTTCCATCCCTACTACACCGTGCATGACATCTTGGGTGTGAGTGGTTTCTTGTTGGTGTTCAGCGCCATCATCTTCTTTGCACCTGAATTCGGTGGCTACTTCCTCGAATACAACAACTTCATTCCGGCCGATCCGTTCAAGACACCCTTGCACATTGCCCCCGTTTGGTATTTCACGCCCTTCTATTCAATGCTGCGTGCCATTACCAGCGAGATGATGTATGCCAGATCGG
>CAITHK010000097.1 GCA_903892175.1 uncultured Burkholderiales bacterium | reverse complement strand
GCAAGTGTTGGCGACATCATCAAAGTGAGCATTAAAGAAGCTGCGCCACGTGGCCGCGTCAAAAAAGGCGAGGTTTACAGTGCTGTGGTGGTTCGTACGGCCAAAGGCATTCGCCGCGGCGACGGCTCGCTTGTTAAATTCGATGGCAACGCAGCCGTGTTGCTCAATGCCAAGTTGGAGCCTATTGGCACCCGCATCTTCGGCCCAGTGACGCGTGAACTGCGCACTGAGAAGTTCATGAAGATCGTGTCCTTGGCTCCTGAAGTTCTGTAAGGCCAGACCATGAACAAGATTCGCAAAGGCGACCAAGTCATCGTCCTCACCGGGCGTGACAAAGGCAAGCGTGGCGTCGTGTCGCTGCGCAAAGATGATGCCCACCTCGTGGTGGACGGCATCAACTTGGTGAAAAAGCACACCAAGCCCAACCCCATGGCTGGTACCCAGGGTGGCATCGTTGAGAAAACCATGCCCATCCATCAGTCCAACGTGGCGATTTACAACGTGGCAACCGGCAAAGCCGATCGCGTTGGCATCAAGACCCTGGCAGACGGCAGCAAAGTGCGCGTCTTCAAGTCCAGTGGCGAAGAAATCAAGGCGGCATAAATATGGCACGACTTCAACAACACTATCGCGAAAAAGTGGTCCCAGAGTTGACCGCCAAGTTCGGGTACAAGTCCCCGATGCAAGTTCCCCGTTTGACCAAGATCACCTTGAACATGGGTGTGAGTGAAGCGGTTGCCGATAAAAAGGTGATGGACAATGCAGTGGGCGACTTGACCAAAATTGCAGGCCAAAAGCCCGTGGTGACTAAGGCCAAAAAAGCGATCGCAGGATTCAAGATCCGCGAGCAGCAGCCCATTGGTTGCATGGTGACTTTGCGTGGCGTGCAAATGTACGAATTCCTGGATCGTTTCGTGACCATCGCTTTGCCGCGTGTGCGTGACTTCCGTGGTATTTCGGGTCGCGCTTTCGATGGCCGTGGTAACTACAACATCGGCGTGAAAGAGCAGATCATTTTCCCTGAGATTGAGTACGACAAAGTCGACGCACTGCGCGGCCTCAACATCAGCATCACCACGACGGCCAAGACCGACGACGAGTGCAAAGCACTCCTCGCAGGCTTCCGTTTCCCGTTCAAGAACTGAGGTGGCACGTGGCTAAAGTAGCTTTGATCGAGCGCGAGCTCAAGCGAGACAGACTGGTAGCAAAGTACGCAGCAAAGCATGCGGAACTGAA
The DNA here is from genome assembly GCA_903892175.1 of uncultured Burkholderiales bacterium. Taxonomy (GTDB): domain Bacteria; phylum Pseudomonadota; class Gammaproteobacteria; order Burkholderiales; family Burkholderiaceae_C; genus Limnohabitans. Next base: position 2,974 of record CAITHK010000097.1, on the reverse strand, counting down.
AGCTATCGCAAACGATTTCAAGCGCACCGACGAAGAGCGCGCGGCTGCCCGTTTGGGTCTGCAAAAACTTCCCCGTAACGCGAACCCCACGCGTCAACGCAACCGTTGCGAAATCACCGGTCGCCCCCGCGGCACATTCCGCCAATTTGGCCTCGGCCGCGCCAAGATCCGTGAACTTGCCTTCCAAGGCAACATTCCCGGCATCACCAAGGCCAGCTGGTAATCGGGCAGGAGATATTCAATGAGCATGAGTGACCCAATCGCCGATTTGCTGACCCGCATTCGCAATGCGCAAATGGTAGCTAAACCTACTGTTTTGGTGCCTTCTTCCAAGGTGAAGATTGCCATCGCGCAAGTGTTGAAAGACGAAGGCTACATCGACGGTTTTCAAATCAAACAAGACGCTGGCAAGACTGAGCTTGAGATCGCTCTCAAGTACTACGCAGGTCGTCCAGTGATCGAACGTATCGAGCGCGTGAGCCGTCCTGGTTTGCGTGTGTACAAAGGCTGCGGCGCCATCCCCCAAGTCATGAATGGCATGGGTGTGGCCATCGTCACCACGCCCAAGGGTGTGATGACTGATCGCAAAGCACGCGCTACCGGTGTCGGTGGCGAAGTGTTGTGCTACGTCGCTTAAACGCCGACCAAAGGAAAGACTGAAATGTCCCGAGTTGGAAAAATGCCTGTGATCGTCCCCCAAGGTGTGGACGTGACTATTAACAGTGCCAGCATCAATGTCAAAGGTACCGGGGGCTCATTGTCCGTGGGTGCCAATGCCTTGGTGAAGGTTGTCAACGATGCCGGTAAGGTGACTTTTACCCCGGCAGATGAGTCGCGTGAAGCGAATGCCATGAGCGGCACGCTGCGCCAGTTGGTCAACAACATGGTGGTGGGTGTCTCGAAAGGCTTCGAGAAGAAGTTGACTTTGGTCGGCGTGGGCTACAAAGCTCAGGCGCAAGGATCAAAACTCAATCTCGCGGTGGGCTTTTCTCACCCCGTGAACAAAGACATGCCAGATGGCATCAAGGTTGAAACACCTGCGCCAACGGAAATCATCATCAAAGGTGCTGACCGTCAACGCGTAGGCCAAGTGGCCGCTGAGATCCGTGCGATTCGTCCTCCTGAGCCTTACAAAGGCAAGGGCATCCGTTATTCGGATGAGAAGATCACGATCAAAGAGACCAAGAAGAAATAAGGAGCTGCAACATGTTGACCAAAAAAGAGCAGCGTCTTCGCCGGGCCCGTCAGACCCGTATCCGTATCGCCAACCAGGGCGTTGCGCGTCTGATGGTGAACCGTACCAACTTGCACATTTACGCCAGCGTGATTTCTGGTTGTGGCACCAAAGTGCTCGCAGCAGCATCGACTGCAGAAGCCGATGTGCGCAAAGAACTTGGCGCAACAGGCAAGGGCGGCAACGTCACTGCAGCCCAAGTGATTGGCAAGCGCATTGCTGAAAAAGCAAAAGCAGCTGGCGTTGAGAAGGTGGCGTTTGATCGCTCCGGCTTCGCCTACCACGGCCGTGTCAAAGCACTCGCTGATGCCGCTCGTGAAGCTGGCTTGCAGTTCTAATCGAATTGGATATTACAAATGGCTAAATTACAGGCAAATACCAAGACGGACGGTCCTGAAGACGGTCTGAAAGAGAAGATGATCGCGGTCAACCGCGTCACCAAGGTCGTCAAGGGTGGCCGTATTCTCGGTTTCGCCGCACTCACCGTGGTGGGTGACGATGATGGTCGTGTGGGCATGGGCAAAGGCAAGTCGAAAGAAGTGCCAGCTGCAGTCCAAAAGGCGATGGAAGAAGCCCGTCGCAACATGATCAAAGTGTCTTTGAAGAACGGCACCATTCACCACAAGGTGCATGGCAGTCACGGCGCAGCCAATGTGATGATGATTCCAGCCCCCAAGGGTACCGGCATCATTGCGGGTGGCCCAATGCGCGCTGTTTTCGAAGTGATGGGCATCACCGACATCGTGGCCAAGAGCCACGGTACGTCCAATCCTTACAACATGGTTCGCGCCACGTTGGATGCCTTGAAGAACTGCACCACGCCTTCGGAAGTCGCTGCCAAGCGCGGCAAAAATATCGAAGACATCTTCGCTTGATCTCGGAGCATTCGATGAGCAATACACAAACTGTCAAAGTCCAACTGGTGCGTAGCCCGATTGGAACCAAAGAATCGCACCGTGCCACTGTTCGTGGCTTGGGTCTGCGCAAACTCAACTCTGTGAGTGAGTTGCAAGACACGCCTGCAGTGCGCGGCATGATCAACAAGATCAGCTACCTGGTCAAAGTGCTGTAAAGGTTGAAGATGGAACTCAATAACATCAAACACGCCGATGGCGCCAAGCACGCCAAGCGTCGCGTGGGTCGCGGCATCGGTTCTGGCCTCGGTAAAACCGCAGGTCGTGGCCACAAAGGTCAAAAATCGCGTTCGGGCGGTTACCACAAAGTCGGTTTTGAAGGCGGTCAAATGCCTTTGCAACGTCGCTTGCCAAAGCGCGGCTTCAAGTCCACCACGTTGAAATACAACGCGGAAGTGACCTTGGCTGCGCTCGAGCAATTCGGTGCTGCTGAAGTCGACATGAACAGCCTCAAGGCGGCGGGCTTGGTGGCTCACATCGCTCGCGTGGTCAAAGTGATCAAGACCGGTGAAATCACCAAAGCTGTCAAGCTCAATGGCATTGGCGCCACAGCGGCTGCCAAGGCTGCGATTGAAGCTGCTGGCGGCTCGGTGGCCTGACCTTTGACCCTTAAGGAATAGAACCTCGTGGCTACGAAACCTTCATCGACGGGTAACAACGACAAGTTCGGCGATTTGCGTCGCCGACTGGTCTTCTTGTTGCTCGCGCTGGTCGTTTACCGCGTAGGGGCGCACATTCCTGTGCCTGGCATTGACCCCAACCAACTCCAGCAGTTGTTCAAGGGTCAGCAAGGCGGCATTTTGAGCTTGTTCAACATGTTCTCCGG
>CAITHK010000096.1 GCA_903892175.1 uncultured Burkholderiales bacterium | reverse complement strand
TTTGCTTGAAAACCGCTTGCTGATTTCTCGACAATTCCCTCAAGCGTTCGAAACCATGAACATCCAACGCTTGGCTTCGACCTATCGCGTTTGGGTTGAATCGCTGAAAAATCACAGCCCTGCAGGTGCTGCAGCGCATGTGGCTCTGCTGACACCTGGCCCCTACAACGAAACCTACTTTGAGCATGCTTACCTGGCCCGCTACTTGGGCCTGAGCTTGGTCGAGGGCAGCGACCTGACCGTGCGCGACGAGCGCCTCTATTTGCGAACGTTGCGGGGCTTGGAGCCTGTGCATGTGCTGCTCAAACGTTTGGACGACGAATTTTTAGACCCCTTGGAGTTGCGCGCAGACTCGACCCTGGGCATTCCCGGCTTGCTGCAAGCTGTTCGTGCTGGGCATGTGGTGGTGGCCAATGCACCGGGATCGGCGTTTTTAGAGTCCCCGGCCTTGATGGGCTTTTTGCCAGCCTTGAGCCAAACCCTCTTGGGCGAAACCTTGCAATTGCCTGCCTTGGACACCTGGTGGTGCGGAGAGCGGGCAGCGCAAGCCTCTGTGCTTCCCCAACTCGACCAAATGGTCATCAAACCCACTTATCCGGGACTTGCCAGTCACGGCAGTTTTGACGCCGCACTGGGCCGCTCGCTCACGCAAGCAGCTCGCGATGAGTGGGTGGGGCGCATCACACGTCAACCTGACCGACATACCTTGCAGGCCTATGTCCCCCTGTCGCAAATGCCGACTTGGGAAAATTCTCAAGAAGGCATCGTTGCCCGCTCGGTCATGTTGCGCGTGTTTGCGTTGCGCGATGGCCCTGACTCTTGGCGCGTGCTGCCAGGCGGTTTAGCCCGGATTGCTGCGCCGAACGCGGAAATCGCGTCTATGCAGCGCGGCGGCAGCAGCGCCGATGTCTGGATACAAACCGAAGCCGATGTGGACCGCAGCACGTTGTTGACCAAAAGCTCCGGATCCGTGGGCTTTACACACCGTGCACGGATGGTCACCAGCCGTGCTGCAGAAAACCTCTATTGGTTAGGCCGTTACACCGAGCGCAGCGAGAACATGGTGCGGCTGGTGCGTTTGTGCCTGGAAGCTCTCAACGCAGAAGACCCCGCCTCTCACAGCCTCTGGGTCTGGTTGCAACAACTCAGCCAGCGCCAAGGCCTGATCCCATTTGGCGCACCTGCGCCGCAACAAACGATTGCAGGCCTCGTCATTCCCCACCACACGGCCACTCGCAGGCGCGTCTTCGAGCGAACCTTGATTGCCTGCTTGGATCAAGACGAACACACCACCAGTGTGGGTTACAACTTGCGCGCCTTGCGGCAAGCGGCCTCGTCCTTGCGTGAGCGTTTGTCGCCTGAGCACTGGAATGCCATCGTTCATTGCGTTGAGCAATTCAGCATTCACTGCACCCACACCACATCGCGCCCCGAGTTTTCAGCCATTCAGGCATTGCAAGCCCTCGACGCAGCCAGCTCTGCCTTGGCTGCCATCACCGGCGCCCAAACCGACCGCATGACACGCGATGACGGGTGGCAACTGCTGAGCATCGGGCGTCATGTTGAGCGACTTGGATTTCTGTCTGCGGCGCTGGACTTGGCGGTTGAAGTGGGCGCCTTTGAGGTGTCTGCAGCCACCTTGAACGCCTCCCTTGGGCCTTTGCAAGCCATTGACAACAGCTCACATTTCACAGCGTTGTTGTCTTTGTTCGACAGCACCATCACGTTTCAAGCCCAGTACCAACAAAGCCGCGAGCTCGCACCTTTGGTAGAGCTGTTGGTTCAAGACAACGAGAATCCGCGCTCCTTGGCTTGGGTGACGCGCTCCATGCGCTCTCGCCTGTCCAAATTGGCGAAAACTCCGATGGGAGAGCCCGACGCCCTAGCCCGTCTCGTGCCTGATCTGCAGCAAACCCAACTTGATGCCCTGTGTCGGCACGATGCACAAGGACAGTTGCCGCAACTGCGTGCATGTCTATCAGCCTGTGTGAAAGCTGCATGGCAAATTTCAGATGCGATCTCGGGCCAATACTTCAGCCACACCCAAGACGGTGACAGCGTCGGGGCCTGAACATGTTGCTGCACGTCTTACACACCACGGCTTACCACTATGCGCCACAAGTGGAAACGGCGCAGCACATGGCGCATTTGTTGCCCCGCAGCATGCCCTCACAAACCGTGCGCAACGCAGACTTGAACATCACACCGACGCCCGCTGCACGCAGCGACCACATCGATGTGTTTGGCAACATGCGGAGCTTTTTCTCTTTGCCGGTGGCACACGCCAGCTTGCAAATTGTCGCCAGCAGTTTGGTCGAGACCCATCCTTCAATGTTCGACCCAGACCACGTCGCACAAACGCCCGCTTGGGAGAAAGTCCGCGAGCATTTTGTCTACCATGCAGGCGCGGCTTGGGACGCAGCCAACGAATACGTCTTCGCCTCCCCCTATGTCACGCCACATGCTGACTTTGCGGAATACGCCCGTGCCAGTTTCACACCAAAACGTCCAGTCTTGGAGGCCGCTTGCGACTTGATGACACGCATCCACCAAGAATTTGAATACGCCAGCGAAAGCACCGACGTCAATACCCCGGCGCGCGAAGCTTTGGCCAAACGGCAAGGCGTCTGCCAAGACTTTGCCCACATCCTGCTCTGTTGTCTGCGCACCCAAGGCTTGGCTGCAAGCTATGTCAGCGGCTATTTGCTCACCGCCCCCCCCGAAGGGCAAGAGCGTTTGATTGGCAGTGACGCCTCTCACGCGTGGGTGTCCTTGTATGTGCCAAATGCCATCGGTGACGAATTGGCCACCCACGGCCAATGGTTTGACCTCGACCCGACCAACAACCGTTGGGGACTGAACTCACCCGGTGAGGACTATGTCACCCTCGCCCTGGGACGCGATTTTGGAGACGTCTCCCCGGTGCGTGGCGTCATCCATGGCGGCGCCAGCCACACCTTGGAGGTGGGCGTCACGGTATTTCCCATCGACGACCACTTGGCAGAAATCGACGTCGAACAACTCGATGCGTCTAAAATTTCCCACTCGAATTCTCCGGGAACTCTGCCATGAACATCTACGAACGTCTGCAAACGCTGAACATCACTTTGCCACCTGTGGCAGTTCCTGCCGCGGCTTATGTCCCCTTTGCACAAAGCGGAAAACTGGTGTTTTTGAGCGGTCACATTGCCAAGCAAAACGGCAAAGCTTGGGTCGGACAACTGGGACGTGACATGACCACCGACCAAGCCAAAGAAGCCGCGCGCACGGTGGCGATTGATTTGTTGGGGACATTGCATGCAGCCGTCGGTGACCTGAACAAAGTCCAACGCATTGTGAAAGTCATGAGCCTGGTCAACTCAACTCCCGAGTTCACCGAGCAGCACTTGGTCACCAACGGATGCAGCGAGTTGATTGGCGAAGTCTTTGGTGACAAAGGCGCTCACGCGCGCAGCGCATTTGGCGTGGCCCAACTACCCATGGGTGCCTGTGTAGAAATTGAATTGATAGCCGAGCTGGCCTGAGCGCCCAGGCTCACGCATTTGAGCCCTTGCTGTGCACCGCGCATCATGTGGCTCATTGCACCCAGCTCAGCACCCAGGGCACTGTGACCATCGCCAACACGGTGGACACAGCCACTGCCGTTGGCACTTCCTCTTGACCCACCGCATAGCGCTGGGAAAACAAAAACACATTGGCACCAATAGGCATGGACGCGGCGCTCACCATCACCGCCAGGGCCAAGCCTGAGACACCAAAAACCCATCCCAAACCCAGCACCAGCAAGGGGTGGCCCAGGTTCTTGAGCAAGGCCAAACTGCTGGCCACCCACAAGGGCCGCATGGCCTGTGTTCGATTCTGCCTGGCCCAAGATTGACGCAGGTCGTGCAACACCCCCGCCAAGGTGATGCCCACCAACAGCAAAGCCAAAGGCCCAAAGGCATTGCCCATCCATTGAAGCGGTTTGTCCAATGTTTGCGGCATGACCCAGCCCAGTTGCCCAAAGGCCAGGCCCAACAAAATCGGCAGGGGGACCGGATGAAAAACAGCATTGCGCACCGCGATCAAGATGGTCACCAAAGGATGGCGTTGGGCTGCATCTGAGCCACCCGATGAAGCCTCCTCACGGGCGACCACCAACTCCAACACCACCGTGGCCAAAGTCAGCAACACCAAGGCGTGCAAAGAAATCAAGGTGAACAAATAAACCAAGCCAGGCGGGCCGTACATCAACCCGATCAAGGGAATGCCAAGCATGACGGTGTTGCTGAAGGTGGCCGCCAAGGCCAGCACGGTGGCGCGACGGTTCCAACCCAGACTCAACAACAGCACAGCAAACAGGCCAATTGCCCCCACAAAATACATGGCAACCGGCTCCACATCCAGTTGGTCCAAGTGAACCTGGCTCATGGTGCGAAACAACAAGGCTGGCGCCAACACCATGAAAGTGAGCTGCGATATGTCCCTGGAGCCCTCTTGGGTCACCCAACCTCGCCACCCTGCCCAAAAACCAATGGCAATCAACACCACCACCGGCAGCAACGAACTGAGCACGAACAACATGAGGCCTTAGAAAGCGCTTTGGCGCTTGGACAATGATTGGATTATCCCAATGAAAAAGGCCCCACTCAGGGGCCCTATCGGAGGTACTGCGAATCAACGCGGAAACATAATGCTTAAGCTTTCACAGCTCTGAATCCCGAATAAATGCGCGACACCGGACGACTTCTTTGCTCGGCTTCTTGGGCCAATTGAGCTCGGATGCGGTCAAAGGTGGCTTTGATGCCCGGCTTCTCGGCGGGCACACATTTGAAGCGTCGCTCCAGGGCGACATCAGGGGGATCCATTTGAAATACTGACTTGTCCACGTAGGCTCCTCAGAACTCGATGAGCAAACAACGCGTGACGGCAGGATTTGGTGGACACAATTCTCGAAAAAAATCTAAAAATTTTGTAAGTCCTTGATTTTTATAGCGTTGGCCTGGCTTAACTCTTAGGGCAGCTGCAAGACTCCTATAATTTTTGGACTCCGAAAGTACTGTCTGCCCTTGTCTGCCCCCACCTCTTGCTCACCCCGCCCTTCATGGTCCCTAGGCATTGGCGTGGTGTTGGCACTTCACGTGTTGGCTTGGGTACTGGCCCACGGCATTGCAGACACCAACCTAGACGGCTATGCCGACATGCTGGAGAACTTTGCCTGGGGTCAAAACTGGGCCTGGGGAAGCGCCAAGCACCCGCCCTTGTTTGCCTGGGTCACTGGCACTTGGTTCCAGTTTTTGCCCCACCTAGACGTCTCCTACCACCTGCTGTCTTACCTCAATGTTGCCCTTGCCTTGTTCGGTGTCTACAAGGTCGCACAAGCCATGGAGCGGCCTGACTTGGCGCTCCCCTCAACCCTGTTGCTGTGCTTGGCTTTTCCTTACAGCACCTTGGCGGTGAAGTTCAATGCCAACGCCATTTTGCTGAGCGCTTGGCCTTGGGTGGTTTTGGCCTGGGTTCGCTGCGTCACCAGCCAAGGCCGCGCTGGCTTGGTTTGGTCGGTGTGTTTGGGCTTCATCAGCGCATTGAGCATGCTCGGAAAGTACTACAGCGGGGTATTTTTGCTGGCCATCTTTTTAAGCTCTCTGGCCTCCGCCAATGGCCGTCGATGGTTTGGCACTTACAAACCCTGGTTGACCTTGGCGGTCTTTGGGGTGTGCCTGTTGCCCCATCTGATGTGGTTGCAAGACCACGCCTGGGTCACACTGCGCTATGTCGGCGAGCAAGGCGGTGACAACGGTGTGAGTTGGCCCATGGTGCTGAAATTTGCTGTCTCACCTTTGGCCTATTGGTTGCTGCCCTGGTTGTTGTGCACCTGGGTCTACGCCCCAGAAGGCAGCTTGAATCAACGCCTTCGCGCGTGGCCAGCCCGTCTGCTGCGCAGTTGGCTGCCCCATGGATGGGATGACACCTTGTTTTGGATTGCCATGTTGCCGTGGATGATCACACTGATTTTTGGCATCAGCGGCTTCGTGGAACTGTCCCTCCCCTGGGCCATTCCAATTGGTTATGGCTTTTCTTTGCTCTGGTTGCGCAACCTGAGCCAAGCTCCGCGCGCAAGCAGCCTGGCTCTGACCCAGCTGTGCAAATGCTTTCTGGCTTGGTGCCTGCTGGTTGTCTTGGTCAGCCCTTGGTACGCTTGGCATCAAGCCCAAAACGCAACCCCCAACCACTACCTGCCTCGGCGCGAAGCCGCACAAGCCCTGCTGGCGACGTGGCAAGCGCGTTACCCGAACCACACCCTGCGGTGGGTTGGGGGCCAGTGGGCAGAAAACGCCTTGCTGTCGTTTTATGGCAATCCAGACTTGCGCGTGGTGCCCGGGGTGCCTGACGAGTTTCCAGCCACAGTCACGCCACTGGAAGGCTGGCAACAACAAGCGGGTTTGTTGCTGTGCCCCTTGGGGCCACTCGCTCATCCCGAGCCCAGCAGCTGTGAAGCAGACATGCGCCACTGGCTGACACAACAAGGCCAAACGCCTGAGGCGATCGAATTGACCATCGCCAGCCAAGGGCTGAGGTTTCCGCTCCACATTCCTTTTGCCTACATCGCGTTCGCCTACTTGCCGCCCCGACCCTGACCGGGTGGCGACAAAGCACTAGACAGCAAAAAACCACCCGAAGGTGGTTTTGTTGAAAACTGCGATGCAGCGCGGGTCAGCAGACGGTTCAGCGGACCACTGCGATCTGATCGCGCTTGCCCGCCTTGTAAGTGAAGAGCGTGAGTGCCCCATTCTTGATGTCGCCTTTGGCGTCAAAGGAAATCACACCCGTCACCCCTTTGTAACCGCTGGTTTTGGCCAACTCTGGCAAGTACTGGGCGGGTTCGGTCGACTTGGCGCGCTGCATGGCGTCTACCATCACGTTGACGGCGTCATACACATAGGGCGAGTAAAGCTTGGTATCGTCATTGAAGCGCTTCTTGTATTTCACAGCAAAGTCTTCCATGCCTTTCTTCTGGGCGCCGTCAACACCGCCTGCTTCAGCACAAATCACCTGACCTTCGCCAATCGCGTCACCGGCCAGTTTGAACAACTCTGTGGTGCAAATGCCGTCGCCGCCCATGAATTTGGCTGAAATGCCCAAAGACTTCATTTGCTTGAGCATGGGTCCACCCACAGCGTCCATGCCACCGAAAAAGATGATGTCAGGCTTCTTGCCCTTGATCGTGGTCAAGATGGGCATGAAATCGGTGGCTTTGTCCGTGGTGAACTCGTGCCCGACCAACTGGCCACCCGCGGCCTTGACTGCTTTTTCAAACTCTTCGGCCACCCCTTGTCCATAGGCCGTGCGGTCGTCAATCACCGCAATCGCTTTGCCCTTGAGTTCTTTCACCGCATAACGGCCCAAAGTACCGCCCAAGTGCACGTCATCGGCCACCACGCGAAAGGCCGTCTTGTAACCCTGACGGGTGTATTTGGGATTGGTGGCGGATGGAGAGATTTGCGGAATCCCGGCATCGCTGTAGATCCTAGAGGCAGGAATCGTGGTTCCCGAATTCAAGTGCCCCACCACGCCAGCCACTTTGGCGTCCACCAGCTTTTGTGCGGCAGCCGTGCCCTGCTTGGGGTCGGCTGCGTCGTCTTCGGCCAGCAGCTCAAATTTGATTTTTTTACCGCCAATGCTCAGCCCTTTGGCATTGAGATCTTCGATGGCCATGCGCGCGCCGTTTTCATTGTCTTTGCCCAAGTGCGCGATCGCGCCACTCATGGGGCCAACGTGTCCAATTTTGACCACTTGCTCTTGAGCCATTGCCAAGCCAGTGGCGACCGTCAGACCAGCAATCCATGTGAATTTGAAAGGGATGCGCATACAAAACTCCTTGGTGAATGAAACGGTGGTAAAAAATCAAAGGTTAAAAGACGTCGCGCCTCAAGCGCTTTCTTTCAACTTCAAATCATGCCGGGTGATGGCGTAGCCCCGATCGGCATAGTGTTTCCAGCGCAGGCGAGCGTTGTGGCGGTCTTGCTCGTCCAGAGTCACCACCTCAATCGTGCGCTCGAAGCGTTCGTAGCCAGGCGCCACTCCATCGCCCAAGTTCACCAACACCTGGTGATGCGGCAAGGTCTCGCTGGCATCCAACTGCGCCGCCAAAACAATTGGGGACACCACGCGCTGCTCCAACGGGCTATCGGCTCGGCAATGCGGTAAAAACTCCAACGCCGAAAACGTCCACAACTGGGTATCCAAAGCCTGCAAACTTTCTTCATCGCCCGTGACCACCACCTTGGCACCACTGCCCACGGCTTTGCGCAACAAGCGACAGGCGTACGCCAATTTGTTGGGCGCATTGAAGTGAAAGGTGATTTCTGTCATGCGGCAGATGCAGCTGGCCGGCGACGTGTTGCGGTCTGGGTCGTCTTGACTTGGGCCTGGGTTACAGGCTTAGGCACCAGCCCCAGCAAGTAATGCAACAGCAAGCCCACAGGGCGCCCGGTGGCACCTTTGGCAGCACCGCTCTTCCATGCAGAACCGGCAATGTCTAAGTGCGCCCACGGGTAATCCTTGGCAAAGCGCTGTAAAAATTTGGCTGCCGTGATCGCTCCGCCGTCGCGCCCACCGACGTTGGCCACATCGGCAAAATTCGACTTCAACCCCTCGGCATAGTCGTCGTCCAAAGGCAAGCGCCAGCAGGGGTCGAGTGCAGCCTCACCCGCAGCCTCCAGCGCATGCGCCAATTCGTCTGAGGCCGAGAACAAGCCACTGCGCACATGGCCCAGCGACACCACACACGCACCTGTCAGGGTGGCAATGTCAATCACCGCGCGCGGTTTGAAGCGCTTGGCATAGGTCAAGGCGTCACACAAAATCAAGCGGCCTTCGGCGTCGGTGTTGAGCACTTCAATGGTTTGCCCGCTCATGCTGGTCACCACATCACCGGGCTTCAAAGCCAAGCCATCAGGCATGTTCTCGCAGGTGGGGATCAAGCCCACCACGTTGAGGGTGGGTTGCAACTGCGCCAAGGCTTCAAAGGTGCCCAACACGCTGGCAGCGCCACACATGTCGAACTTCATCTCGTCCATGCCTGCAGCGGGCTTGATCGAGATGCCCCCCGTGTCAAAAGTGATGCCCTTGCCCACCAACACCGTGGGCGCCTCGGATTTGGCCGCGCCGTTGTAATGCAGCACGATGAAGCGCATGGGCTCGCGTGAGCCTTGCGCCACGGCGGCAAACGAGCCCATGCCCAGCTTGAGGATCTCGCCAGGCCCCAACACCTCGCAGCGCACCCGGGGCTTCTTGCCCAAAGCTTGGGCCACCTTCGCCAGCATGCTGGGCGTGGCGTGGTTGGCCGGACGGTTGCCCCACTCTTTGGCCAAGGCCACACCGGCCACTTGGGCGCACGCATGGTCAAAATCAGGCTTGGCATTTTTGGTTTGGCTGGCCGTGGGCAAGCCCAACACCACGCGTTTGAGCACACTGGCCTTGGCCGTTGGCTTGGTGGCTGTGTAAACATAACTGGTGTCCGCCACCGCCTGGGTAGCGGCGTGCATACGGTGTTGCGTTGCGTCTTCCATCCAAAGGGTCAAGCTTTTGGGCGAGACAGACTTGAGCGACCCAACCGCTGAGGTCACTGCCTGGCGAATTTGACGGGCATGGCCTTCTCCGGTTGACACCAACAACACGCGGGCAGCGTTGACGCCGTCGGCGCGCCAAAGGCTGAGCATTTTGGCTGGGCTGGCGTCCAAGTCGCCACTTTTGCGAGCTTGCCCAATCAATCCAGACAAGGTGTCGCGGGCGGGCTTGAAGGTGGCCGAGACCAGCACGATCAGCACATCGGTTTTCAGGGCTGCGGCGGCAGTTAAATCCAGCGTCTTGAGTTCAAAGTTCATAATGGCGTCTTTCTTTCGCACTGATGTTATTCCATTCCATCCCCCGCCAAGCGTTGATTCACAGCGTCACAGCCAGCTGTCTGGGGTGGCTTGCGCGCTTGCTGCATGAGGCCGGTCAATGAAAACATTGCGCCGCCTTATTTACGGTGAAGTGCTTGTGGCCGTGGGCTTTGTCACCCTGAGCTTTTTGGGATTGTTTTTCTTCTTCGACTTTGTGGATGAGCTCCAAGGTGTTGGCAAAAACAACGGCGCCTACCAACTCAAACATGCCTTCCTCTATGTGCTGTTGTTGGTCCCCAGCCACTTGTATGAGTTGCTGCCTATCTCGGTCTTGATCGGCACCATCTTTGTGATGGCGCGGTTGGCCCAAAGCTCCGAATTCACCATCTTGCGCACCAGTGGCCTGGGGCCCACCCTGGCACTGCGCAACCTCATGGGCTTGGGCCTGGGATTTGTGGTGCTGACTTTTGTGGCTGGTGACTACCTTTCTCCGTTGTGCGACCGCTATGGACAGCTCTTCAAGAGTCGGCACATGGGTCAAATCAAAGTGGGGCAAACAGGCGCTTGGTTGCGTGAACATCAAAGCCAAGCCAGCTTTGCTGTCAATGTGCAAACCCTCACCCCCGAGGGCAACCCCAGTGGCATACGCATCTTTGAGTTCGACAACAGTGGGCAATGGATGGGCCTCACCCGCGCCAAGCTCGGGGTGTTGACCCAAGACGACAGCTGGATCTTGCAGCAGGTCGAACGCGACAGCCTCACCCGCAAAGGCAACGAAGCTACCCTGAGTCGGGTCAAGACCGCACAACAGTTGTGGCTCACGGGCATCACCTCCGAAATGGTTTCGGTGGCCTTGCTCAAGCCCGACCGCATGGGCACGATTGACCTCTTTCAGTACATCCGACACCTCAGCGCCAACGGCCAAGCCACCCAACGCTTTGAGATTGAATTCTGGAAAAAAGTCTTCTACCCCTTGAGTTGTTTGGTCATGGTGGTACTGGCCCTGCCCTTTGCCTATTTGCATTTCCGCAGCGGCAACATCGCCAGCCATGTCTTTGGTGGCGTCATGGCGGGCATCAGCTTTTTCTTGCTCAACAACGTGTTCAGCTACATCGGCAACCTCAACAACTGGGCCCCTTGGTTTGCTGCGGCAGCACCGGGCATGCTGTATTCACTTGTTTCACTGGCCGCCTTTGGTTGGTTGGTGCTGCGCCAATAACACCCCTTTGTCCTATGCACGCCATTCTTTTGTTTGCCCACGGCTCACGCGACCCCTTGTGGCACCGCCCCATCCAAGCCGTTGCGGCGCGCATTGCACAACGCGCGCCCGACATCGCCGTGCGCTGCGCCTATCTGGAACTCACAGAACCCAGCCTGGCCCAAGCCGCCACCGAAGTGGTGCAACAAGGTGCGACCAGCCTGAGCGTGTTGCCTTTGTTTTTGGGCGTCGGCAAGCACGCCCGCGAAGACTTGCCTGAACTGATGCAAGCCTTGCGACAAGCCCACCCCCAGGTTCAGATCGACTGCCAGCCCGCGGTGGGAGAACACGATGCCTTGCTCGATTTGTTGGCCGATATTGCGCTGGGTCACATCAAGACTCGCGTATAAAGAACGGGCTAATTAGATGCCTAAGGCATAATGGCGCGGCAAATTCAACGCCCACGTCATGAATCTTCACCAATTTCGCTTTGTCCAAGAAGCTGTCCGGCGCAACCTCAATCTGACCGAGGTCGCCAAGTCGCTGCACACCTCGCAGCCTGGGGTCTCCAAAGCCATCATTGAGCTCGAGGAAGAGTTGGGCGTCGAAATCTTCACCCGCCACGGCAAACGCCTCAAGCGCGTCACCGAGCCTGGGCAACACGTGCTGCGCAGCATCGAGGTGATCTTGCGTGAGGTGGGCAACCTCAAGCGCATTGGCGAGCAGTTCAGTGCCGAAGACAGCGGCACCCTCTCCATCGCCACCACCCACACCCAAGCGCGTTATGTGCTGCCGGTGCCCGTGGCCAAATTGCGTGCGGCCTACCCCAAAGTCAACATCAGCCTGCACCAGGGGGCGCCCGCGCAAGTGGCACAAATGGTGTTGGACGAAGTGGCCGAAATTGGCATTGCCACCGAGTCGCTCTCCGACTACCCCGAACTGGTGACCCTGCCCTGCTACGAGTGGGAACACGTGCTGGTCATCCCCAAGACGCACCCTTTGGCTGCCAAAAGCCGCATCACCTTGGAAGACTTGGCCCAAGAGCCCATCATCACCTACCACCCCTCGTTCACAGGTCGCACCCGCATCGACAAAGCCTTTGCCGCCAAACACCTCACACCGCGCATTGCGCTAGAAGCCATTGACTCGGACGTGATCAAAACCTATGTGCGCCTGGGCATGGGCGTGGGCATCGTGGCAGAAATGGCGGTGCGCGACAGCACCGACGACGACCTGGTGGTGCGCCCCGGTGCCCAGCTGTTTGGCAAAAACACCGCCCGCATTGCCTTCAAGCGCAGTGCCTACTTGCGCAACTTCGTCTACGACTTTGCCACCTTGCTCAGCGACCGCCTGGACCGCAACCTGATTCTCAAAGCCCTCGAAGGCCATGCCAACGACTACGATCTGTGAGCCCTGACCTATGACCACACCTGTTCTTGACACCAAATTTCCCAAAGTCGGCACCACCATCTTCACCGTCATGTCGGCCCTGGCCGCTGAAAAAAATGCGGTCAACCTCGGCCAAGGGTTCCCAGACTTTGCCTGTGACCCGCACTTGGTGAGTTGCGTGACCCATGCCATGACGCAAGGCCTCAACCAGTACCCACCCATGACCGGTGTGCCCGTGCTGCGCGAAGCCATCACCCAGAAAATTGAATCGCTGTATCACTACCGCTACGACCCGGTGAGCGAGATCACCGTCACCGCAGGGGCCACCCAAGCCATCTTGAGCGCCATCTTGGCCGTGGTGCGCGCGGGTGACGAAGTGATCGTGTTGGAGCCATGCTACGACAGCTACATCCCCAACATCGAACTCGCCGGTGGCGTGGCCGTGCGCGTGCCGCTCACACCCGGCACCTTCCGCCCCGACTTTGGCAAGATCGCCGCCGCCATCAGCCCCAAGACGCGCGCCATCATCGTCAACAGCCCGCACAACCCCAGCGCCACCGTGTGGACACGGGAAGAAATGCTCCAGCTCGAAGAACTGTTGAAGCCCACCCAGATCTTGCTCATCAGCGACGAGGTCTACGAGCACATGGTGTACGCACCGCGCCAACACCTGAGCGCATCAAGCTTTGCGGGCTTGGCCGAGCGCGCCTTCATCGTGTCGAGCTTTGGCAAAACCTTCCACGTCACCGGCTGGAAAGTCGGCTACGTGGCCGCCCCCGCCAGCCTGAGTGCCGAGTTCCGCAAGGTGCACCAGTTCAATGTGTTCACCGTCAACACCCCGGTGCAGCATGGCCTCGCGGCCTACATGGCCAACCCCAAGCCCTACTTAGAGCTGCCAGCGTTTTATGCCGCCAAGCGAGACCTGTTTCGCGCCGGTTTGGCCAGCACCAAGTTTGAGTTGTTGCCCAGCGAAGGCAGCTACTTTCAATGCGTGCGCATTGACCAACTGGGTGTGCCCGAGAAGAACCTCAGCGAAGCCGACTTTTGCCAATGGCTCACCAGCGAGATCGGCGTGGCGGCGATTCCGTTGTCGGCCTTTTACGCCGATGGCTTTGACCAACGGGTGGTGCGCTTTTGTTTTGCCAAACAAGACGAGACCCTGAAACTGGCCCTGTCTCGCTTGGCGCGCCTGTGAGCCGCGCGTCGAGCGCGCTCCATGCGCTTCACGCGCCAATTGGCACCCCCTGATGAACCCACACAACCGCCGCGGCATCCTCACCATGATGGCGGCCATGCTGTTCTTCGTGACCAACGACGCCTTGGTCAAATTGGTCAGCAGCCAGCTGCCCACGCCGCAGCTTATTTTCATACGCGGCGCCTTTGCCACCCTCTTGCTGGTGCTGATGGTCGTCTTCACAGGCAGCTGGGCGCAGTGGCGCAGCGTGCGCACACGCACCGTGCCAATCCGCGCATTGCTTGACAGTGCCGCCACCTTCACCTACCTGACCGCACTGTTTCACCTGCCTCTGGGCAACGCCACGGCCATCAACCTGGCGGCGCCCTTGTTTCTGACCCTGCTGGCCGTGGTCTTTCTGCGTGAACGGGTGGGCGCGCTGCGCTGGGCCTTGATTGTGTTGGGCTTCACCGGGGTGCTGCTGGTGGTGCAACCCGATGCCCATGGTTTGAATGCCTATGCCCTGCTGTGCGTGGTGGGCACGCTGTTTCATGCGGGGCGTGACCTGATGACGCGCATGGTGCCCGCACACGTGCCCTCGCTGCTCATCACACTGTCTACCTCCACCATGGTCACCTTGCTGTCTGGGCTTTGGACCTTGAGTGCGCCTTGGCAACCCGTGGCGTTGGAGCCGTTGATGCAACTCGGCGGCGCCGCCTTTTGCCTGGCCATCGCGTACCACCTGCTCACCCTGAGCATGCGCGCGGGCGACATGAGCGTGATTGGCCCCTTCCGCTACAGCGGTCTGTTGGTGGCCTTGGTGCTGGGTTATGTGCTGTGGGGCGAAGTGCCCAATCTGCTGGCCTGGGGAGGCATTGCCTTGCTGGTGATGGCAGGACTGGGGCTGCTGCACAGCCAACGCACTTCACGCCGGGCGGCGTTGGATGCGGCGACAGACTGATTGTGTGGAGCGCTCAAGGGACGCGGGCATCGCTTTGGCGGGGCTGGGCGTAACGCTTGGCATCTAGCCATTTGCAAGAATGCTTCGGGGAACGCATCGCAATAAGCAGCAAGGTGGTAGCTTTCAATACTTCGAACACGCGGAACCCGACCCATAAAATGCATACCTATGTATGAACAAACCTTTAAAAATATCGATGACATCCTGCACAAAGACGCAGGCTGCACCAGCGAGTTGGACTACACCGAGCAATCCTCCTGGCTGCTGTTTTTAAAGTATCTCGACGCACTTGAAGCCGACAAAGCCACCGAGGCCGTGCTGGGGGGGCGTGACTACCAATTCATCTTGGGCGAGGCTTTCCGCTGGTCGGCCTGGGCCGCCCCCAAAGGCACAGACGGCAAGCTTGACCACAACAGCGCACTCACTGGCGACGATCTCAAAACCTTCGTCAACACCCAACTGTTTCCGTACCTCGCAGGCTTCAAGCAACGCGCCAGTGGGCCGCAGACCATCGAATACAAAATTGGGGAAGTGTTCAGCGAGATCACCAACAAAATTCAAAGCGGCTACAACCTGCGCGATGTGATTGACCGCATCGACGAGCTGCGCTTTGGCAGCCAAGCCCAAAAGCACGAGCTGTCAGACCTGTACGAAGCCAAGATCAAAAACATGGGCAACGCTGGGCGCAACGGCGGCGAATACTACACACCACGCCCACTCATCCGCGCCATGATTGAAGTGGTGCAACCCCAAATTGGCGAACGCATTTACGACGCAGCTTGCGGCTCGGCAGGCTTTTTGTGCGAAGCCTTCGCCTACCTCAGCCCCAAAGCCAACAAGGCCGACGACCTAGACACACTGCAAAAGCGCACCTTCTATGGCAAAGAGAAAAAGAGCCTCGCCTACGTGATTGGCATCATGAACATGATCCTGCACGGCATCGAAGCACCCAACATCGTGCACACCAACACGCTGGGCGAAAGCATCTTCGACATTCAAGAGCGCGACCGCTTTGATGTGATTCTGGCCAACCCACCCTCCGGTGGCAAAGAGCGCAAAGAGGTGCAGCAAAACTTCCCCATCAAAACCGGGGAAACCGCTTTTCTGTTCATGCAGCACTTCATCAAAAGCCTGCGTGCCGGAGGCCGTGCGGCGGTGGTCATCAAAAACACATTCCTCAGCAACACCGACAACGCCAGCGTGGCCTTGCGCGAACAACTGCTAACCGACTGCAACCTGCACACCGTGCTCGACTGTCCGGGCGGCACCTTTCAGGGCGCGGGCGTCAAAACCGTGGTGCTGTTTTTCACCAAAGGCGAGCCCACCCGCAAGACTTGGTTTTATCAGCTCGACCCAGGCCGCAACATGGGCAAAACCAACCCGCTCAACGACGCGGACTTGGTGGAGTTTGTGCAACTGCAAAAAACCTTTGCCGACTCGCCCAAAAGCTGGAGCGTGACCACCGAGAGCGTGAACGCAAGCACGTTTGATTTGTCGGTGAAAAACCCCAACGGCGGCGAAGCAGTGGTGCACCGCAGCCCGGCGGATATCTTGGATGAGATTGCCGCGCTCGATGCCGAGGCGGCGCGAGTTCTGGCTAATATTGGTCAACTGCTGGCAGGAGCACCCCATGACTGAAGACATCCGCTGGAAGCAACGCTTTCACAACTACACCAACGCCCTACAAACCTTGACCGAAGCGGTGGAGCTGGGACAACAACGCCCCCTGACCAAGCTTGAAAAACAAGGCCTGATTCAAGGCTTTGAATTCACCCACGAACTGGGCTGGAACGTGCTCAAGGACTACCTAGAAAGCAAAGGCTTCACAGGCATCATCGGCTCACGCGATACCACCCGCTTGGCTTTCAAAAATGCGCTCGTTGCGGATGGTGACGTGTGGATGGACATGATAAAAGACCGTAACCAGACATCGCACACCTACAACCTGGATGTGGCCGAACGCATTGCACAAGACATCCTGCAACGCTTTTACCCCGCCTTTGTGGCGCTGTCGGCCACGATGGTCGCACTGTGCAACGCACCAGACCCGCAAGCATGAGCGCTGACACCGCATTCGGCCTGAGCCCGAGCACACTACAAAAAATCCGTGACACCCTGGCGCAACACCCCCATGTCGAGCGCGCCGTCGTCTATGGCTCGCGTGCCAAAGGCAACTACCGCCCAGGCTCCGACATCGACCTGACCTTGCACGCTGCGGCGGATGCGCAAATTGACCACCGCGAGCTGGGCGACATCCTCGACGAAATAGACGAACTGCTGCTGCCCTACACCGTTGACCTGTCCGTCTTCGACCAACTGAGCAACGCCGAGCTGCGCGAACACATTGAACGTGTGGGCAAGGTGTTGTATGCCCGTGGGGAGGGAGTGGCGTGAGGAAGGGGTGGGTAGCTAAATCTCTTGGTGAAGTTCTCCTCAAAACGGAGGCATTCAATCCGGCAATCACACCAGATAAGGAATTCGACTACATCGATGTTTCGTCTGGTTCCAACGAATCCTTTGAAGTCGAAGAAACTCAGCGCCTCAAAGGCAGAGATGCCCCTAGTCGGGCACGGCGGCTAGTGAAAACTGGCGATGTAATATTTGCAACGGTTCGCCCAACGCTCAAACGAATCGCACGAGTACCCGTAGAGCTTGATGGACAGATTTGTAGCACCGGCTATTTCGTCATGCGCCCATCTGCCGAAATAGATGAACAGTACCTTTTTTATTCGCTATTCACCGACGAATTCATGAACAGCATGGAGGCACTTCAAAAAGGTGCGCGCTACCCCGCCGTGACCGATGCCGAAGTGCGAGCACAACGCCTACGTTACCCGCCACGTCCAGAACAACGCCGCATCGTCACCCTCCTCGACGAAGCTTTTGCCGACATCGCCACCGCCAAAGCCAACGCCGAAAAGAACCTCCAAAATGCCCGCGAGCTTTTTGAAGCACAGCTGACCTCAATTTTCGGCACAGCACATAAAGACTGGATAGACGCGACCATTGATCAGCATATTCGCTTCATCGACTATCGAGGAAAGACGCCGGTCAAAATATCTAAAGGCTTGCGCTTGATCACAGCGAAGAACGTAAAAATGGGTTTTCTTCAAACGCAGCCTGAAGAATTTGTGGCTCCTGAGTCTTACAACAGCTGGATGACACGTGGCATTCCCAAACAAGGGGACGTACTTTTTACAACTGAAGCACCATTGGCCAACGTTGCGCAACTCGATACGGATGAGAAAGTGGTTTTCGCCCAGCATCATGCAGTCAGACCAGCAAAAGCTTAACCCCACGTTTCTGAAGTACCTGCTTCTGTCTCCTCCACTTCAGCAGCGAATCAAGGATCAGGGTACTGGCGCGACGGTCCAAGGCATCAAGGCAAGCCTGCTCAAGAAAATTAAAATTTCATTTCCGTCAAACTTGAACGATCAGGGTCGTCTGGTAGAGATGCTCAAAGCTTTAAGTGCCGAGGTTGATCATCTCGAATCCATCTACCGCCAAAAACTCACCGCCCTCGAAGACCTCAAAAAATCACTGCTGCACCAAGCCTTCAGCGGGCAGCTTTGATCGCCTCTTGCTGGTAACCAACTGAGTCCATTCAACCGTACGAGGAAAACGTACAGTTGAACCGGCTACCCATCACGGCTCTTATGAATTCAAATTAGTTACACTGATTGAGCACATCCAACGCAGCCAGCTTATGACCAAAAACCGCATTGCCAACCAGCACCATGCCACCTTTGAAGGCATGCATCATGGCTTTAGCGAGACGAGCGACAAAATCTGCCATCCGTTGATAGACCATATGGAGAATGTCCTCCATATGGTCCAAATCATCACACGCAATTAGGGTTAGGTCATGAACATTTCGGCAGCTCAGTTCGACGGCAAAGACATTCGCCGTGTTTATGACGAAGCCAGTGAGACTTGGTGGTTTTCGGTTGTGGATGTAGTTCAGGTTTTGACTGAGCAAACCGATGACCTCACCGCACGTAAGTACTGGAACAAACTCAAAAGCCGACTAGATAAAGAAGGAAGTCAACTGGTGACAAATTGTCACCAGTTGAAGATGAAGGCTACAGACGGCAGACAACGTCTGACAGATGTCGCCACCGCCGAAACATTGCTTCGCTTGGTCCAGTCCATTCCCAGCCCAAAGGCAGAACCCATCAAGCTCTGGCTAGCCAAAGTCGGCTACGAGCGCATGCAGGAAATGGCAGACCCAGCCCTCTCGCTCAACCGTGCCCGCGACACATGGCAACAGCACGGCCGCAGCGACAAGTGGATTCAGCAACGCATGACGGGCCAAGAAACCCGTAACAAGCTAACCGACTACTGGCGCGAGCACGACGTGAAAAGTGGCGACGAATTCGCCATGCTCACCAACATCATTCACCAAGAATGGTCGGGCGTGAGTGTCAAAGAGCACAAAGATATCAAAGGCCTAAAAACCCACAACCTGCGCGACCACATGAGCGAGGCTGAGCTGATCTTCACGGCGCTGGCTGAACTCTCAACCCGACAAGTGGCAGAAACCCAGCAGGCGACCGGCTTGCAAGAAAACAAAGGGGCTGCCTTGGTGGGTGGACGCATTGCCAAGCAGGCACGCCAACAGCTGGAGCAGCAAACAGGTAGATCTGTAGTGACTGGCGACAACTATTTGGCACCACCCACCAAGCCAAAAGCCATTGCTGCCAAAAAGAAACCAAGCAGATGAACGAAGCCGAAACCCGTGCCGAGCACATCGACCCAGCCCTGGCCGCCGCAGGCTGGGGCCAGGTGTAAGGCAATAGGGTTTTGCGTGAGCACAACATCACCGTGGGCCGCAGGCAAGCGGGCGCGGGCCGACGTTGCTGACTATGTGCTGGTCTACCGCAACACCAAGCTGGCCGTGATCGAGCCCAAATCCTGGACCAAGCCACTGACCGAGGGCGTGGGTCAAGCCAAGAGCTACGCAACCAAGCTGGCCATTCGCCACACCTACGCCACCAACGGCCAAGGCATTTACGGCATCGACTGCACACGGGGGCCGAGGGTTAAGTGGCCCGCTACCCCACACCCGACGAGTTGTGGGACATGGCCTTTGGCGAGAGCTTGCAACAAGCCGCCGAGTGGCGCAAACGCTTTGCACGCGACCCCAATTACTTCCTTGATACACGACAATTCACAAATGCACTATCGATATTGACATCCTCCCCCGCCCAAAGGCAGGGGATTCCTACGGTGCTACACATGAGTTGCCTCAT
>CAITHK010000095.1 GCA_903892175.1 uncultured Burkholderiales bacterium | reverse complement strand
GGGCGTGGACGTACACGGCCAACAGCGCGCACAACGAGTTTGTGGGCGGCACGGAGTACAGCGACAGCGTGACGGTGGCGACAGCGGATGGGACGACGCAGGTGATCACGGTGAGCATGACCGGGACGAACGATGCGGCCACGGTAAGCGGCACCACAACAGGCACAGTCACCGAAGCCGACGCCATCACCACAGCAACAGGAACTCTGAAAGACACCGACCCGGACAACACCGCCAACACCTTCCAAGCGGTGAGCACCTCCACTGCAAGCACCAAAGGGTATGGCGCCTACACAATGACCGCTGGCGGAACATGGACTTACACCCTCGACAACGCCAACGCAATAGTCCTGGCCTTGAACTCGGGCCAAACCCTGGACGACACATTCACTGTCAAAACACAAGACGGTACGCAGCAAACGGTGGCTGTCACCATCAAGGGTTCGTCGGGTTATTTGTCTCTTTCATCCCTCGCTTCAGGTACCAGCACACTGGGATTTGTGATCAATGGCGAGTGCAATAACGACTCCAGCGGCTACTCTGTCAGCGCCGCTGGCGACGTGAATGGCGACGGCTTGGCCGATGTGATCGTCAGTGCGCTCTATGCTACCAATGGCGCAGGCCGCAGCTATGTGGTATTTGGTAAGACCTCCTCGCTGGCGGTCAATTTATCCGACCTTCTTGCAAGCAGCAATACACTGGGTTTTGTGATCAAGGGCGAGTGCGCTAACGACAACAGCGGCTACTCGGTCAGCGCTGCAGGCGATATGAACGGCGACGGTTTGGCCGATTTGATTGTGGGCGTGCCTTACGCCACCGTGGCGGGGGTTGCCAATGCCGGTCTGAGCTACGTGGTGTTTGGCAAAGCCAGCGGCACATCGGTTGATTTGTCCAGCCTGGCGACAGGCAGCAGTGCACTTGGCTTTGTGATCAAGGGGCAGGGCAGCTACAGCGGCTTTTCGGTCAGCGAAGCAGGCGACGTGAATGGGGACGGTTTGGCAGATGTGATCATCGGCGCGCCTGGAAGTGATGTATTTGGACGCGGAATTATTGGTCAGAGCTATGTTGTGTTCGGAAAGACCAACACTGTGGCAGTTGATTTGACGGAGATCGCAACAGGCACCAGCACGCTAGGCTTTGAGATCAAAGATACGGGTGTTTCAAATTCTGGCTGGTCGGTCAGTGCTGCAGGGGATGTGAACGGGGATGGTTTGGCTGATCTGATCATCAATGCTCCGAGCATCTATTCTTTGCGAAGCTACGTGGTGTTTGGCAAGACCAGTAACACCACGATAGATGTCAACTCCCTCAGCAGTGGTTTTGGTTTTGCCATCAACAGCGAGGATTCCAAGGCGGCGTGCTTTTCGGTCAGTGCTGCGGGTGACGTGAACGGGGACGGTTTGGCTGATGTAATCGTCGGTGCTAAAGGCGCCGCTACAAATGGATATGTAAACGGGCGAAGCTATGTGGTGTTTGGAAAAACCAGCAGCACGGCGATCGATTTGACAGCGCTGGTGTCTTCCGGCAACACACTGGGTTTTGTAATCAACGGCCAGTGCAGTGGCGACCAAAGTGGCTATTCGGTCAGTGCTGCCGGCGACGTGAACGGGGACGGCTTGGCCGATGTGATTGTGGGTGCCAATAGCGCAAGCACGTCTGCAGGCACAGGCGCAGGCCGAAGCTATGTGGTGTTTGGCAAAACCAGCGGCACTGCAATTGAATTGTCGGCTGTGGCCATGGGCACGGGTGGTTTTGTGATCAACGGCCAGTGCAGTGGCGACGAAAGTGGTATTTCGGTCAGTGCAGCAGGCGATGTGAACGGCGACGGCTTAGCCGATTTGATTGTTGGCGCAGATGGAGCAGTGGCTGGAACCGCTGCAGGCCGCAGTTACGTGATTTTTGGCAGTACCTCAGGCGCTTTTGCCAACACAGCGGTCGACCAACTGGGTACCTCAGGCAACGACACACTCATATCGCCCTCCACATCGGGCGGCGGTCAAACGCTGGTGGGAGGAGCCGGCAACGACACCTTGACCTCTGGCGCCGGGGCCGATGTGTTGTACGGCGGTGCTGGTAACGACATATTCGTGGTCTCCGCTGGCATGGCCACGGCGTTGCTCTACACATTGGGTTCGGGCGGCAACACCTCCCAGTTGGCGCGCATTGACGGCGGCACGGGCATCGACACCTTGCGGCTGGCCAGTGGCAGTGCCACCGCAATGGCGGGCACCGTGTTTGACTTAACCAGCATCAAAAATGCCGCAGCAGGCAGTTCACGTTTGAATTCCGTCGAAGTGCTGGACTTGTCGGCCGACGCCACCACCTATGGCATTGTTGGCAACCAACTCAAACTGGCCTTGAGCGATGTGTTGGACATGACTGGCATGAACGTGTTCAACAGCAGCAACACCTCATCTTCCGCAGGCACGGCCTTGGCCTCCAGCGTGCCCATGCACCAGTTGATGATTTGGGGTGATGCCACCGATGTCGTCACCATCGGACTAGGCAGTTGGGTCAAGTCCACCAACAATACCGCCATCACCTACGGTGGGCACACCATGGCGGCGTATACCTACAACTCGTCCAGCATTTACGCACAGCTGTTGGTCGACACAAACATTGTGACTGCTGGGCATCTGACGTTCATCAAAGGGGTAGCAGACACGCCAACGATCACCCCAATCACTGTCAACCTGGTTGACACGGTTAGCCTGGACGCTTTCTCAGACACCAGTGGTTCCTTGACAACCACCTATGTCAACACAGGAACGCCGTTGACATTTGGACTCACTGATGGGCAAAGTGGTACCTATTTGTCTGGGGCGTTTGACTTGCAAAAAATTGGAACGTTCGAAACGCTTTATGTCAACAGCAGCACTGGCAACTACAAATTCGTGGCAAATGCAACAACGGTCAACGCGCTGGGTGCAACCACCACTGGAGAAGATTTCACGGTGACCGCCAGCGAGAGCGGCTTGACGGGGACCCAGACCTTGCGGGTCAATGTAACGGGGGCGAATGACGCAGCAACAATCAGTGGCATCTTTACGGGCACCGTGACAGCCAGTACCTCACTCTCTACCTCTGCTACGCTCACAGACACCGATCTGGACAATACAGCCAATACTTTTTTGGCAGTGACCACCGCCACGACCAGCACAAACGGTTACGGAAAATACACCATGACTGCGGGGGGGACTTGGACTTACGCCATAGACACCACGAATGCATCCGTGTCTGCCCTGTTGCAAGGCGCGTCCTTGTCGGACACTTTCACGGTGAATACTGTTGACGGTACTGCGCAAGTTATCAGCATCACCATCAACAGTGCCAAGGCTTGGGTACCGATGACGTTATCTTCTGTGACATCCGCCAAAACTGGCTTTGTCATCAATGGCCAATGCGCCAACGACTTTAGCGGATTTTCGGCCAAGGCTGCGGGCGACGTCAACGGTGACGGCTTGGCTGATTTGATCGTTGGCGCTCCAAACAGCACCACTTCGGGTGGGGCGCTGTCAGGCCGCAGCTATGTGGTGTTTGGCAAGACGGGCTCTGGTGTAATCTCACTGTCAGACATTGCTCTTGGTACCAGTTTATTGGGCTTTGTCATGGACGGTGGCAGCTGCGGTTTGGACAGCGGTTACTCTGTAAGTGCTGCGGGTGATGTGAACGGCGACGGTTTGTCTGATTTATTAATTGGAGCTCCTGCCATCGATGCAATTTTCACCAATAATCGAAGCTACGTAGTCTTCGGTAAAACTAGCGGTTCAACCATTAATCTTTCGGCTCTAGATTCAGGCGGCAGCGGACTGGGTTTTGTCATCACAGATTCCAACCCTTCTTATGCAGGGTATTCAGTGAGCGCAGCTGGAGATGTCAATGGTGATGGGCTGGCTGACTTGCTTGTCTCATCGCCAGTCTACCAACCCGGAAGGGCTTATGTTGTATTCGGTAAAACCGGCAGCGCAGTGGTCAACACATCGGGACTTCAATTCGGTTCTAGCACTCAGGGGTTTGTGATCAACGGAGAGACCAATTCTTATCAGGGCTGGTCGGTGAGTTCCGCAGGTGATGTAAACGGGGATGGCTTGGCTGACTTGATTGTGGGCGCACCTAATGCGTATTCAAGCAGTTTAATGACGGGTCGCAGCTACGTTGTATTTGGTAAGACAAGCCCTTCGGCAATCGAGCTCTCTCAGATTGCTCAAGGCACTGGCACTTCAGGGTTTGTGATCAACGGCCAGAGCAGCGGCGACCTAAGTGGCATTTCAGTCAGTGCTGCGGGAGACGTGAACGGAGACGGTTTGGCTGATTTGATCATAGGTGCTGACAACTCAGATCCCACACCCAATAGATCGAACGCTGGTCGCAGTTATGTCGTTTTTGGCAAGACCAGTGGTGCTGGGATTAACCTCTCAGACATTGCAACCGGGACAAGCAAGTTGGGCTTTGTGATCAACGGCCAGTCTTTGGACGACGCCAGTGGCTACTCAGTCAGCGCTGCTGGAGACGTGAATGGGGACGGTTTAGCCGATGTGATCGTTGGCGCAAACAGCGTCTCCAGTTCGGGAGTGGCGCAAGCAGGCCGCAGTTACGTGGTGTTTGGTAAAACCAGCGCAACAGCGATAGAGTTATCCGCCGTGGCTGGGGGGACAGGCGGCTTTGCGCTGGATGGCGCATCAGCTGGCGACCAGAGCGGCACCTCAGTCAGTGCTGCCGGAGACGTGAATGGAGACGGTTTGGCCGACTTGATTGTTAGCGCACCCTATGCGTCGAATTACTCCGGCACCAGCTACGTGATTTTTGGAAGCACGACAGGCGTATTTGGCAAAACAGCGGTAGACCAACTGGGCACTTCCAGCGCAGACACCCTCACTTCCACCTCCACCTTGGGTGGCGGACAAACTCTGGTGGGTGGAGCTGGTGATGATATTTTGATCTCAGGCAACGGTGCTGATGTGCTGTATGGCGGCTCTGGCAACGATACCTTTGTGGTGACGCAAGGCATGGTCACGGCTTTGCAAAACTCCTTTGGTTCTGAGGTCAACATCACGCAATTGGCGCGCATCGATGGCGGCACGGGCATCGACACCTTGCGGCTCACGGGTGGCGCCAAGCTAGATTTAACGGCGGTGTCCAACGCCGGCAGCACCGGCGGGTTGGGTTTGAGCCGCATCGCCAGTGTGGAGGTCATCGACATGGCCACCGACACCAGCGCCAACACCACCACATTGGCGCTCAAAGACGTCTTGGACATGGCAGGAATGAACGTGTTCAACAGCAGCAACACCACGGCCGCCACAAGCACCACAGCCTTGGCGTCGAGTGTGGCCATGCACCAGCTGATGATTTGGGGCACTGCGGATGATTTCGTGATCATTGGTGCCAGCAGCTGGGCCAAGTCCACCACCATCACTGCCATTACATACGGTGGGCACGCCATGACGGCCTACACCTACAACTCCAGCAGCGTGTTCGCGCAGTTGCTGATTGAAAACAACATCGTCAATGCGCAGCACGTGACCTGACAGCGCTTGACAACAGCGCGGATAAACTGCCGCCGGAGCCTCTGCTTTGAACACCCACACCCTCACCCAAACCTGGCAAGCGCTCAAACAAACGCCAGCCCTTGCTGATCTTTGGATGGCGCTGTTGCAGCGCTATGTGCGCCGCGCTTTGCCTTGGCATGCCCGCTATGCCGCCACGCAGGCGCAGCGTTGTGACGCCCGCTTGGCCAGTCAAGCCCAAGGCCTGTTGGCGCAGCTGACCCCCGCCGAGCCCTGGGTGGGCGGCGAGCAGGTCTTGCTGCAAGTCGCGCCAGTGTGGCCAGGCTTGGCCCAAGCCACCG
Source organism: uncultured Burkholderiales bacterium (assembly GCA_903892175.1). Classification (GTDB taxonomy): domain Bacteria; phylum Pseudomonadota; class Gammaproteobacteria; order Burkholderiales; family Burkholderiaceae_C; genus Limnohabitans. The sequence continues at coordinate 5,780 of CAITHK010000095.1, read as the reverse complement.
AGGTGCTGCAAGCCTTGGTGGCGGTAGACCCAGGCGACTGGTTGAGCTGGCTGTATTTGGCGCGCTGTTGCGAGCTGGCCCCACAAGGCACAGACAACGCAGCCACCAACCCCGCCCTGCGTGAGGCGGTGCTGCAAGCCCTGGCCGCAGAGCCTTTGCTGGGCGAAACCGGCCACTGGTTGGCGGTGTGGCGTTTGCGCAGCGGCAACCCTGCAGGCGCCTTGGCGGCGTTGCAGGCGGTGTTGAACCAATCGCCCCAGCGCCATGGCTCGTGGTTGCTGCAAGCCGAGGCCCACATGCAGCTGGGCCACACCCCGGCGGCAGAGGCCGCGTTTGCCAAGGCGGGTGAATCGCAAAACCCGGGGTTTTTGGGTTTGTTGGCCGATGTCTTGTTTTTCAACAACTACTGGGAGCAGGCCTTGCAAGTGCGTGAGGCCGTGGTGCAGTTGCAGCCCAACCATGCCGGGGCTTTGCTCGCGCTGGGGCAACTGCAAAGCAAGGTGTGGTTGAGCCAGCAGGCCGAAGACAATTTTTTGCGGGTGCTGGCCATGGAGCCCCACAACACCCAGGCCCAAGTGGCGCTGGACGATTTGCGAAGCAGCGGCGTGAGCCGCCCACAGTTTGACCGCGCCTTGGCCGCGTTTGAAGCACACGGCGTGCGCAACAACGGCTTGGGCGCTGCGCGCTTGTTGATGCAAAGCCTGTACCAAGACCACTTGAGCGCCGCGTTTGTGGCCCAGCTGCACCGCCGCGTGGGCGACGCTATGCTGGCCGATTTTGAGCAAACCTACCCGCATCTGGTGCAAGACAACCCGCCCGTGCCTGGGTTGCCACTTGCCCAGGGCGGGCGGCGTTTGCGGGTGGGCTATGTGTCGGGCGACTTGCACCGCCAGCACCCGGTCAATTTGTTCATGCTGCCCGTGCTGCAGCAGCACGACCACAGCCGCTTTGAGGTTTTTATCTACCACGTGGGCACCATGCACGACGGCTACACGCGCCAAGCCCGCGCCTGTGCCGACCATTGGCGTGAGGCGCACAAGCTTGACGATTTGGCCCTGCACGCCATGGTACAGGCCGACCAACTCGACGTGCTGGTCGATTTGGCGGGCCACACCTCCACCCATCGCTTGGGCGTGTTTGCCATGCGCGGTGCGCCCGTGCAAATGACCTATCTGGGCTACCCGCACTCCACCGGCTTGCGCTGCTTTGACTGGTTGATTGGCGACGCGGTGGTGGCCCCGCCTGAGCATGACGCGCTGTTTGTCGAGCGCGTGGCGCGCTTGCCGGGCAGCGTGTTTTGTTGGGCGCCGGTCGACCAAGACCCGCTGCAAGCCGATGCCACACAGCCTGTGCAAGGTCCGTTGGTGTTTGGCTCGTTCAACAACTTGCTCAAGCTCAGCGACACCACCGTGGCCCTGTGGGCGCAGGTGCTGGCGGCGGTGCCTGACTCGGTGTTGTTGGTCAAAGCCCCGGTGTTGCGCGACGATGCGGTGCAGGCCACCACCCGTGCGCGCTTTGTGGCGCAGGGGGTAGACCCACAGCGCTTGCAGTTCAGAGGCCCCACCGAGTTGAGCGAGATGATGCAGGAGTACCACGACGTGCACATTGCGCTCGACCCCACGCCTTACAACGGCGGCACCACAAGTTTGCAAGCGCTGTGGATGGGTTGCCCGATGGTGACGCTAGAGGGGGCGAACTTTGTGTCGCGCATGGGGGCGAGCTTTTTGCGGGCCATCGGCCACGACGCTTGGGTGGCACACGACGCGCAAGACTATGTGCGCATTGCCGCAGCGCTGGCCCAGCAGTTGCGCGGCCAAGCTTGGTCGCGCCATGCGCTGCGTTCGCACATGTTGGCCTCCCCGGTGTGCGACATTGCGGCGCACACGCGCCACATTGAAGCGGTGTACGAACACGCGGTGATGCAGGGCTGAGAGCCGAGGGCTGGGGCCTGAGGGTGTGGCCTAAGGGTGTGGCCTTAAGCCAAGTCCTCACACACAGTTGCCGCGTTCAAACGGCGCGCACGGGGGTCCACGTAGTAGCCACCAAACTCGGTGTAGCGCAGCACGTGTTGCTGGCAGCGTGTGCAGGCCAGCACCTCGCAGCGGTTGTACGGAAAGTGCTTCACCGACACCGGGGCCTCGGGCGAGTCGTAGCGCGTGCCGTGGGGGTGGTGTTCTTCAAAGGTGGGTTCGTACACCTCGGGGTCGCGCAAGGTGGCCACGGCGCTCAGGTGCTGGCTGGGCCACTCGGTTTCGGTGACGCTCTCCCACCCGGCGCAGCGTTGCAAGCTGCATTGGCACTCGGTCTGAGGCTTGGCGGGGCTGGCGTTGACCACCGCCAGCAAGGCTTGGGCGTTGGGCAAAAAGGCAACAGAACTCATAGGGCAAAAGCCTAACACTGCACAGACAAAAAATGCCCCGCACCAAAGGGGCACGGGGCACGGGGCAAGTCAGGGGTGGGTTACTTGCGTTGCGACAAAGGCAAAGCCTCGCGCACAGGTGAGCCGGTGAACAACTGGCGTGGGCGGCCGATTTTGTACTCGGGGTCGCTGATCATTTCGTTCAACTGGGCAATCCAGCCGACGGTGCGTGCCAAGGCGAAGATGCCGGTGAACAGGTTGACCGGAATGCCGATGGCGCGTTGCACGATGCCGGAGTAGAAGTCCACGTTGGGGTAGAGCTTGCGGCTGACGAAGTATTCGTCTTCCAAGGCAATTTTCTCCAGCGCTTTGGCCAGCTTGAACAAGGGGTCGTTTTCCAAACCCAACTCTTTGAGCACTTCGTCGCAGGTCTCTTGCATGAGTTTGGCGCGAGGGTCGTAGTTTTTGTAGACGCGATGACCAAAACCCATGAGCTTGACGCCAGAGTTTTTGTCTTTGACCTTCTCCATGAACTCACCGACTTTGGCTACGCCGCCCATGGCTTGAATTTCTTCCAGCATGTTCAAGCAAGCTTCGTTGGCGCCGCCGTGTGCGGGGCCCCAAAGACAAGCCACACCCGCAGCAATGGCTGCAAAGGGGTTGGTGCCTGATGAGCCGCACAAGCGCACGGTGGAGGTGGAGGCGTTTTGTTCGTGGTCGGCGTGCAAGATGAAGATGCGGTCCAAGGCGCGCTCGAGCACGGGGTTGACCACGTACTCTTCGCACGGCGTGCCAAACATCATGCGCAAGAAGTTGCCCGAGTAGCTCAGGTCGTTCTTGGGGTACATGTAGGGTTGGCCGATGGTGTATTTGTAGGCCATGGCCACCAGGGTGGGCATTTTGGCGATCAAACGGATGGCCGAGATTTCGCGGTGCTCTGGGTTGTTGATGTCGGTGCTGTCGTGGTAGAAGGCCGACAAAGCGCCCACCAAGCCGGTCATCACGGCCATGGGGTGTGCGTCACGGCGAAAACCACGCAAGAAGAATTGCATCTGCTCGTTGACCATGGTGTGGTTGGTCACGGTTTTGACGAACTCTGCTTTTTGTGCCGCGTTGGGCAACTCGCCCTTGAGCAAGAGGTAGCACGTCTCGAGGTAGTCGCAGTGGGTAGCGAGTTGCTCGATGGGGTAGCCACGGTACAGCAACTCGCCTTTGTCGCCGTCGATGTAGGTGATGCCCGACTGGCACGAAGCCGTGGACAAAAAGCCAGGGTCATAGGTGAACATGCCGGTTTGACCATAGAGCTTGCGGATGTCGATCACATCAGGGCCGATGCTGCCGTTGTAGACGGGCATGTCGATGCTGGGGCTGCCGTTGCTGAACGACAGGGTGGCTTTGTTGTCAGAGAGTTTCATGGCTTTATTTCCTATAAATCTTTTGGCGTCAGTGTCTCAGCATCGTCAGCACTTGTTGTGCTTCTTGTGGTGTGTGGTCGTGGGGCAAGTCTTTGCGCTGCAACAACAGGTCGAGCAAGTCGTTGTCAGACAAGTCCATCAGCGCATACAAGCCACGGGCATGGCTCACGGTCAAGCGAGTTTCGTGCCGCTCAAAAAAACGCTGGATGAACAAGTCGTTCTCCAACAGGCCTCGGCGGCAGCGCCAGCGCAGTTTGCTCAGGGCGCGCTCGTTGAGTGGGTCTTGCCCGTTCAAACCGTCAAGCAAAGGGTCACCCACCGAGGTGTCGCGAAATGGTGCGTCGACGTCCATGTTGGTGCTCCTGTGCTTGGGGTGATGCGCCTTAGATGGCCCGGCGCACCATCAACTCTTTGATCTTGCCGATGGCCTTGGTGGGGTTCAAACCCTTGGGGCACACATCGACGCAGTTCATGATGGTGTGGCAGCGAAACAGGCGGTACGGGTCTTCCAAGTTGTCCAAACGGCCTGCGGTGTCTTGGTCGCGGCTGTCGGCAATGAAGCGGTAGGCCTGCAACAAACCAGCGGGGCCGACAAACTTGTCGGGGTTCCACCAGAACGAGGGGCAGCTGGTGGAGCAGCTCGCACACAAGATGCACTCGTACAAGCCGTTCAACTCGTCACGCTCTTCGGGCGACTGCAGGCGCTCTTTTTCGGGCGGCTGGGTGTCGTTGACCAAATAGGGCTTGATGGAGTGGTACTGCTTGAAGAACTGGGTCATGTCCACGATCATGTCGCGAATGACGGGCAGGCCCGGCAGAGGCTTCAACACGATGGTGCCGGGCAAGGTGTTCATGTTGGTCAAACAAGCCAAGCCGTTTTTGCCGTTGATGTTCATGGCGTCGGAGCCACACACGCCTTCGCGGCATGAGCGGCGAAACGAGATGGTGGGGTCGACGGCCTTGAGTTTCATCAGGGCGTCCAGCAGCATGCGCTCGGTGCCGTCCAATTCAACCTCGATGGTTTGCATGTAGGGCTTGGCGTCGGTGTCTGGGTCGTAGCGGTAAATTTGAAACGTGCGTTTTGTCATGGTGCGTGCCTGATCAGAAAGTACGGGTCTTGAGCTCAATGCTCTCAACGGTGAGCGGTTTCATTTGAACCGGCTTGTAAGACAGCTGATTGCCTTCTTTGTGCCACAGGGTGTGCTTGTGCCAATCGGTGTCGTTGCGACCGTTGGGGTGCTCTGGCGTGTCACCGTAGTCGTCCACGGTGTGGGCGCCACGGCTTTCGTGACGGGCCGCAGCCGACACGATGGTGGCTTGCGCGGCTTCGATCAGGTTTTCCACTTCCAGCGCTTCGATGCGCGCGGTGTTGAACACCTTGGACTGGTCTTTGAGGCCGATGTTTTGCACACGCTCGCGCAACTCAGCCATCTTGGCGACCCCTTCGTCCATCAATGCCTGGGTGCGGAACACGCTCGCGTGCGATTGCATGGCGTTGCGGATGTCGTTGGCCACGTCTTGCGCGTATTCGCCGGTGGTGTTGCTGTCCAAGCGGGCCAAACGTGCCAACGAGATGTCGGCCGCGTTCTCGGGCAGGTGCTTGTGGTGCTTGTTTTGTTGGTTGTATTCCACGATGTGGTTGCCCGCCGCGCGGCCAAACACCAACAAGTCGAGCAGCGAGTTGGTGCCCAAGCGGTTGGCACCATGCACGCTCACGCAAGAGCATTCGCCCACGGCGTACAAGCCGTTGACCACCACGCTGTGGTTGTTGGCGTCTTGTGTGACGACTTGGCCGTGGATGTTGGTGGGGATGCCGCCCATTTGGTAATGGATGGTGGGCACCACAGGGATCGGCTCTTTGGTGATGTCGACGTTGGCAAAGTTGTGGCCAATTTCGAACACCGAGGGCAGGCGCTTCATGATGGTCTCGACGCCCAGGTGGGTCATGTCGAGGTTGATGTAGTCCTTGTTGGGGCCACAGCCACGGCCTTCTTTGATGTCTTGGT
>CAITHK010000094.1 GCA_903892175.1 uncultured Burkholderiales bacterium | reverse complement strand
TAATATTGCAGTCAGCGGCAGTAGGGCGTTGAACCGCCTAATAATCAGATAGAAGCTGGTCGCTTTCATCGTCAAGTCTCCGACCTGCGTCCCTCATTAGACTTTCTGCGCAAAAATGCTTGCTCTTCAATGTCCGACTGCAAACTAAACATCACTTCATCGGTACTAGACAAACGGTTGTTCATCTTTCGAGATTTGTAGAGCATCTCTTTAGACATACGCTGCTCATCGCGTTCGATCATGAGTTGTCGGGTAAAAGCAATGGAAGCGGCCACCCAGGGTTCGTTGTGACCAATGGCTTCAAGCCTGTTTAACAATTGCTCTACATGCAACCAATCGCCTGCCAAGGCTGCTTCTCTAATTTGGAGTTGTAGCATGGCTGCAGTCAGCTCATTGATGCGGCGCTCTACCAACTCGTGGGCTCTCTCTGATTCGTAGGTAGCAGGCGTCACAATGGGTAATTTTTGCAATTGACCCTCAAATTTAAATTGAGCGCCAGTAGCGTCTACGGCCTTCACAATTACCTTTATCACAGTGCCATTTTCTTCCTGCATACGAATGGCCTCACGCATTGGCATACGCAGTAAAGCCCAGCATTCAGATCCCATCGCCACTGACGGCATGCGCCAATTATTTTCGGTACCCACATATGTATTCAGCATTTCAATGTGCGCAGAGCCGCCGAAAATAGATAACTCCACATTGCGCCACTGCAGCTGGGATAAAAGTCCAATTTCCGCATCAAATGTTTCTGCCAAATCAATGGCTCGCTCGCCGTAATGCGCACTACCGTGACCAGCCTGAGCGATGGCGGTCATTAGTTCTTCGTTGAAATCAGCGCCCAAACCCACCGTGGTGGTGGTGACACCTGCGCTTGCAAGTGCCGATACTTGTTCACTAATTCGAGTGGTATCAACTAACCCGCTGTTAGCTTGACCATCAGACAACAAAATAACGTGGCACGTAGACTCGTGGCCTGCTTTAGGTGCCAACATTTCACCTCCTTTTAGCCAACCAGAGTGCAAATCGGTACTACCGTTGGACATAATGCCCTGTATCAAAGCATCGATGATGCCGCTTACTTGCGCTACTGGGGTTAATGGCACGATGGTGTCAACGTGGTCGTCATATTGCACCAAACACACTTGATCTTCTGGGTGCATGCGCTTTATAAGATCACTGACGCATCGCTTGGCTTCTCTCAGTTTCGGGCCCTCCATAGAGCCTGAGCGGTCTACGACTAGTGCCAAGTTGAGGGGTGTGCGCTTAAAGCCTTCTTTATATTCAGATTGCAAGCGAACTAGCACATGGAAGTCTTTGTCGATGTGACTTAAGGCTGGGCGGATGGGATTGATGACGATTTTCATATGGCACCTACTTTCGTTCATGGGGTTTAGTGGTTGTGGCTTAGGGTTTGTTTTTTTGTTGGGTTTCAAGTTGCAGTTTCATCTGCATTTGAGTTTGTATTTCAATCGAGTTCAGCGATTTGGCAATAAGTGATTCAAGACTTTGAAGTCGATTGTTCATTTCATTAATCATCATTTCATTCATCTTCATTAAATCATCAGTCCTGCGTGATTGGTGGTCAAACAGTTTGTGTAATTCACGTTGCTGATCATTTAACAATTCACTAAACATTCGCTCAAGAAAATTCTTCTGTTT
>CAITHK010000093.1 GCA_903892175.1 uncultured Burkholderiales bacterium | reverse complement strand
ATGGCCTTGCTCAGCACCACACTCAGCTACAGCGATTTGAAAGATGCCGACCTGGTGATTGAAGCCGTGTTTGAAGAGATGGGCGTCAAAGAAGCCGTCTTCAAACAGCTCGATGCGGTGATGAAGCCCGGTGCCATCTTGGCTTCGAACACCTCAACACTGGATGTGAATGCCATCGCCAACTTCACCCAGCGTCCCCAAGACGTGGTGGGTATGCACTTTTTCAGCCCCGCCAATGTGATGAAGTTGCTCGAAGTCGTGCGTGGCGAACAAACCGCCAAGGACGTGCTGGCCACCGTCATGACCGTGGCCAAGAAGATCAAAAAGACCGCCGTGGTGTCGGGGGTGTGCGATGGCTTCATTGGCAACCGCATGATCGAGCAATATGGCCGTCAAGCCGGTTTCTTGTTGGAAGAGGGCTGCACGCCACAGCAGGTGGACAAAGCGGTCGAGAAATTTGGCTTTGCCATGGGACCGTTCCGCATGGGCGACCTGGCAGGCAACGACATCGGCTGGGCCATCCGCAAGCGCCGCTATGTCGAAAAGCCCCACATGAAGTACAGCAAAACCGCCGACCTGTTGTGCGAGATGGGTCGCTTTGGTCAGAAAGTGAGCAAAGGCTGGTACGACTACCAAGCGGGCAAGCGTGACGCCATCCCGAACAAAGAGGTGGAGGTCATGGTGGTCCAACACCGTGCCGCGCTAGGCATCACCGCACGCAAAATCAGCGACGAAGAAATTGTGCAACGCCTGGTGTATTCACTCGTCAACGAAGCCGCACACATTTTGGAAGAAGGCATTGCCGCCAAGGCCAGCGACATCGACATGGTGTACATCACGGGTTATGGATTTCCGATCTACCGTGGCGGACCCATGCTCTATGCGGACCAAATTGGCTTGTTCAACGTGGTGCAAGCCATGAACCGTTTTGCGGCCAACCCCCTGGATGACGCAGAGTTCTGGAAGCCAGCGCCCTTGCTGGCCCGCCTCGCCGCCGAAGGCAAGACGTTCAACTGAACCCCATATAAGGAATTCCCATGACCAACGCTGTCATCGTTTCAACTGCTCGCACTCCGCTGACCAAAAGCTGGAAAGGTGCTTTCAACATGACCCACGGCGCGACCTTGGGAGGACACGCCATCCAACACGCCGTGGCGCGAGCGGGCATTGACCCCGCCGAAGTGGAAGACGTCATCATGGGATGCGCCAACCCCGAAGGCGCGACCGGATGGAACATCGCCCGCCAATGCGGTTTGGCTGGCGGCTTGCCTGTGAGTGTGAGCGGCGTCACGGTGAACCGCTTTTGCTCGTCAGGTTTGCAAACCATCGCCTTGGCGGCGCAACGCATCATCACAGGTGAAGGCGATGTCTATGTGGCTGGCGGCGTGGAAAGCATTTCTTGCGTGCAGCAAGAAATGAACATGCACATGTTCATGGACCCCAACCTCAACAAAATCAAACCCGAGATTTACTGGAACATGTTGCAAACCGCTGAAAACGTGGCCAAACGCTATGGCATCAGCCGTGAAGCCATGGACGAATACGGCGCCGCCAGCCAACAAAAAGCCTGCGCAGCAGCAGCAGCGGGTAAGTTTGACGAGGAGATTGCCGCCATCACCGTCAAAGCCGGCGTGGCAGACAAGGTGATGGGCTTGATGACGAAACAAGTCACCGTCAGCCGCGATGAAGGCATGCGTGAAGGCACCACGGTCGAGGCCATCAGCGGTTTGAAATCGGCGATGCCAGGCGGCTTGATCACAGCTGGCAATGCCAGCCAGTTCTCCGATGGGGCGGGGGCTTGCGTGGTGATGAGCGAAGAATTGGCCAGCAAGCGTGGCTTGAAACCCCTGGGGCGTTTCTTGGGGTTTGCCGTGGCAGGCTGCGAGCCCGATGAGATGGGCATTGGCCCAGTGTTTGCGGTGCCCAAAGTGCTCAAGCGTTTAGGCTTGACTGTGAATGACATTGACCTGTGGGAACTCAACGAAGCCTTCGCCGTGCAAGTGATGTACTGCCGCGACACACTGGGCATTCCCAATGATCGACTGAATGTGAATGGCGGCGCCATTGCGGTGGGCCACCCCTATGGCATGAGCGGTCAACGCCTGACAGGGCATGCCCTGATTGAAGGCAAACGTCGTGGTGCCAAGCGCGTGGCGGTGACCATGTGCATAGGCGGCGGCATGGGTGCAGCGGGTATTTTTGAAGTGCTGTAAATGGCGTTGCGCCACACCGTTGATTTTTTGCTCTACGACTGGCTCAAAGTTGACGCACTGAACCAACGCCACCGTTTCGCAGACCACTCTCGAGAAACTTTCGATGCCGTGCTCGACACCTGTGAGCGCATCGCAAGAGAGAAATTTGCGCCGCACAACCGCACCATCGATGATCAAGAGCCGCAGTTCGATGGCGAACGCGTCATCTTGCCCCAAGCCACCCACGATGCCCATGCAGCCTATGGCGCATCGGGCATGCTCAGCGCATCGCAAGACTATGACATGGGCGGCATGCAACTGCCCTATGTGGTCGAGTCTGCGGCCAATGCGTTTTTTGCGTGTGCGTCGGTCAGCATTGGTGGGGGCATGTTGACGGTGGGCAATGCCAACTTGCTGATGGCTTATGGCAGCGAGCTACAAAAACAAGTGTTCGCACGCAACGAGTTTTCAGGTCGATGGGCTGGCACCATGTGCCTGTCAGAACCCCAAGCGGGATCATCGTTGGGCGACATCAGCACCCGCGCCACACCCGATGGGGAGGACTTTGCCAGTGACCCCCTGGGCCCGCGCTACCGGCTCAAGGGCCACAAGATGTGGATTTCAACTGGCGACCATGAGCTGACCGACAACATCGTCCATTTGGTATTGGCCAAGATTCCTGCTGCCGATGGCAAGCCGGTTGCCGGGGTCAGAGGTATCTCCTTGTTTGTGGTGCCCAAGCACCGGGTCGATGACCAGGGACAACTCACGGGCCAACGCAACGATGTGGCCTTGGCCGGCTTGAACCACAAATGCGGTTGGCGTGGCACCGTCAACACCTTGCTCAATTTTGGCGAGGGCAAATACCCAGACGCCAACGGACAAGCGGGCGCCCTGGGCTATTTGGTTGGGCAAGCCGGCGAGGGCTTGCGCTGCATGTTCCACATGATGAACGAGGCGCGCATTGGGGTCGGCATGGCCGCCACCATGCTGGGACTTGCGGGCTATTACGCCTCACTCGACTATGCCAAAGGCCGTCCGCAAGGACGCGCCATGACCGCTGCTGGCAAAAACCCAGCATCGCCGCAAGTTCGCATCATTGAACACGCCGACGTGAAACGCATGTTGTTGGCGCAAAAAGCCTATGGCGAAGGGGCCTTGGCCCTAGCCCTTTATTGCGCGCGCTTGGTGGACGAGCAACGCACGGGTGAGGCCACAGCCGCCAACGAAGCGCGTTTGCTGCTCGAAGTACTGACACCCATTGCCAAGAGCTGGCCCAGCGAGTGGTGTTTGGAAGCCAATTCACTCGCCATTCAGGTGCTGGGTGGCTATGGCTACACGCGCGACTACCCCGTGGAGCAGTACTGGCGCGACAACCGCTTGAACATGATCCACGAGGGCACACACGGCATTCAGGCCATGGACTTGCTGGGTCGCAAGGTGCGCATGGAAGACGGGCAGGGCATGACCTTGCTGGCCCAGCGGATCCATGCCACGGTGGCGCATGCCTTGCAACGTACCCAACCAGCCCATCACTTGGCCGAGCATGGCCATGCCTTGACCGATGCGCTCAGGCAGGTGCAACGTGCGACAAGCATGGCGTGGACAAACCATGAGCCAACGCAAGCCTTGGCCAACGCAGTGCCTTATTTACAGGCCTTTGGGCATATGGTGTTGGCCTGGATGTGGCTTGAAGTTGAGCTGGCCAGTTTGAACGAAGGCCCTGAGAACTTAGGGCGTCGAACCGCCGCTGCATTTTTTTTCCGTTACGAATTGCCGAAAATCGGCGCTTGGCTCAACGTGGTGGCGCAAGGCGACATGACTTGCGCCCACATGCCGGAAGAGGCTTTTTAAACAAGGATTGCCATGCAAGAGAGTTTTGGTGCTTACATCCCCTTTGTCGACCACTTGGGGTTTGAGATGGTTTTTTTCGAGGATGGTCAGTCTGAATTGCGTTTTGCCCCTGAACCTGAACACAACAATTCCTTCAATGTGGTTCACGGCGGTGCTGTGATGACCTTGTTGGATGTGGCCATGGCCACGGCTGCACGCAGTGTCGAGCGCACCTCCGGCGCCGTGACCATCGAGATGAAAACCTCCTTCATGCGTGCCGCGGTCGGCCCCCTGACCGCCAAAGGCCGTTTGATCCACCGAACCCGCAGCATGGCCTTCACCGAGGCCATGGTGTATGACGCAAAAGAGGTCCTGTGCGCCCATTCGACGGGCACGTTCAAGTTGGTACCTCGCGGCACCGCCGCAGACAAAACCAGCACCGACATACCGACCGATTGATTTTTTCCAGGAGCAGATATGCCATTGAACCATGCCATCGTGTTGGACAACCGCCCCCAAGGACACGCCAGCGTTGACAACTTCAAGGTGGTGAGCGCCCAGACCCCGGCCTTGCAAGAGGGCCAAGTTCTGGTCCAACACCACTACTTGAGCCTAGACCCCTACATGCGTGGGCGCATGAACGACAGCAAGAGTTACGCCGCTCCGCAGCCTTTGGGCGAGGTGATGATTGGCGGCACCGCAGGCGAGGTGGTCGAGAGCCGTCATCCGAAATTCAAGGTCGGTGATCAGGTGGTGGGCATGGGGGGGTGGCAAAACTACAGCGTGGTCGATGGCCATGCCGCGGGCATGCTGCGGCGTGTGGAAACCACCCATGTCTCCTTGAGTCATTACCTGGGTGCGGTGGGCATGCCTGGCGTCACCGCTTGGTACGGCTTGGTCAAGGTCATTGCCCCGCAAGCCGGCGAAACCGTCACCGTCAGTGCGGCCAGTGGGGCGGTGGGCAGCGCCTATGGCGCGTTGGCCAAAGCGCGCGGCTGCCGCGTGGTGGGCATTGCCGGTGGTCCAGACAAATGCGACTACGTGGTCAACACCTTGGGCTTTGATGCCTGTGTGGACTACAAGGAGCACAGCGACTACCTGTCTTTGTCCAAAGCCTTGCGGCAAGCCTGCCCCAACGGCATTGACGGTCACTTCGAAAACGTGGGCGGCATGGTGCTGGACGCGGTGATGCTGCGCACCAACGCCTTCGCGCGCATAGCGGTGTGCGGCATGATCGCGGGCTACGATGGCGCGCCCTTGCCCATGACCCACCCTGCCTTGATTTTGGTCAACCGACTCAAAATCCAAGGCTTCATCGTCAGCGAGCACATGGAGGTCTGGCCCGAAGCGCTCAAGGAGTTGGGTCAGTTGGTAGGCAGCGGACAATTACGCCCCCGCGAATCCGTGGCGCAAGGCTTGGCCGCAGCCCCTGAGGCTTTCTTGGGCCTGCTCAAGGGCAAGAACTTTGGCAAACAGCTGGTCAAGCTGGTTTAGAGGCAACGCTGCATGATGTCAAACTTTGCGGGCAAAACAGCGGTCTTGACCGGCGCGGGATCGGGCTTTGGTTTGGAATGTGCGCGCCTGGGTGCCAAGCTTGGCATGAACTTGGTGTTGGTCGATGTGCAGCGTGACGCGCTCGATGCGGCCGTCGCAGAACTCACAGGCACGGGGGTGACCGTGATGGGACATTGTGTCGATGTGTCCAACGCCGAGCAGATGCAGACCCTGGCGCACGACGTGCACACCCAATGGGGTGCACCGCATTTGGTCTTCAACAACGCAGGCGTTGGTGCCGGTGGTTTGGTGTGGGAAAACTCACTGGCGGATTGGCAATGGGTGCTGGGCGTCAACCTGTGGGGCGTCATCCATGGCGTGCGCTTGTTCACCCCCATGATGCTGCAAGCCGCCAAACAAGACCCTCTCTACCAGGGTCACATCGTCAACACCGCCAGCATGGCGGGCTTGCTCACGCCTCCGAACATGGGCATTTACAACGTGAGCAAACACGCCGTGGTGGCGCTCACAGAAACGCTCTACCAAGACCTTCAGTTGGTGACAGACCAGGTGGGTGCCAGCGTGCTGTGTCCGTACTTTGTCCCCACGGGCATTGGGCAAAGCCAGCGCAATCGCCCCGGTGCACAGGCCGACGAACACCTCACGCCAAGCCAACGCATCGGCCAAGCGATGATGGACAAAGCCGTTCACAGTGGGAAAGTCAGTGCGGCACAAGTGGCCCAAAAAGTGTTTGACTCGGTGAGCGCCAACCACTTTTACATCTACAGCCATCCACAGGCTTTGGGCAATGTGTCGCAACGCATGCAAGCCATCGTGTCGCAAAGTCAGCCCCCTGACCCGTTTGCCGCACGCCCAGAAGTAGGTCAACAACTTCGGGCTGATTTGCGCAACTGAAACCGTCGCAGTCCGTGGCCCCAGACCTCAGTGAAAGTGGCCCTCAAAGCAGTGGCGAACCTCATGGCCAATCACCACATGGTTGGGGTTGGGTGTGGTGATGATGGTGCATTGCTGGTTCTGAAACGACCAGGTGGCGCAGGCCACGGCAGGCTTGGCCATGGCAGCCCCCGCTTTTTTGGCAATTGTTGAGCAGTATTCAGCCGCATCGGGTCGCAAGTCCCAAGTCAGGATGACCTGGTTCATGGCGCGCTGGTTGGGCGCTTGCGCTTTGAAATCAGCATATTCCGAGGCGGCAATGGTGTAGCACCCAGACAGCAACAGAGGGGCGAGCAAGATCAGAATTGGCTCAACATATTTTTGGCGATGGACATCCATGGGTTTGAAATTGTTAATTTTTCATTTGATATTGTTGATATCGTCAGATTTATCAATTTCTATATGCGCTAGTACTTACAAATAGTTTGAGTGCGGGTCACATTCGACGCCTAGTCTGCGCGTTCCCGCGTGTGGGAAACTTGTCGGGTTTGAAGAACCGATCACCCCTCAAAAATGCAAAAAATCACCCGGCAAATTGCTGCCGAAATCAAAGTTTCTGAATCGCAAGTCAAAGCCGCCGTCGAGCTCTTAGATGGTGGCGCCACAGTGCCCTTCATAGCCCGGTACCGCAAAGAAGTCACGGGCGGCTTGGACGACATCCAATTGCGCGAACTTGAAGCCCGCTTGAGCTATTTGCGTGAGCTCGAAGACCGCCGTGTCACGGTGCTCAAAAGCATCGATGACCAAGGCAAGCTGACCCCAGAGCTGCGCGCCGCCCTTGAAGCCGCGCCCACCAAACAAGAGCTGGAAGACTTGTATCTGCCCTTCAAGCCCAAGCGAAGAACCAAAGGCAT
>CAITHK010000092.1 GCA_903892175.1 uncultured Burkholderiales bacterium | reverse complement strand
TTCGAACTTGTGACCCCTGCAGTGTGAATGCAGTGCTCTACCCCTGAGCTAACCGCCCTTTTCCATCTCTGGAAAGACCCATATTATGCCACAGAATTTTCTGCTTTTCGCCAAACGGTTTGACCACCGCTCGACTTGTCAAGTTGAGTCAGCACGTCTTGGTGTTGCGACACTTCTTGTTCAGACGCCAAGATCACAGGCAGCACCAAAGTGCTGAGGTCGACGTACTCTGTGGTGCGGGATTGATCATCAGAGGTCTCGGCTTCCATCAACAAAGCGTCTTGACCACGCGTCATGTTGATGTAGACGTCGGCCAGCAATTCGGCATCCAGCAACGCCCCGTGCAGGGTACGACCAGAGTTGTCGACCTCTAGACGGTCGCACAAGGCATCCAAAGAGTTGCGTTTGCCCGGAAACATTTCCTTGGCCATCACCAAGGTGTCGGTGATGCTGTTGACGTAAGTTCCAAAGGCTTTGTGGCCTGTTTGGCTCAACTCTTTGTTGAGAAAGCTCACATCGAAAGGCGCGTTGTGTATCAGCACCTCAGCATCTTGCAGGTAGTCGACCAACTGCTGAACCACTTCGGAAAATTTAGGTTTATCGCGCAAGAACTCATTGCTGATGCCGTGCACTTTCAAAGCGTCCTCATGGCTGTCGCGCTCTGGGTTCAAGTAAAAATGCAAGTTGTTGCCTGTGAGCTTGCGATTAACGAGCTCGACACAACCAATTTCAATGATGCGGTCACCGGCCTCTGCTGACAGGCCGGTGGTTTCGGTGTCCAGAAAAACTTGACGCATGGTCAGTGGTTTTCTTTGGCGTGGTTGATGGTGTACTTTGGAATTTCCACCACCAAGTTTTGCTGTGCCACGATGGCTTGGCAACTCAAACGTGAGTTGGGCTCCAAGCCCCAGGCACGATCGAGCAAGTCCTCTTCGGTCTCTTCCAATTCATTGAGCGAGTTGAACCCTTCACGCACCACCACATGGCAGGTGGTGCAGGCACAACTCATGTCGCAGGCATGCTCAATGTGGATGTGGTTTTCCAACAAAGCTTCGCAAATGGTGCTGCCCGAGGCAACTTGCAGTTCTGCCCCGTCGGGGCAGAGTTCAGCATGGGGCAAGATTTTGATGACAGGCATTACAGGGTCTCGATGTTTTGACCAGCCAGGGCGTGCTGGATTCCACGGTTCATGCGTTGTGCGGCAAAGGCTTCAGTGCCTTTGGCCAAAGCTTCGGTGGCCGCTTCAATGGAGGCGGCGTCCGTCAACTGTTTGGCCGCCAGGGTGGCCGTCATCAACGCGTCGATGTTGGCGCGTGATTCTGGTGAGAGCAAGTCACCATCGGCTTGCAAGGCGCTTTGGGTCGCAAGCCACATGCGGTCGGCGTCGACCCGGGCCTCCACCAAGGCCCGCACTTGAATGTCTTGTTCAGCAGTTTTGAAACTGTCTTGCAGCATGTGGGCTATTTGATCGTCCGACAAACCGTAGCTCGGCTTGACGGTGATGCTGGCCTCTACGCCGCTCATTTGCTCGCGCGCTGCGACGCTGAGCAACCCGTCGGCATCGACCGTGAAGGTCACCCGAATGCGAGCAGCACCTGCGGCCATGGGTGGGATACCACGCAACTCGAAACGGGCCAAGCTTCGGCAATCGGACACCAAGTCGCGCTCGCCTTGCACCACATGCAAGGCCAGCGCAGTTTGGCCGTCTTGGTAGGTGGTGAAGTCTTGCGCCATGGCGGTTGGAATGGTTTGGTTGCGCGGCACGATGCGCTCGACCAAGCCGCCCATGGTTTCAATCCCTAAGGACAGCGGGATCACGTCCAACAGCAACAGTTCGCCATCGGGGTTGTTGCCTGCCAATTGGTTGGCTTGAATGGCCGCCCCTAAGGCCACCACTTCGTCTGGGTTGAGGTTGTTGAGCGGCGCGCGACCCAGCAAGGCCTCAACAGCCCGTTGAATTTGCGGCATGCGGGTAGAGCCGCCCACCATGACCACGCCCTGCACATCGTCTTTGCTGAGCTTGGCATCGCGCAAGGCTTTGCGTACCGCAGCCAAGGTGCGTTGGGTGAGCGAGGCCGTCGCTGCCTCGAACTCTTCGCGGGACACCGTGTGCGTCAACTCTCCGCTTGTGAGCGACACGGCAAACGTGGCAGTCAAGCTGGCCGACAAGGCTTCTTTGCAGGCACGGGCAGCCACCCGCACACGGGCTTTGTCAGCCGGGGTGTCGATGCGACAAGCGGTGGCGGCTTGCACATGCTCAACCAAGGCACGGTCGTAATCATCTCCGCCCAGTGCAGAGTCGCCCCCGGTGGCAAGCACTTCAAACACGCCACGCGTGAGGCGCAAGATGGAGATGTCGAAGGTGCCGCCCCCCAAGTCGTACACGGCGTACACACCTTCGCTGGCTTGATCCAAGCCATACGCAATGGCAGCCGCCGTGGGCTCGTTGATCAAACGCAGCACGTTCAAACCGGCCAGTTGCGCCGCGTCTTTGGTGGCTTGGCGTTGCGCATCGTCAAAGTAGGCCGGTACGGTGATGACGGCACCGTACAGGTCGTCGTTGAAGGTGTCTTCGGCGCGAAAACGCAAAGTCGCCAAGATCTCGGCGCTCACTTCCACGGGCGACTTGTCGCCTGCGCGGGTGTGAATCGCCAGCATGCCGGGTTTATCGATGAATTGGTAAGGCAACTGGTCGCGGTTGGCGATGTCGGACACGCCTCGACCCATGAAACGCTTGACCGACACCAAGGTGTTTTGTGGATCGTCGGCCTGGGCCAGCAAAGCGGCTCTGCCAATTTGACGGCCGTCTCCCTCTAAATAGCGCACCGCGGAAGGCAAGATGACCTCGCCATCGCCGTCGGGCAGGCACTCGGCCACCCCATGGCGCACGCTGGCCACCAATGAATGGGTGGTGCCCAGATCAATGCCCACCGCAATCCGGCGTTGGTGCGGATCGGGGGCTTGACCGGGTTCTGAAATCTGTAACAAAGCCATGGTGTGTATTGTCGCTGGAGGGCTTGGGGTGTCTTAGTTTGGGTCGAGCGTGTCAAGACGCTGGTCGATGTCGCGGGCGAAGCGCTCGATGAACATCAAGGCCCTCACCTCTTGGGCTGCCTGAGGCAAGTCATGGGCTACATCGATGCAGTGTTCGCAGCGCAGCAAACCTTCGCGGTGCGCCTGGGTCACGGCGTCGTGCAAGGCCTCTAGGGAGGCCAGGTCGTTGGCATCGTCCAAGTCTTCGCGCCAGCTCATTTGCTGCATCAAAAATGCGGTGGGCATGGACGTGTTGTTTTCGGCCTGGATGGGCGAGCCGCCTAACTCACAGAGGTAAGCCGCGCGGCGCAAGGGATCTTTGAGACGCTGATAGGCCTCGTTGATACGCACCGACCACTGCATGGCCACGCGTTGCGCAGCGGTGCCTTGGGAAGCAAATTTGTCGGGGTGCGCCTCGCGCTGCAGGTCTTTCCAACGGGCATCAAGGTCTGCCCGGTTTTGGGCAAAACGCTGCGGAAGTTCAAACAACACAAAGTCGTTGACTGCAAGCTGTGCGGACAGCGGCTGGTCTGACGCGCTCACGTCAGATCCGGAACGACTCACCGCAGCCACAGCGGTCGCGTTCGTTCGGATTGAGGAACTTGAAGCCTTCGTTCAAACCTTCGCGCACAAAGTCCAACTGCGTGCCATCGATGTAGGCCAAGCTTTTGGGGTCGATCAAAACCTTGACGCCGTGATCCTCAAAAATGACATCCTCTGGCGAGGACTCATCCACGTATTCCAGCTTGTAAGCCAGGCCCGAGCAGCCGGTGGTTTTGACACCCAAACGAACGCCCAAGCCTTTGCCACGTTTGGCCAAATAGCGGGTCACATGCCGTGCAGCGGCTTCAGTCAAAGTGACAGACATCTTGTACTCAGTGAATCAGTGGGCGTGTTTCTTTTTGTAGTCATCCACGGCGGCCTTGATGGCGTCTTCCGCCAAGATAGAGCAGTGAATTTTGACAGGCGGCAAGGCCAGTTCTTCCGCAATTTCGCTGTTCTTCAAAGCAGCCGCCTGATCCAAGGTTTTGCCCTTGACCCACTCGGTCACCAGTGAACTCGAAGCAATGGCCGAGCCACAGCCATAGGTTTTGAAACGTGCGTCTTCGATCACGCCCGTGACCGGGTTGACCTTGATTTGCAACTTCATCACGTCACCACAAGCCGGTGCGCCGACCATGCCGGTGCCAACCGATTCATCGCCTTTGTCGAACGAGCCGACGTTGCGGGGGTTTTCGTAGTGGTCAATGACCTTTTCGCTGTATGCCATGGTGTAACTCCCGTCTCTTGTTTAATGCGCAGCCCATTGGATGGTGCTGATGTCGATGCCGTCTTTGTACATGTCCCACAAGGGGCTCAAGTCGCGCAGCTTGGCCACATTTTCGCGGATGGTGGCCACGGCGTAATCGATTTCTTCTTCGGTTGAGAAGCGGCCAATCGTCATGCGCAAGCTGCTGTGCGCCAGCTCATCGCTGCGGCCCAAGGCGCGCAGCACATAACTGGGCTCCAAGCTGGCCGAGGTGCAGGCAGAGCCCGAAGACACGGCCAAACCTTTGATGCCCATGATGAGCGACTCACCTTCCACATAGTTGAAGCTGATGTTCAGGTTGTGGGGCACACGGTGCTCGAGGTTGCCGTTAACAAACACTTGCTCCATGTCGGTCAAGCCGTCAAGCAAGCGCTTTTGTAGAGCGCGGGCCTTGGCCACGTCTTGCGCCATCTCCAATTTGGCCAAACGGAACGCTTCGCCCATGCCCACGCATTGGTGGGTGGGCAAGGTGCCACTGCGCATGCCGCGCTCATGACCACCGCCATGCATTTGGGCTTCCAAGCGCACACGCGGTTTACGGCGCACATACAGAGCGCCAATGCCTTTGGGGCCGTAGGTTTTGTGCGAGGCCAGGCTCATCAAATCGACAGGCAACGTCTGCATGTCGATCTCGACCTTACCGGTCGATTGCGCCGCATCCACATGGAAAATGATGCCTTTGTCGCGACACAGTTGACCGATGGCCGTGATGTCTTGGATCACACCGATTTCGTTGTTCACGTGCATGACGCTGATCAAAATCGTGTCCGGGCGAATGGCGGCTTTGAGCACGTCCATGCTCAACATGCCGTCTTCTTGCACGTCGAGGTAGCTCACTTCAAAGCCTTGACGCTCCAACTCACGCATGGTGTCGAGCACGGCCTTGTGCTCGGTCTTGACGGTGATCAAGTGATTGCCTTTGGACTTGTAAAAGTGCGCAGCACCTTTCAAAGCCAGGTTATTGGACTCCGTGGCGCCGGAGGTCCAGACGATTTCGCGTGGGTCGGCACCGATCAAGGAGGCCACATCAGCGCGGGCTTTTTCAACCGCTTCTTCAGCCGCCCAGCCCCAAGCGTGGCTGCGGGATGCGGGGTTGCCAAAGCTCTCACGCAACCATGGAATCATGGCGTCGACCACGCGTGGGTCAACGGGGTTGGTTGAAGCGTAGTCGAGATATATCGGAAAATGAGGCGTCATGTGGATACCAGCTCTGAAAAAAGGGGTTAGCTTTTGGCGAAGGCGTTGCCCAAGGCAAACACCGAATTGGGGGCGTTGACGCGGATGGGTTTGACCACCGGCATGCTGGAGATGGCGCGGCGAATGGCGGGTTTGTTTTCGATTTCCACGCCCTTGGCGAGTTGCTCATCCACCAATTTTTGCAAGGTGACCGAGTCTAAAAACTCGACCATGCGCTGGTTCAAGGAAGCCCACAACTCGTGGGTCATACAACGGCCGGTTTCGCCCAAGCAGTTTTCTTTACCGCCGCAGTGGGTGGCATCGATGGGTTCGTCGACCGACACGATGATGTCGGCCACGGTGATGTCAGCCGCCTTGCGGCCCAGGGAATAACCGCCTCCAGGGCCGCGGGTGGACTCGACCAAATCATGACGACGCAGCTTGCCGAACAACTGTTCCAGGTAGGAGAGCGAGATTTGTTGGCGCTGGCTGATGGCCGCCAAAGTGACGGGGCCGTTGTTTTGGCGCAGGGCCAAATCAATCATGGCGGTCACAGCAAAACGACCTTTGGTGGTGAGACGCATACAAGCTCCTTTCGAGGTTGAGGCTTTGTCGACTAATTGAGTCAACTATAGCATAAACCCCATCGATTTGCTCGGGTACTGAGCCATTTGGGTGATTTGTCTATGACAAAACCACTTACCCGTCCACGAGCAACCGCTCAGGCTTGTTGCGCCAAGACCACCACGTTGTCGTGGCCAGCCCCGCCAAAAGCCTGCTCACGCAGCGACGCCAATTGGTCGCGCACACGGGCCGCGTTCTCGAACTCGAGGTTGCGCGCGTGCTCCATCATGAGCTTTTCCAAGCGCTTGATTTCTTTGGCCACGTCTCGCTCGCTCATGTCTTCGAACTTGGCCTTTTGGATTTCTCGGGCCTGCGCCTCTTTGCCTGCCTTCTCGCTGTACACCCCATCGATCAAATCACGCACCTGCTTGAACACGCCACGCGGCGTGATGCCATGGGCTTCGTTGTGCGCCACCTGCTTGGCGCGTCGACGCTCGGTCTCGCCAATGGCTTTCTTCATCGACTCGGTCATGCGGTCTGCATACAAAATGGCTTTGCCGCTGAGGTTTCGAGCAGCCCGGCCAATGGTTTGAATCAGACTGCGCTCGGAGCGCAAAAAGCCTTCCTTGTCAGCGTCCAAAATTGCAACCAAAGACACCTCGGGCAAATCGATGCCCTCGCGTAACAGGTTGATGCCCACCAGCACATCAAACGTGCCCAGGCGCAAGTCGCGCAAGATCTCGACCCGCTCCACCGTGTCGATGTCGCTGTGCAAGTACCGCACCTTGACGCCGTTGTCGGTCAAATAATCCGTCAGCTGTTCGGCCATGCGCTTGGTCAGGGTGGTGATCAAGACCCGCTCTTTGAGGTCCACGCGG
>CAITHK010000091.1 GCA_903892175.1 uncultured Burkholderiales bacterium | reverse complement strand
TTAACCATGCGATCAATCACACCGCCAATGGTGGCGCGGTCGTAGCCAATCATCTCGGCTACAAATGCTTGATCGCAGGCGTGATGGTTTTCAATGGCATCGAGTGCAGCAAATTGAACTGGGGTGAGATCAAACCCAGCCTCTAGGGTGCGCTGCGCAAAGATGGCCGTGGACTGCTGGTGCAGACGCCGAATGAGGTGTCCGGCCATATCGAGTACGTACATACAGGTTGTCCTCTGGGTAGATGGATTCAGCGGTGTTGCGCTTTGGAGACGTAAATTGTAATCATACGTACTATCTTGACAAATAATGGTAAGTGTAGATATCATTTGCTCGGTTTGATCAATACGCAGGAGAAAAGCAATGCAGTTTTACAAAAACGGTTTCAGAGGTGGCAGTCCCGACATCAAACCCGCAGCGCCCATTAGGCGCAATCGCGGCATCAACGAGCCTTTGCCCGAAAAAGTGGATGTGTTGATTTCTGGCACGGGTCCAGCGGGTTTGTGCTTGGCTGCGCAGTTGGCGCAATTTCCCGAGATCGACACCATGATCATTGAGCGCATGTCCAGCAACATCATCAAGGGCAAGGCGGACGGCATCAACACGCGCAGCATGGAAATGTTTCAAGCCTTCGGTTTTGCAGACAAAGTCAAGCGCGAAACCTATTGGGTCAACCAAACTGCTTTTTGGATGCCTGACCCTGCCAAGCCTGCTCACATCAAGCGCGTTGGTCGTGTCCAAGACGTGGCCGATGACAGCTCGGAAATGCCGCACATCTTGATCAACCAAGCGCGACTGCATGAGCTGTTTTTAGAGGTCATGCAAAACTCTCCCTCACGCTTAGAGCCCGATTACGGCTGGGAAGTGGTCGGTCTCAGCATTGATGAAACCACCCAAGATCATCCCGTGACCGTCACGCTCAAAGATGCCACTGGCATCAACTGGTGGGCCACGCGCACGGTGCGAGCCAACTATGTGGTGGGCTGCGACGGCGCTCACTCTGCGGTACGCAAAGCCATTGGCGGCCAACTGCACGGCGATGCGGCGCATCAAGCGTGGGGCGTGATGGATATTTTGGCGAACACCGATTTTCCTGACGTGCGTCAAAAGTGTTTGATCTCTTCCGCCAGCGAAGGCAATGTTTTGATCTTGCCGCGTGAGGGCGGTTATGTGTTTCGCATGTACGTTGAGCTCGACAAGCTGCGCCCCGACGAAAAAGCCGCACAACGCAAGCTCACCCAAGACGACATGATTGCAGCGGCCAATCGCATCATTCATCCCTACACGCTGAATGTGAAAGAAGTGGTCTGGTGGTCGATCTATGACATTGGCCACAGCATCACCGACCGCTTTGACGATGTGCCAGAAGGCGTGGATCGCGATCCACGCGTGTTCACCGCAGGCGACGCCTGCCACACCCATTCGCCCAAGGCTGGGCAGGGCATGAACGTGTCCATGCAAGACACCTTCAACCTCGGCTGGAAATTGGTGCATGTTCTGCAAGGTCGCGCCAAACCCAGCTTGTTGCGCAGCTATTCCAAAGAGCGTTTGACGGAAGCCAAACGCGTGGTGGACACTGATCACGCGTGGTCGCGCATCATGTCTGCGCCCACCACGCAAGCCGAGCGTGACGGCACTGAAGAGCCGCGCATCATTCGTCAGTTCAAAGCGAATTTGGAGTTCACGGGGGGTACGGCGGTGAAGTACGACACATCGTATTTGTTCGCGGCTTCGCCACATCAGTCACTCGCCAAGGGC
>CAITHK010000090.1 GCA_903892175.1 uncultured Burkholderiales bacterium | reverse complement strand
CAAAAGCGGCCAACTCGTTGGCGCGAGACTCGCGCTCGAACTTTTTGCGTTGGTAGCGCTGCACCTTGCGCGCAAGCCACGACTGGTTCATGAAAAACCGCATCAGGTGCACGTCGCCCAGATGGCGTTTGTTGTCGAGTTGCTTTTCTAGCTTCATCGCCTTTTGCGTGGTCTGCCCGTAGTGATGCAACCACGACGCTGAAGTGATGCCCATGCGCACATCGTGCAACTGAGCCTGCCTGAAAAACAGCGCGTCTTCAAAACCCAACAACTTGGGGATGGGCAAGAAGTAACCAATACGGTCCCACACGTCTTGGTGAATGGCCATGCACACCGCATGCGCAGCACCTTGGCGGCAGTGTCCTTGCATGGTCTGTTGGGCGTTGTGCGTGAAAGCTTCTAAGTCGTAGTTCAAAGCACCTTCGACCATGCCGGGGCTGGCAATTTGCAGTTGCTGTTGCTCTGCAGAGGTCAACAAGTCGCGCAGCCAACCTTTGGCGCACACCACATCGTTGTTCATCACCACCGTCCACGCCGACTGAATGGCCAAGGCACCTTGGTTCCAAGCAGCGCCACAACTCAGGTTGCGGTCGTTCAAAATCACCGCACCAAAGCCCTGCTGCCCCAACCACTCACGCGTGCCATCGGTCGAGCCGTTGTCCACCGCCACGATGCGCGAAAAGTCAACTTCCTCACGGTCCAAGCTGGCAATGAACTGCTGGGTGTAGTCCAGCTGGTTGTAGGTGGCGAAGGTGATGGTGTAGTTGTGGTTCATCCGGAATTACTCAGTTCAAACTTAGTTACTTCATGTCCAACTGCTTCACCATGATGCGAGCGAATTCAGAAAAATCTCCCAGATGATTCTTCACGATGTTGTGGACCACTGCCCAATTGATACGCTCGTAGTTATGGACAGCAATGTTTCTAAATCCCACAGATTTTTTCAAACGACTGGCCAAGTCGTGCTCAAGCAAGCCCCGCTGCGCCAATAAGTCGAAGGTCTGGCCCATCGTGGCAGGTGCCGGCCCTTCTTGAAGCGACAGCAAGTGTGCTCCCATGTCCACCGTGAGTTGTACTGCGCGACTCAGGTTGAGGGACACAATGTCCTGCTTGTCAAAATCGTCCTCTAAGCCTGCCGCCTCAGCAGGAAGCGCCGCCTGCACGCGTTGAACGCAACGCTGCAATGAAGAAAGCTTTTGCTCAATCACTTCCCGATCCATGCCTCGCGCCTTTCTTTGAGGATCCGATCAACCAAAGGCATGAAATCAGCCTGCTCGACCAGGTGTCGCGACACCAAGCACGCATATTCCGTGTGGCTACCCATGAGCCTGAAACCATGTTGAATGATTTGGCCCAATAAGGGCTCTGGCGGGTCGTACAAGTCAACCAAATCAATCGGCCGTCCGGTTAGCTCTGCCAAAGCCTCGATCATGTCTATCTTTTCTTGCACACCGATGGCATGCCCGAGCTTGACCGCAATGTCCAAATCGCTATCAGGTCGCAGGCGGCCTGCAGCAGCAGAACCAAACACAATCGCCAATCGCACATCGTCGAAACGCCTCAACACTTGCAGCAACTGTGCAGCAAGTGTTGGATCTAAGGTAGGACGCAGGCTTTCAGCCGTGGTGGGGCTCATGCGCCTATTCTATGAGGCGGGCCACCCTGAGCCCGTGGGTCTGGCCCTGACTTCACGCGCGGCCGTACAAGTCTTCCATGCGCACAATGTCGTCCTCGCCCAAGTACGAGCCCGACTGCACTTCAATCAAATGCAGCGGCACTTTGCCGGGGTTCTCTAGCGAATGCACCGTGCCCACCGGGATGTAGACCGACTCGTTCTCTGTGACCAACCGGTACTCGTCGCCCAAGCGCACTTTGGCGGTCCCTGTCACCACCACCCAGTGCTCTGCGCGGTGGTGATGCATTTGCAGCGACAGCTTGGCGCCTGGGTTCACCTTGATGCGCTTGACCTGAAAACGCCCGCCCTGATCGACCGAGTCGTAAGAGCCCCAAGGGCGAAACACCTCTCGGTGCTGCTCGGTCTCTGGGCGCTTGTTGGCCTTGAGTTGGTCCACCACTTTTTTCACGTCTTGGGTTTTGTCTTTGTGGACCACCAAGACCGCATCCGATGTCTCGACCACCACCAAGTCTTTCACGCCAATCAACGCCACCAACCGGCTGTCGGCGTGCACATAGCTGCCCGTGGTGCCTTCGAGCATCACGTCACCGCGCTGGGCATTGCCTTGCGCGTCTTGCGGCAACACATGCCACACGGCAGACCAGGCGCCCACATCGTTCCACCCCGCGTCCAGCGGCACCACCACCGCGTGCTGGGTTTTTTCCATCACGGCGTAGTCCACCGAGTGAGAGGGTGAAGACGCAAACGCGGCTTTGTCCAAGCGCACAAACTCCAGGTCATTTTGTGCCTGCTCCCAAGCCGCTTGGCAAGCCTGGTGCAT
>CAITHK010000089.1 GCA_903892175.1 uncultured Burkholderiales bacterium | reverse complement strand
TGACTGGAGTTCAGACGTGTGCTTTCCGATCTGCAGTTGCTGCAAGGCACGCACATGCGTGCCGGGTTTGCCCAGTGGCTCGCCAGCCAGATCAGCCACTTGATCCGAGCCAATCACCACAGCCTGCGGGTGCAGGGTCGAGACGGCTTTGGCTTTGGCCAAGGCCAATCGACAGGCCAGAGCCTGCGGTGTTTCATGAGGCATCGGCGTTTCATCGACATGTGGCGCGACGACTTCAAATGGCACGCGCAAACGGCTTAGCAATTCATGGCGATAGCGTGAGGTAGAGCCCAAAATCAGGGCGCGATGAGAGTTTGGCATGGCGCAATTCTCTTACACTGCCCGGATGGAAAACCAATTGAATGCGCCGCAGATTGATGTCAAGGCTTTTGCCAAGGCACAGACACATTTGTCTGGGCAGACGCCACTCGCCCAATTTGAGCGAATTTCTCAGGACTGTGTGGGGGAGGTGACGGGCGACGTGGTGTGGTCCATCCAAGGTTCCATGAAGACTTCTGCCTCAGGCGCGGATGCAGCATGGCTGCATTTGGACGCAACAGCCCATGTTCCTCTGACCTGTCAGCGTTGTTTGGGTGCGGTGAGTCTGGCTTTGCGCCTGGACCAAGACTTTCGGTTTGTGGCCGATGAGGCGACAGCTTTGGCGCAAGATGATGAGTCTCAAGAGGATGTGCTGGTGCTCAGCCGCGACTTTGATGTGTTGGCTTTGGTGGAGGATGAGTTGCTTATGGCCATGCCCATCGTGCCAATGCATGAGGCTTGTACCAGTGAGCGAGCACCAACTTCTAGAGGCGAAGAGGTTGACGTTTCCGCTGAAAAACCTAATCCATTTGCAGCGTTGGCAAGTTTGAAAATCAGCAAGTCCTGAAAATCAGTGACTTGGTCTATAATCGTGGGCTTCGTGTCACACTGGCCTAGAGTTGGTTTGTGGCGCCATGATCAACCCACTTTCACGTTCAGGAGCCAACCATGGCTGTCCAACAAAACAAAAAATCTCCTTCCAAGCGCGGCATGCACCGCTCGCACAATGCGTTGAACGTGCCAGGCACTGCTGTTGAGCCCACCACCGGTGAGACACACCTGCGTCACCACATCAGCCCCACAGGTTTTTACCGTGGTCGCAAAGTGCTCAAAAGCAAATCAGAAGCCTGATTGACTTTGATACACATAGGCCCGTGGCACTGTAAGCGCCTCGGGCTTTTGTTTTTTTCACGAGACTTCGCATGATCACTGTGTCTGTTGACTGCATGGGCGGTGACCATGGGCCACGCGTGACCCTTGCTGCATGCCGTCACTTTTTAGAGACGCACCCGCAAGCCAGGCTCTTGCTGGTTGGCTTGCCGGAGGATTTGTCGTCTTTTGACCATCCTCGTGCTCAGGTGGTTGCTGCTTCAGAAGTGGTGACCATGGATGATTCGGTCGAAGTGGCCATGCGTCGCAAAAAAGACTCGTCCATGCGCGTTGCCATCGAGCAAGTCAAGGGTGGCTCTGCCCAAGCGGTGGTATCTGCCGGAAATACGGGGGCATTGATGGCGATCGCACGCTATGTGTTGAAAACCATCGAAGGAATTGATCGGCCTGCGATTGCAGGACGAATGCCCAATTTCAAGGGGGGCGGCACCACCATGCTTGATTTGGGGGCTAATGTCGATTGCACGCCCGATCATTTGCTCCAATTTGCAGTGATGGGATCAGCCCTGGTTTCGGTGCTCGACGACATCGACAGCCCTTCGGTGGGACTCCTCAATATTGGTGAAGAAGCCATCAAAGGTAACGAAATCATCAAAAAAACGGGTGAATTGCTGCGAGTTGCCGCTAATTCTGGCGATTTGAATTTTTATGGCAATGTCGAAGGCCATGACATATACCAAGGCACGGTCGATTTGATCGTGTGTGACGGGTTTGTGGGAAATGTGGCCCTCAAAGCCAGCGAGGGATTGGCGCACAAAATCAGTGAAACGCTTAAAAACTCATTTACGCGCAACATCTTCACGAAAATTGCCGCTATTTTTTCTTATCCTGTACTTTCTGACTTCAAAGACAAAGTAGACCACCGCCGTTACAACGGGGCTGCCTTGCTGGGCTTGAATGGCATTGTCTTTAAGAGTCATGGTTCTGCCGATGAAGTGGCTTTTGAGACGGCATTGAACCGGGCGTATGATGCGGCCCATCACAACTTGCTCGAACGTGTGCGAACGCGAATTGCCCATGCCGCGCCATTGCTGGCCTTGGCGCAATCTGCTGAAGTGACTGCTTGAGCCCACTGATTAATGACCCGTTATTCGCGAATTACCGGCACAGGAAGTTTTCTCCCACCACGTCGGTTGACCAATGCAGATTTGGTTGCGGAATTGGCGACACAAGGCGTCGAGACTTCGGACGATTGGATTGTTGAGAGAACTGGGATTCATGCGCGTCACTTTGCCGCCCCAGATGTGGGTAGCAGTGATTTGGCCTTCGAGGCGGCAAAAAACGCATTGACTGCTGCGGGGCGGCGTCCCCAAGACATTGACTTGATCATTGTGGCCACGTCCACCCCAGACATGGTCTTTCCGTCCACGGCTTGCATCTTGCAGCACAAGTTGGCACAAATTGACCAAGCCGCAGCGGGCATTGCTGGCGCGCCTGCTTTTGATGTGCAAGCGGTGTGCAGTGGTTTTATTTATGCTCTGACCGTGGCGGATGCCATGATTCGAGCCGGTTCGGCGACTCGTGCATTGGTGGTCGGTGCAGAGGTGTTCTCGCGCATCTTGGACTTTAAAGATCGAACCACCTGCGTCTTGTTTGGCGATGGCGCGGGTGCGGTGGTGCTGGAAGCTTCTGACCAAGCTGGAATTTTGGCAACAGACATCCATGCCGATGGCAAGCACGCTGGCATTTTGTGCGTGCCAGGCCATGTGCGAGGCGGAGAAATTTTGGGAGATCCCGTTCTCAAGATGGATGGCCAGGCGGTCTTTAAGTTGGCAGTTGGCTTGTTAGAGGGTGCTGCACATGCGGCTTTGAACAAGGCAGGACTGAAAGAATCAGACATCGACTGGTTGATTCCACACCAAGCCAATATTCGGATTATTCAGAGCACGGCCAAAAAACTCAAACTCTCCATGGACAAGGTGGTTTTGACCGTCCACAACCACGGCAATACATCTGCCGCATCCATTCCCTTGGCATTGGATGAGGCTGTGCGCAGTGGTCAAGTCAAACCTGGGCAAACGCTCATGCTCGAAGGCGTGGGGGGTGGGTTCACTTGGGGCGCGGTGCTGCTCAAGTTGTAATCCCCATGAAGGGGCGTTTCAAACCAAACGTAGATTTATGAAGCCATTTGCATTTGTTTTTCCGGGTCAAGGTTCTCAGTCTGTCGGTATGTTGGACGCTTGGGGTGAACACCCGGTGGTCGCACAGGCGTTGGCTGAGGCATCTGATGCCATGGGCGAGGACATCGCCAAGTTGATCCGTGAGGGACCGAAAGAAGCCTTGGCCTTGACCACCAACACCCAGCCGGTGATGTTGGTGGCCGCTGTGGCGGCTTACCGCGTGTGGTTGGCTGAAGGCGGTGCGTTGCCTTCTGTGGTAGCCGGTCATTCGCTGGGTGAGTATTCTGCTCTTGTGGCCGCGGGTTCCTTAACGCTGGCCCAAGCCGCTCCTTTGGTCCGCTTCAGGGCTCAAGCGATGCAAGACGCTGTACCCGTTGGGACGGGCGCCATGGCCGCTATTTTGGGTTTGGACGCTGGCAAAGTCATCGCCGGCTGTCTTGAGGCGCAGGCGACATTTGGTGCAGGTTCCGCCGAAGTGGTGGAGGCAGTGAACTTCAATGACCCGAGCCAAACGGTGATTGCGGGCAGCAAAGCGGCAGTAGAGAAAGCCTGTGAAGTGCTCAAAGCCAATGGTGCCAAGCGGGCTTTGTCTTTGCCTGTCTCTGCCCCTTTTCACTCCAGCTTGATGCGGCCTGCCGCAGATCGCCTGAAGGAAAGGCTGGCGGATACCCTGATTGCTGCGCCGCAAATACCCGTGGTCAACAACATTGATGTCTTGGTGGAAACCGAGCCGGATCGCATTCGCGCCGCCTTGTTCCGTCAGGCGTTTGGCCCGGTTCGCTGGGTCGAGTGTGTGGCTGCGATCAAGGCCCGTGGGATCTCTACCTTGGTGGAGTGTGGGCCCGGCAAAGTCCTCGCGGGCATGACCAAACGCATTGATGCGGAATTGACCGGCTTGCCCTTGTTGGATCCGGCATCTCTAGCGGACGTAAAAACGGCCTTGGCCTGAGAATTGATATGACTGAACAAACCATGACCTCCCAAGTGGCTTTGGTGACCGGTGCCTCGCGGGGTATCGGCGCCTCGATTGCCCAATTGTTAGCCCAGCAAGGTTATTTCGTCATCGGCACAGCCACCAGCGACGACGGTGCAGCCAAGATCAGTCACACCTTGTCGGCATACCCTGGGTGCAAGGGCGCCAATTTGAACGTCAACGATGCAGCGGCGATAGAGGCCTTGGTCGATGGCATCACCAAAGAGCACGGTGCCTTGCATGTGTTGGTCAACAACGCGGGCATCACCCGCGACATGCTGGCCATGCGACTCAAAGATGACGATTGGGATGCGGTGCTTGACACCAACCTCAAGGCTGTTTTTCGTCTTTCGCGTGCAGTGATTCGTCCCATGATGAAGCAGCGCTATGGCCGCATCATCAACATCACAAGTGTGGTGGGCGCCTCTGGCAATCCAGGCCAAGCCAATTACGCTGCCGCCAAAGCGGGTGTTGCAGGCATGACGCGCGCATTGGCCCGTGAGCTAGGCAGTCGTCACATCACCGTGAATTGTGTGGCGCCAGGCTTCATTGAAACAGACATGACCGCGGCCTTGCCCGAAGAACAACAAAAATCCTTGCTGTCCCAAATCCCCTTGGGGCATTTGGGACAGCCGTCGGATGTGGCCCATGCAGTGGCTTACTTGGCCAGTGCCAATGCGTCTTACGTCACGGGTCAAGAACTGCATGTCAACGGTGGCATGTTCATGGTTTGAGACAACTCAAGCCGAAGGTTTCAAAACGGTGTGTCCGCCCGGTTAAAATTGCGGACTTATTCACAACCCTCTGAGGGACCCCATGAGCGATATCGAAGCACGTGTCAAAAAAATCATTGCCGAACAACTTGGCGTGGAAGAGTCACAAGTCACCAGTGAAAAAGCCTTTGTGGCTGATTTGGGTGCCGACTCCCTGGACACCGTGGAATTGGTGATGGCTTTGGAAGATGAGTTTGGAATCGAAATTCCAGACGAAGATGCCGAAAAAATCACGACAGTGCAAAACGCGATTGATTACGCGTTGACGCACAAAAAAGCCTAATTTATAGGAATCTCCGCATGAGCCGTCGTCGCGTCGTCGTGACCGGTCTGGGATGCATCAGCCCCGTTGGAAACACGGTGGATGCCGCCTGGGCCAATCTTTTGGCTGGTCAATCTGGCATTGGGACCATCACGCGCTTTGATGCGTCTGGGATCAATTGCCATTTCGCCGGTGAAGTGAAAGACTTAGACCTTGACCAGTACATCGCCCCCAAGGAGGCGCGTGCTATGGACAAGTTCATTCATTACGGCGTTGCGGCTGCGATCCAGGCGGTTCAAGACTCAGGCTTGCCAACTGGCGAAGCCTTGGGAGAAGAAGAGGCGACCCGAATCGGGGTTGTGATTGGCTCTGGTATTGGTGGCTTACCACTGATCGAAGACATGCACAATGAATTGCTGGCTAAAGGGCCACGTCGTATTTCGCCATTCTTTGTGCCGGCTTCCATCATCAACATGATCTCTGGCCATGTGTCGATGCGTTTTGGCTTCAAAGGTCCAAACTTGGCCGTGGTCACCGCATGCACCACGGGCTTGCACAGCATTGGAGAAGCAGGTCGCCATATTGAGTATGGCGATGCCGATGTGATGATCGCCGGTGGCTCAGAAGGGTGCATTTCGCCTTTGGGTGTAGGCGGCTTTGCCTCCATGCGTGCGTTGTCCACCCGCAATGACGATCCCACCACCGCCTCGCGTCCTTGGGATCGCGATCGCGATGGTTTTGTTCTGGGCGAAGGCGCTGGCGTTCTGGTACTCGAAGAGTACGAACACGCCAAAAAACGCGGTGCCAAAATTTACGCGGAGTTAGGTGGCTACGGCTTGAGTGCCGATGCTGGCCACATGACGGCGCCCAACATGGACGGTCCTCGCCGCGCCATGATCAGCGCATTGCGCAATGCGGGTGTCACGGCCGATCAAGTCGATTACTTGAACGCGCATGGCACCTCCACCCCTTTGGGTGACATCAATGAGACCAATGCCATCAAAGCGGCTTTGGGGGATCACGCGAAAAAGGTGGTGGTCAACTCGACCAAGTCCATGACAGGGCATCTTTTGGGCGGCGCAGGCGGGGTTGAAAGTGTTTTCACTGTGCTGGCCGTTCATCACCAAAAGAGTCCGCCGACCATCAACATCTTCAACCAAGATCCAGCTTGCGATTTGGACTATTGCGCCAACATCGCACGCGACATGCGCATCGATGTTGCTTTGAAAAACAATTTTGGATTTGGTGGCACCAACGGCGCGCTTGTTTTCAAGCGCGTTTAAGTCAACTGCCTGTTATGCACAACGCCCCATCGGTTGCTTTTCCGGTGGGGCGTTGCTTTTTTTTCGCTGGCTGTACTGTGGGATTGTCTCCACGGCAACCTGCGTGGGGTGTGTGTGGGCTAATGTTCAGCCTTTCAGTGTGTGGATGTTCATGGGCGTGCGCTGTCTGGTCTGTGCTTGGGTGATGGGCCGCGAGGCTTTGTCACCGAAGGCTGGCACTTTGACTTGGGGTGGCAATGGTTGTTACTTGCTACAACCCCTGGAGCGCCCAGAGATGATTGCCTTAGAACATTCCAGCGTCTCATCGGATTTTCAGTGGGTCTTGCTTTTGCGCTGTAGGCCCTTATCTAAAGCGGGCATTTTTAAATCTCGCTGGCTATGGTTGTGCCGCCAAGACGATCCGTCGTGCTGGCACGCTGTCCGTCTTGCAATCTATGGCCACCGGCCATCGTCGTGAAAGAGAGTTGGTATGACTTTGAAGCGTTATCTGTCCAGGGTCTTGGTCATTGGCAGTTTGTGTGCATTTGGCATGGGCTTGATTGCGCCGCAACTCGCCGGGGCACAAAGCCTGCGCACCTTGCCCGACTTCACGGACTTGGTCGAACAAGTGGGCCCTTCGGTCGTGAACATCCGAACACTTGAAAAAGCTGCAGTGCGAGACGCACAGAACGGCCCTCAAGACGAGGAAATGCAAGAATTTTTTCGACGTTTTTTTGGCGTGCCTATGCCAAGTCCGAATGCGCCTCGTCAGCAGCGCCCTAACAAACCGCAGCAGCCCGATGAAGAGCAACCCCGCGGTGTGGGGTCGGGATTTATTTTGTCCAGCGATGGCTTCATCATGACCAACGCACACGTGGTCGAAGGCGCCGACCAAGTGCTGGTGACGCTGCCTGACAAGCGTGAATTCAAAGCGCGATTGGTTGGCGTTGACAAGCGCAGTGACGTGGCGGTGGTCAAAATTGAAGGCACTGGCTTGCCTGCAGTCAAGATTGGTGACGTGAGTCGGCTCAAAGTGGGTGAGTGGGTGATGGCCATCGGCTCACCCTTCGGCTTGGAGAACACGGTCACTGCAGGCATCGTCAGTGCAAAGCAACGTGACACCGGGGATTACCTGCCTTTCATCCAGACCGATGTCGCCATCAATCCGGGTAACTCAGGCGGACCTTTGATCAATATGCGAGGTGAGGTGGTGGGCATCAACAGCCAAATCTATTCTCGCTCGGGCGGGTTTATGGGCATCTCGTTTGCCATTCCCATTGACGAGGCAATCCGCGTCAGCGAGCAACTGCGTGCCACAGGGCGGGTGCAGCGTGGCCGTTTAGGCGTCCAAATCGACCAAGTGAGCAAAGAAGTGGCGGAGTCCTTGGGGCTTGCCAAAGCACAGGGTGCATTGGTGCGTGGTGTAGAGCCCGGATCTCCCGCTGAAAAAGCCGGATTGGAAGCGGGCGACATCATCTTGCGTTTTGATGGCAAGCCGATTGAAAAATCGACCGATTTGCCGCGCATGGTGGGCAACACCAAGCCAGGCACGCGCAGTGTGCTGCAAATCTGGCGCCGGGGCAGCAGCCGTGACCTGTTGATCACTGTGGGTGAGGTGGAAGCAGAGAAAGCGGCCAAGAAAGCGACGGCGCCGGCTGACAAACCCGCCACCACTTTGACAGCCAAGGTGCTGGGCTTGACGGTGAGTGACCTGAGTGACGCGCAGAAAAAGGAGCTCAAGTTACGCGGCGGGGTGCGTGTAGACGCAGTCACCGAAGTCGCTGCCCGCGCCGGCATTCAGGAAGGAGACGTGATTTTGGCTTTGTCCAACGCAGAAACACCTTCCGTCGTGGTGTTTGAGGCTTTGGTGGCCAAAATTGACCGCAGCAAACCTGTGAGCCTGTTGTTTCGCAGAGGCGAATGGGCCCAGTACACCGTGATTCGGCCGCAGCGTTAAGTCCCTAAATCTCAGTCGGGTTTGGGGGTGCTCAACGCCGCGCCGGAGAATTTAAAAATATTTTTAAATCCCTTGTTTGTTTGCGCTTGCTAACTTAATGTTAGGTTGGTTCAAGCCCTTTTTGTATAGAATTGGGGTCTCGAAAGTTCTTTTGAGATATATCGCACGCCTAAGAATCCACGATATGGGATCCGATGACAAGCTCCACAGGTGCTCCACAGATCGCCCACAAGTTGTCCCATAAACCCCTCAATCAAAATGTTGATAAGTTGTGAATAAGTTGATGTTGTTAGCCTGCAACGCGTCTCCTGCGGCGTCCAAGACGCTGTGCATTTGCGGGTTTTTGCCTACAATGAAGTCCCAACTATCGCAGTTGCCATTGCTTGTTGGTTCTGGGCGCGTCAGCATCTGACGCGCCCTTTTTTCATGTCTTCAGCCCTTTGAATTCAATCACTTAAGTGCACCCCTTGATGAACCACATCAGAAACTTTTCGATCATTGCTCACATCGATCATGGCAAATCTACCCTCGCAGATCGGCTGATTCAGCGATGCGGTGGCTTGGAAGAGCGTGACATGGAGGCGCAAGTCCTCGACTCGATGGACATTGAAAAAGAGCGTGGGATAACCATCAAAGCTCAGACAGCTGCGCTCCACTACAAAGCCAAAGACGGACAGATCTACAACCTGAATTTGATCGACACACCGGGCCATGTCGACTTCTCATATGAAGTGTCGCGTTCGCTGTCTGCCTGCGAAGGCGCACTCTTGGTGGTCGATGCCAGCCAAGGTGTGGAAGCACAAACGGTGGCCAACTGTTACACCGCACTCGATCTCGGTGTTGAAGTTGTTCCTGTGCTCAACAAGATGGATTTGCCGCAGGCAGATCCAGAAAACGCCAAGGCTGAAATCGAAGACGTGATCGGCATCGATGCCACCGACGCCATTCCTTGCTCAGCCAAAACCGGCATGGGCATCGAAGAGATTCTCGAGGCTGTGGTGGCCAAAATTCCAGCGCCCCAAGGCAATCCCAATGCGCCGTTGCGCGCCATGATCGTGGACAGTTGGTTCGACACCTATGTGGGTGTGGTGATGTTGGTGCGCGTGGTCGATGGCCGCTTGGGCAAGGGTGAGCGCTTCAAGATGATGGCGACCAACGCTGTCTACAACGCCGACAACTTGGGCGTGTTCACCCCCGCCAACGAATCACGTGAATCCCTTGAAGCTGGTCAGGTGGGCTACATCATTGCGGGCATCAAAGAACTGCAAGCGGCCAAGGTGGGTGACACCATCACCTTAGAAAAGAAGTTGCCCAACAACTTGGGCCCTGCCGAACAAGCTTTGCCTGGATTCAAAGAAATTCAGCCGCAGGTGTTTGCGGGTCTTTACCCAACTGAAGCCAACCAATACGACGCCTTGCGCGACGCACTTGAAAAGCTCAAGCTCAACGACTCCTCCTTGCACTACGAGCCCGAGGTGTCGCAAGCCTTGGGTTTTGGTTTCCGTTGTGGTTTCTTGGGCCTGTTGCACATGGAGATCGTGCAAGAACGCTTGGAGCGTGAGTTTGACCAAGACTTGATCACCACCGCACCCAGCGTGGTCTACCAGGTGGTCAAGCCCGACGGCGAAGTCGTCTTGGTGGAGAACCCTGCCAAGATGCCCGACCAGGGCAAGATGCAAGAAATTCGCGAACCCATCGTCACCGTGCATCTGTACATGCCGCAAGACTATGTGGGGGCTGTCATGACCTTGGCCAATCACAAACGTGGCGTGCAACTCAACATGGCCTACCATGGCCGCCAAGTCATGCTCACCTATGACATGCCCTTGGGGGAAATCGTTCTCGACTTCTTTGACAAGCTCAAATCGGTCAGCCGAGGCTATGCCTCGATGGACTATGAGTTCAAAGAGTTCCGCACGTCCGACGTGGTCAAGGTCGACATCTTGCTCAACGGCGAGAAGGTCGATGCGCTGTCCATCATCGTGCACCGCACCCAAGCGCAATACCGGGGCCGTGCCGTGGTGGGCAAGATGCGTGAAATCATCAGCCGCCAAATGTTCGACGTGGCCATCCAAGCGGCCATTGGCGCCAACATCATCGCGCGCGAGACCATCAAGGCCTTGCGCAAAAACGTGCTGGCAAAATGCTACGGTGGCGACATCAGCCGCAAACGCAAGCTCCTAGAGAAACAAAAAGCAGGTAAGAAACGCATGAAACAAATTGGTTCTGTGGAAGTGCCCCAAGAAGCGTTCTTGGCGATCCTGCAGGTGGAGGATTGATGGCAACGTTGACCGCATTTGTGCTCGCAGCGTTTGTGAGCTACGCGGGGTCTTGGTACCTCGGACTGATTGAAGGCAACTTCGCCTTGCTGATGTTCATGGCCACCGTGGTCACGGGCATTTACTGGCTGGCAGAGCACTTTTACTTCTTGCCCCAACGCGAAGCTGCTGCGGAGCAATTGGAGCAAGAGGCGGGCAAGCGCCGCACTGAACTCTCCAAATTGGGCATTGCCCAAACCGATGTGGACGTGTCAGAAGCCAAAGTCCGCCTGATCATGCAGCCTTGGTGGCTGGATTGGACGGCAGGGCTGTTCCCCGTCATCGCCGTGGTGTTTGTCTTGCGTTCGTTCTTGTTCGAACCGTTCAAAATCCCTTCCGGCTCCATGATTCCCACCCTGTGGGTGGGAGACCTGATCTTGGTCAACAAATTTCACTACGGTGTGCGCTTGCCGGTGTTGAACCTCAAAGTCACCGAGGGCAATCCGGTGCAGCGCGGCGATGTCATGGTGTTTCGCTACCCACCTAAGCCTAGCCTCGACTACATCAAGCGTGTGGTGGGCGTGCCCGGTGACGAAGTGGCTTACTTGAACAAGCAGCTCACCATCAACGGCCAGTCCGTGTCCAAAGATGTTCGCACCGACTTCTTCGAAGAGGACAGCATGCGCTACATCAAGCAGTTCGAAGAGAAGCTGCCCCTTGGATCCAAGTCCACAGAGATGACGGGCTTGCGCACCCACAACTTGCTCAACGATGTGGACCGCCCCGCTTTTGTGCCAGGCGCCGATGACTTTGCGTTCAAAGAAAACTGCCGCTACAGCGTCGAAGGTGTGACCTGCAAAGTGCCTGCGGGGCACTACTTCATGATGGGCGACAACCGCGACAACTCGCTCGACTCGCGCTACTGGGGCTTCGTGCCTGATCAAAACATCGTCGGCAAAGCGTTCTTTGTGTGGATGAACTTTGGCAATCTCAAGCGCATTGGCGCTTTTGAATGACCTCACGCACCCCCATGGCCCAACCCTCGTTGACCCAACAGCAAATTCTTGAAACCCTGCAACAGCGCTTGCAGTACAGCTTTCGCAATCCTGCGCTCCTGGTGCAGGCCTTGACCCACCGCAGCTTCAGCTCAGACCACAACGAGCGATTGGAATTTTTGGGCGACTCGGTGCTCAATTTAGGCGTGGCCCACCTGCTGTACCAGCGCTTGAGCACCTTGCCAGAGGGCGATCTCTCTCGGGTGCGCGCCAATTTGGTCAAGCAAGACACGTTGCATCATTTGGCGGTCGATCTGGGTTTGTCGGGCATCTTGCGTTTGGGCGAAGGCGAAATGCAATCGGGCGGTCAAAAACGGGCTTCCATCTTGGCCGATGCGCTGGAAGCCGTGCTAGGTGCCGTCTACCTGGACGCGGGCTACGACGCAGCCCAAGCCTTGGTGCAACGCATCTTCTCCGGTGTTGAAATCAACCCGGACATGCAAGCCGTCGGCAAAGATCCCAAAACCGAATTGCAAGAATGGTTGCAAGCACGCAAATTCAAACTGCCCATCTACCGTGTGGTGGGAACCTTAGGTGCCGCACATCGTCAGACCTTTGACGTCGAGTGCGAAATCCCCGAACTGGCCCGCTGCGAGCGTGGCATTGGCGCGTCGCGCCGCGCAGGAGAGCAGGCCGCCGCAGCAGCCATGCTTGATGTTTTAAAAGAGTCGACATGACTTCACCTCAAGATCCCCAAGCCGGTACCGCAGACCAAAGTTCGCAAGACATTGACGCCATGTTGGCCGCCAGCAAAGGCCACCGTGTGGTAGCCAGCCCCGTGGCCGTGCCACCTGCTGAGCAGCGCTGCGGTCTGATTGCCATCGTGGGCAAACCCAACGTGGGCAAGTCCACCTTACTCAATGCGCTGGTCGGTCAAAAAATCAGCATCACCTCGCGCAAGGCCCAAACCACACGCCACCGCATCACCGGCATGCGCACCGAGGGTGCTGCACAGTTTGTGTTTGTCGATACGCCTGGCTTTCAAACCATCCATGGCA
This sequence comes from uncultured Burkholderiales bacterium, assembly GCA_903892175.1. Classification (GTDB taxonomy): domain Bacteria; phylum Pseudomonadota; class Gammaproteobacteria; order Burkholderiales; family Burkholderiaceae_C; genus Limnohabitans. The sequence continues at coordinate 5,279 of CAITHK010000089.1, read as the reverse complement.
ATGCACTGAACAAGTCGCTCAACAAAACCGTGCAAGGCGCGGTGGGCGATGTGGACCTGGTGCTATTGGTGGTTGAGGCAGGCAGCTTCACCCCTGCCGACGCCCGCGTGCTGGCCTTGTTGGCACCCGGCATTCCGACACTGCTGGTGGCCAACAAGCTCGACTCGGTCAAGAGCCGCGCCGATGTGGCCCCTTGGTTGCAGGAAATGCAAACCCGCCATGCCTTTGCCGAGTTTGTGCCCATGTCGGCCAAGAACACCAAAGACGTGGAGCGCTTGATGGGCATTTGCGAAAAGTACCTGCCCCAACAAGGCTGGATGTACGCCGCCGACGAGCTGACCGACCGCAGCGAAAAATTCATGGCCGCCGAGATGGTGCGCGAAAAACTGTTTCGTTTGACGGGCGATGAGCTGCCCTACACCTCGACCGTGATCATCGACAAATTTGAAGAAGAACCTGGCAAAACCAAGGCCGTCAAACGCATGGTCCGCATCGCCGCCACCATTGTGGTGGAGCGTGATGGCCACAAAGCCATGGTCATTGGCGACAAAGGTGAGCGCCTCAAACGCATGGGCACCGAGGCCCGCACCGAATTGGAAAGACTCTTTGACGCCAAAGTCTTCTTGGAATTGTGGGTCAAAGTGCGCTCGGGCTGGGCCGATGACGAAGCGCGGGTGCGCAGCTTTGGCTACGAGTAAATCCAGCACCTCCATCTCCAAGCGTGGGCTCCCCCGCATCCAAGAGGAACCCGCGTTCGTCTTGCACCGCTACGACTGGAGCGAATCCAGTTTGATTCTGGAAACCTTCACCCGCCACCACGGCCGGGTGGCCCTGGTGGCCAAAGGCGCCAAGCGGCCGACCTCCAATTTCCGCCCGGTGTTGCTGCCCTTGCAACCCCTGCACATCACCTACACCGGCGACGCAGAAATTCGCACGCTCAAAGGCGCTGAATGGATGGGCGGGCACATCATGCCCCAGGGCGAGTCTTTGTTGTCGGGCTACTACCTCAACGAATTGCTGTTGCGCTTGCTCGCGCGTGACGACCCCCATCCCCGCTTGTTCGATCTGTATGCCCAAGTGGTCCAGGTTTTGGCCTCAGGCCACGAAGGCACCATGGCGCCTGCCTTGCGGGCCTTTGAGCTCCTGTTGTTGCGCGACATTGGCCTGCTACCTCAGCTCAACGCCCAAACCCTCACCCTGGCCCCTTTGCAAGATCATGCGGCCTACAGCTTGGTGGCCGAAGGCGGCTTGCGCAGCCACAGTCCGCAAGACCGGACGGGTCTGGCGGGCTCGGTGTGGCAACTGCTCGATGCCAGCTTGGACGCCGATAGCCCCATGAGCGCCACCTTGCGTGTCTGTGCCGAGCTGCCCCCTGAGCAACGCAATGCTTTGCAAGGCCAACTGCGCGCCTTGCTGCACTACCATTGCGGGGTCCACACCCTGCGCACCCGGCAGATGATGGTGGACCTTCAAGGTTTTTGATCCCATGTCCCAGCCCCATACCCGAACCGCCTTGTCGGTCAACCTCAACAAAGTGGCCTTGGTGCGCAACACGCGCCATCTGGGCATACCCAGTGTCACCCGTGCGGCCACCCTGTGCTTGCAAGCGGGCGCTGCGGGCATCACCGTGCATCCGCGCCCGGATGAGCGCCACATTCGTTCCGATGACGTGCATGCCTTGGCGGACTTGCTCAAGGCCTGGCCGGATCGCGAATTCAACATCGAAGGCAACCCCTTGCACAACCTGATGGACTTTGTGCAACTCGTGCGCCCCCACCAGGTGACGTTTGTGCCCGACAGCGAAGGTCAATTCACCAGCGACCACGGTTGGAATTTCCCACAAGACGCTGCGCGTTTGAACCCCTTGATTGCCCAAGCCAAAGCCTGGGGCGCGCGTGTGAGCTTGTTCATGGACCCTGTGCCTGACGCCATGGCCGCCGCCAAAGCGGTGGGAGCCGACCGGGTGGAGCTGTACACCGAAAGCTATGCCAGCGCCTTTGGCACCCCCCGCCAAGCGAGCGTCTTGGCCGCTTTTGAAGCCACCGCACAAGCGGCCTTGGCAGTGGGCTTGGGCGTCAATGCAGGACATGACTTGAACCGTGACAACTTAGGTGCCTTTTTGCGCGCCGTGCCTGGCGTGCAAGAGGTCTCTATTGGCCATGCCTTGGTGGCCGACGCCTTGGAGATGGGTTACACCGACACCGTGCGCGCTTACCTCGCGTGCATGCCCGCATGATCTACGGCATTGGCACCGACATTTGCGACATTCGGCGCATCCGTGCGTCCTTGGAAAAGCATGGTGAACGCTTCGCCCAAAAAGTATTGAGCGACAACGAGTTGGCCACTTGGCGCAGTCGCAGCCAGCGTTGGCCCGAGCGGGGCGTGCGCTACGTGGCCACCCGTTTCTCGGCCAAAGAGGCCTTCAGCAAAGCCATCGGTCTGGGCATGCGCATGCCCATGACCTGGCGTTTGTGCGAAGTCGCCAAACTGCCCAGCGGCCAGCCCGTGATCGTGCTCCATGGCGTGCTCAAAGACTGGTGTGACGCGCGTGGCCTGACAGCGCAGGTCAGTGTGAGCGACGAGTCCGACTACGCCACCAGCTTTGTCATTGTTGAAAAAGAATAAGTTGTCCATGTCCCATCACGCCCCCCTCATTCTTGACATCGCCGGCACCGAGCTCACAGCGGTCGATCGCCAGCGGCTGGCGCATCCGCTGACAGGCGGCATCATCTTGTTTGGCCGCAACTGGCGCAGCCGTGCGCAGCTCACGGCCTTGTGCGCCGACATCAAGGCCGTGCGGCAAGATGTGCTCATTTGCGTGGACCACGAAGGCGGGCGCGTGCAGCGCTTTCGCACCGACGGCTTCACCCATCTCCCACCCATGCGGGCTTTGGGCGAACGCTGGATGAAAGACGCCAAAGGCGTCAGTGGCGAATTCCACCACGGCAGTGGAGCCTTGGCTGCCATGGACGCGGCCACGGCTTGCGGCTATGTGCTGGCCAGTGAACTGCGCGCTTGTGGCGTCGACTTCAGCTTCACCCCGGTGCTGGACCTTGACCACGGCGAGAGCGGCGTCATTGGCGACCGCGCGTTCCACCGTGACCCACGCGTGGTCGCCGCCTTGGCCAAAAGTCTGATGCACGGTCTGTTGTTGGCTGGCATGGCCAACTGCGGCAAACACTTTCCCGGACATGGTTTTGTCAAAGCCGACTCACATGTGGACATTCCGGTCGACAAACGCAGTCTCAAAGCCGTGCTCAACGACTGCGCCTTGCCCTACAGCTGGCTCAGCACCACCCTCAGCAGCGTGATGCCGGCCCATGTGATCTATCCCAAGGTGGATGCCTTGCCTGCAGGCTTCTCGCCGCGCTGGCTGCAAGACATCTTGCGCGGCCAACTGCATTTCAACGGGGCCATCTTCAGCGACGACTTGTCCATGGCCGGCGCGCGTCGCATCCAAGGTCGCGAGGTCAGCTTTGCCCAAGCCGCCATGGCCGCGCTCAATGCAGGCTGTGACTTGGTGCTGTTGTGCAACCAAAGTCTGGCGCAAGCGCCAGACCCGGGCCGGGCCTTGGACGACACCCTGGATGAGCTGACCGAAGGTTTGCTGAAAAACCGCTGGCAGGCCAGTGACGCCAGCGAACAACGCCGACAATCGCTCTTACCCACCCATTCGCCGCTAGCCTGGGACGCGCTGATGACCCACCCCGCCTATGTGCGGGCATTGGACTTGTTGCCTTGAACCGCAGCCAGTTTCTCCCCAACCCCTAGGAAGCAGATGGCGACCAAAAATGGAAAAAACCAAGTCGATGACAGCGGTTTGCGCTTCACCAGCCGTGAGAATGGCTCGCCCTTCATCGGCATGGGCAAGGTGGGTGAAACCATGTCTTGCATGAAGTGCGGTGTGCACAAGCCGCGCCGTCTGGGCAGTCAACGCCGCTTTGCGGGCACGCTGGCCTTTTTTTGTTTCGACTGCAAACCGCCTCTGGAGAAAAAATAACCATGGCCACCCCCAACTACAACTACGAAAAACGTCAACGCGAATTGGCCAAGAAAAAGAAAAAAGAAGAAAAGCTCAAGGACCGCGAAGCGCGTAAAAACTCGCCTGAAGGCGAGTTCGGCCAAGATCCTGATCATGCGCAAAGCCCGGATGGCCCGTCACCACAAGAGCCGCCCATCGTGTAATCTCGCTTCGCGTCATCTTCATTTCCACTCACTGTCATTGCTTCTGAGGAGTTGTCACATGTTTGCGTCTCGTCGATCGGTCCTTACCCAAGTTTTGCGTCCTTTGGCTGCTTTGGCACTGGTTGTGTCGTGCGGCTTGGCCGCTGCACAAGCCACCAAGCCCATCAAGCTCATGGTCGGTTTTCCACCGGGCGGCGGCACCGATGCAGTGGCGCGTACCTTGGCGGAAAAACTCAAAGACGAATTGGGTGTGGCCGTGGTGGTCGAGAACAAACCTGGCGCTGGCGGACAACTGGCGGCCCAAGCGCTCAAAGCGTCGCCTGCCGATGGCACGGTGCTTTTCCTCTCGCACGACCACACCATTTCCATCCTGCCCTTGGTGGTCAAAAACCCCGGCTTTGACTCGGCCCAAGATTTTGTGCCCGTGGCCGGCTTTGCCACCTTCGTCAACGCATTTGCGGTGTCGGGGGGCACACCGGCCAAGTCGTTCAACGAGTATGTGGCCTGGGTCAAAGCGCAAGCTGGCGGCAAAGGCGCAGTGGGCATCCCTGCACCTGCTTCCACTCCCGAGTTTCTGGTCAAAGTGGTGGGTGAGAAATACAAACTCGACTTGGTCTCTGCCCCCTACCGTGGCAGCGCGCCCATGATGGCCGACATGTTGGGCAACCAAATTGCGGCCGGTGTCGGCTCGGTGCCCGACTTCATAGAGAACCACAAAGCCGGCAAAGTCCGCATCGTGGCGGTTCTTGGCGGTAAGCGCCAAGCGGCCTTGCCTGACGTGCCCACTTTCACCGAGCTGGGCTTGGGTGGTTTGGATGATTTGCCCTACTACGGCATCTTCGCCCCTGCTGGCACGCCCAAAGCCACCATCGACCACGTCGGTCAGGCGTTGGCCAAAGTGTTGGCTATGCCCGATGTCAACGACCACCTCACCAAAATGGGCTTGACCGTGGGCTACATGAACTCGCAGCAGTTGGCGCAGCGAGAGCGTGCGTACACCCAGGTGTGGGCCAAGCTGATCAAAGACAGTGGGTTCCAGCCGCAATAAGTGGTCGCTGCATCAAGAAAAAAGCGAGGCCATGGCCTCGCTTTTT
>CAITHK010000088.1 GCA_903892175.1 uncultured Burkholderiales bacterium | reverse complement strand
TGCGTCGTCTTACCCCCCAGACCCGATTGCGTGCCCTACGACGCGGTGTACCTGAGTTTGGCCACGGGCAACGAAAATTGGTGGGGGGTACCTGACCCTTTGTACACCGTTGCATTTTTGCTGGTCATTCTCTCTCAGCTGATCATCACGGTGCTGTGCTTGATCCCCGTGATTTTGGCCAAGGTGGGCATGAGTTTGATGCTGGGCATCGGTCCTGTCTTTGTGCTGTTGGCTATTTTTCCGACCACCGTGAAGTATTTTGAATCGTGGCTGGCAGCCCTGATTGGATTTGTCATGACGCTGGTCTTGGTGGCGGCCATTTGCAGTGTGCTTCCAATGATCTTCAGGGAGTTTTTAATCACGGCGGTGAGGAACGGACCCAAAGGCGATGTCTCCGTCATCTCCGACGCCTTTGCGCTGTTGATTGCTTCGATTGGATTGGGATTCACAGCCCTGCACACCTCCCAATTGGGTGCGCAGCTCGCAGGCGGCGGCGTGGCCATGGACGGCAAGGGGATGGCCGGAAAGCTGACCGAGAAATTGATCAGCACCTTGACCAAAGACAAAACAGATCCCGGCACATCCAGCCAATCCGGCGCTGCGTCGGCACAAACGAACAGTGTTTCACAAAAGCCAACTCTCGCGTACCAAGCAGGCCGTGCACTGGGCAGAACGCCCTACAACTCAGGGCGTGTGGTCGGCAACATCTTGCGCGCACTGGATCGCCAAAAAAGGGGCTCATCATGAAGTTCAAAGCATGGATGGTGACGGCGGCGCTCTCGTTGAGCGCTTCAACATTTGCCCAAGGCATCCCCACCTATGACGCGGCCAACGTCTTGGCGGCGATGCAGCAACTGCTGGCATGGGAAAAGCAGTACCAACAGATGTACCAGCAGTACGTGAACCAAATCCAGCAAATAGAAAACCAAGCACAGCAAATCGCCAACATCAGTGGCACGCGCAACTTAGGTCTGACCAACAACACCATCACAGCGCCGATCCTGAGCACGGACATCCAGCAGCAAATCAATGGCGCGGCCAACCGACAAGAAGTGCTGCAAACCACCACCCAGCAACTCACCAACTTGCTCAAAGCCAGCCAAACCCGCAACGCCCAAATTCAAGCCCTGATGGCCACCATCAACCAAACCACCGATGCAAAAGGCATCGCAGAACTGTCCGCGCGCATCCAAGCCGAGCAGGTGATGGCGACGAACGAGAGCAAGGAGGTTGAGCTCTTGAGCCAGCTGTTGATGCTGCAACGCCAACAAAGAGACGAGGAGCTGCGCGCAAACCGCCTGAGAAATTTGAGCCTGCCCCAAGGAGCCATTGGCCGCTAAGACTCTGACCCACCTGCGTGATGTACCCCTTGAGTGAACCCCCATGTCTTTGAACGATGACTTGAAAAAAACACCCGGCCGGTCTTTTGAGGCGGTGTTGGCGCACCGCGCGGCACAAAGCGAGCGCAGGGCGTGGGCCATTGCAGCGGCAGCAACCACCATCGCGTTGATCGCCGTGACCGCCGTGGTGGTCATGACGCCGCTCAAGCAGGTGGTGCCACACCTGATCTACATCGACAAAGACACCGGGGTCACGCAAGTGGTGAGTGTGGTCGACAGCCGCACCCTGAGCAACGACGACGTGAATGCGCGCTATTGGTTGGCTCGGTATGTGAGGGCCCGTGAAAGTTATTTGTACAAGCTGCTGCAAGAAGACTACGACCTCACCATGGCCTTGAGTGCGCCCACGGTGGGGAGTGACTATTCGTCCGTCTATGAGGGACCGAACAACAAATCCACCCGGCTGTTGGATGCCGTGGAAGAACGCGTGCACATCATCAGTGCAGAGCCCACCCCGGGAGCGAGTGGGCGAGGCACGGTACGGTTTGAAAAAACGACCTGGCGTGTGGGGCTCAGGCAGGCTGAGAAGACCCAAACCTATCTGGCCGATGTGGCCTTTGAGTGGAAACCCATCACCGGTTGGGACGTGCGCGACCTGTTGATCAACCCCTTGGGGTTCACGGTCACCGCTTACCGTGCCACGCCAGAGATCGGCGCCAGATGATGATGCACAGACCCCAAGCCCTCATCGCTGTCGCAACGCTTGCAACTGTGTGGCTGGGCTTGGTGCAGGCCGGCCAAGTGCCAACGCAGAGCCAAGCCGATGGTCGCGTGCGGTTTGCAGACTACAAAACCGATGATGTGGTCGAGATCGCTGTCGCCTTGGGGGTGATGACCCGGGTGATCTTTAACTCAGATGAGACGATCGTTCGATCTGAGCCGGGCTTTCCAAGCAACTGTGACAAAGCAGGCCAAGAGTGGTGCATCAAATCCGAGGTGGGCACCAACCAAATATGGATCAACCCGCGCACCGGTGCCACAGCGAACAACCTCGAAATCCAAACCACCAAGCGTGATTACAGCCTGCGCTTGGCCGTGGTGCCCGGCGCAGAAAAAGCCAATTCCGTCTATTCCCGGGTGGTGTTTCGCTACCCCTTGACGCCGGTGCCCATGCGGGTGATGGCCAAGGATGAGCCGCAACC
>CAITHK010000087.1 GCA_903892175.1 uncultured Burkholderiales bacterium | reverse complement strand
CGTGTTGGTGCTGATGTCCACCCACCCGTTGGTGATGTTGGTGGCACTGAGGGTGACTGCACCTGCAATCGCGCTGGTGTTGTCGAACAGCTGCACGCTATCGTTGGCGACCGCACCGGTGCCCGTCAAACTCACCCGCACCACCAGTTGCGTGTCGTCGCTGCGCCCACCACTGGCCACCACGCCGGTGATGCTGCCTACGTCGTCGGTCAGGCTTGTGATGCTGGGTGCGTTGGGGGGTGACACGTTGATGACACCTGCATTCGGACTGCCGCCCGAAAACCCACCTGACAACACGAGCAGCGGCAAAACCCCAACCAAGGTTCCACCCCAAAAAGTCAACAACCAAAACTTGTCATCGTCTTTTTCTTCTTGCGCACCTGTTGTAAGGTTCACGTCTTGGATGGGAAGCTTGGCTGAAGACGTGGCCGAAGCATCACCAACCGATACCGACTCCAATTGGGCAACCAACACCTGCGCCTGATCACCGGGCGGGTTGAAACTCCACAAGACAGGGCTGGAGGATTGCGCGTATGGGTCAAAATTTTGCAGCCCCAACTCATCTCCCCCTGGGGTGGTGACGATGAGGTCGTCCTGGTCTTGACGATGGCTGATTTTTGCGGTTTTGTCCGGGGACTTGGCTTGAACTTGCGGTGCGACCGCAGCGTGAGAAATTTCGGGCTGTGTATTCAACCGAGTGGCTTGACTGGCCAAGGTGCCAATTGCAATGCGCTCTTGCGACGGTGCTGGCGCAGCACCTGGTAACCATGAACCGTCCTTGGACAAGGCCCACGAAGTGAACTTCACCGTTTCATCAGCTGAAGACGCCATCACGGCAATGTTCTTTTCTGGGGGGCGTGATGCTTCAGACATGCCATGAAATTTCAAAAAATGAGCGACCAGATCTAGATCTGTTCTCGGTTGGACTGCCTCTTCAAAAACACCAAAAACATCATTGAATGTTGTTTTTATATTTTTTTTATGATTTTATTACTTTAATCATAAATTTACTTAAAACATTTAAATCAACAAGTTTTTGCATCGATTTTCAGCAGCGCACACAACCAGCCGGCCTGTCCGCTGGGTCAGGCAGCTCAGGTTTGATAACTAAAAGGCGAAAAAAAACCGGTCTTGCAAAGAGACCGGTCATGTCAAACGTTTGCGTTCAAGTGGCAAGCTATGGCGGAGCTTGGTGCCCTGAAGTGCGCGTTGTCAGCCCACCCCTGCGCCTGAGGTGGGTGATGTAAGAGGCAATCAGCTCAACTTCCCGCGATTTTCATGCGGTTGATCAAGACCGAGCCAATGGTCTTGGCACCCATGGTGTAGACGTCCGATCCAATGGCCTGGATGCCCTGGAACATGTCTTTGAGGTTGCCCGCGATGGTGATTTCTTGCACCGGAAAGGCAATTTGCCCGTTCTCCACCCAAAAACCACTGGCACCGCGCGAGTAGTCGCCGGTGACGTAGTTGACGCCTTGGCCCATCATCTCGGTCACAAACAAGCCAGTCCCCAGCTTTTTGAGCATGGCATCGAGGTCGTCGCCGGCCTGTGTGAGCCGCGACTGCATGACCAGGTTGTGCGAGCCCCCCGCGTTGCCGGTGGTGGGCATGCCGAGTTTGCGGCCCGAATAAGTGCTCAAGAAATAGCCTTGCACACGCCCCGCATCGACCACGCGGCGGGCCCGGGTGGTGACGCCTTCGTCATCAAACGGCGAGCTGCCTTTGCCACGCAACTCATGGGGGTCTTCCAAGATGTCGATGTGTTTGGGGAACACGCGCTTGCCCAGCGAGTCGAGCAAGAAGGTGCTTTTGCGGTAAAGCGAGCCGCCGCTGACGGCCTGCACAAATCCTCCCAACAAGCCCGCCGCCACAGGCGACTCAAACAACACGGCACATTGGGTGGTGGCGATCTTGCGCGACTTCAAGCGGCTCAAGGCACGCTCGGCTGCGTAGCGACCCACGGCTTCGGGCGACGACAACTGGTCGGCCGAGCGCATGGAGGTGTACCAAGCGTCGCGCTGCATGTTGCTGCCCTTGCCTGCGATGGGTGATACCGACAGGCTGTGGCGCGAACTGGCGTAGCCGCCGCGAAACCCGTGGGTGTGGGCACTGAAGAAATGGCTTTGCTGGGCCGACACCGCAGCGCCTTCGCTGTTGGTGATGCGTTTGCTGGTGCGCATGGCGGCATCTTCACAGCGTAGGGCCAACTGAGCGGCCTCTTCGCTGGTGATGGCCCAGGGGTGAAACAAATCCAACTCGGGGTGGTGTTTGGCAATGTCTTGTTCGTCGGGCAAGCCCGCCATGGGGTCTTCGGCCGTGAAACGCGCAATGTCGTAGGCCGCTTGCACGGTGCGCTCTATCGCCGCTTTGGAGAAGTCAGAGGTGCTGGCATTGCCACGGCGATGGCCCACATAGACGGTGACGCCGAGCGATTTGTCGCGGTTGCGCTCCACGTTTTCCAGTTCGCCCTTGCGCACGGACACGCTCAAACCGCTGCCCTCAGAGGCCTCAGCACCCGCATCGGTGGCCCCGAGCTTTTTGGCGTGCCCCAGAGCCAGATCGACCAATTCTTCAAACTGGTCTCGGCTGTAGCTGAAGCCTTGGCGCGTGGGTTGGGTGGTGCTCAAAGAGGCGCGGGAGGGTGTGGGGGTGGCTTTGCTCATATCGAGGGCTATGATACTTGCCACTGTGTTTCCCTTTGTGTTGAAGGGCAAGCCGACCGCTTTGGACCCCCCTCTTTTTATGTCACGCAAACCCAAAAAAGGTTACTTCGTTCGCGGCCAATTTGTGGCCGAAGGCAGCGAACTCGACCTGGAACTCAAACGCGAACTCAAAGGCACCGACAGTGCCAGCCGCACCGATAAAAAACGCGAAAGCGATGAGCGGCAAGACCTCGGGGTGGAACTGCTGACTTTGCGCATCGACCTGTTGGATCGACTCCAAACCCAAGGGCATTTGAACGACCAACTGCGCGAAGCCATGGCCGAAGCCCGGCGCATCACCAACTTTGAAGGCAAGCGCCGTCAAATGCAGTATGTGGGCAAGCTCATGCGCAAGCTCAGCGAAGACGCGGTGGCCGCCATGCGCGACACCCTCAACGAGCAGCGCATGGGCAGCACCCGCGACACCTTGGCGCTGCACCTGGCCGAGCACTGGCGTGACCGTTTGATTCAAGACGACAACGCGGTGTCGGAGTGGATGCTGGCCCACCCCAGCACCGACAGCCAACAGTTGCGCGCGCTGGTGCGCCAAGCTCGCAAAGACGACACCACCTCCAAAGCCGATGTGGCCAAAGGCCTGCTGCCACGCCAGGGGCGCGCTTACCGTGACATTTTTCAACTCGTCAAAACCACCCTGAGCGAGGCCGAAGACGCGGCCCGCACGCCCGAAGAAGATGACAGCGAGGTGTACAAGCCATGACCGAAACTGCCCTGCCCACACCCGATGCACGCTGCGACACCCTGAAGGTGGGCATCGTCTCGATCAGCGACCGCGCGTCCAGCGGCACCTACGAAGACAAAGGCCTGCCCGCGTTGCGCGACTGGTTGGGCCAGGCCTTGTACAACCCCATCGACTACCACGCACGGCTGATCCCAGACGAACAAGCCACCATCAGCCAAACCTTGATTGAGCTGGTCGATGCAGGCTGTGCTTTGGTGCTGACCACCGGTGGCACCGGCCCGGCTTTGCGCGATGTGACACCCGAAGCCACCTTGGCCGTGGCCGACAAAGAAATGCCGGGCTTTGGCGAGCAGATGCGCCAGATCAGCTTGCGATTTGTGCCGACGGCCATCTTGTCACGCCAAGTGGCGGTGATTCGGGGCCAAAGCCTGATCATCAACTTGCCTGGTCAGCCCAAGTCGATCCAAGAAACCTTGGGGGGCCTGAAAGACGCCGAAGGCAAGCAATTGGTAGACGGCATCTTTGCTGCTGTACCGTATTGCATTGACCTGATTGGTGGCCCGTACATGGAAACGCGGGATGCGTTTTGCAAAGGCTGGCGGCCTAAAACGGCGATCAAGTCCAAGCGGGTGTAAAACCCGACCCTGCGTCAGTCCAGCAACTGGTTGATGCGCGCCGCTTCAAAGTGCTCCAGACGCGCCGCGTCACTGGGCACACAGTCTTGTGGCGAGGCTTGAGAGGTTGAGAGTTTTTCAATGGCTTGCCAGAGCAAGGCAATTTGGTGCTCTTGGCCTGCTGCGCTGTCGATCAGCCCGCGCATGGCCTGGCTCAAGGGGTCGTCGTTTTGCGTCACCCCATAGGCAGAAAAACCCATTTTCGACGCCGCCTCTTCGCGCTTGGCATCCGACTCGGCCTGGATGATGCGTGCCGGGTTGCCCACGGCTGTGGCCCCCGCAGGCACAGGCTTGGTCACCACGGCGTTGCTGCCCACCTTGGCGCCATCGCCCACGGTGAAGCCCCCCAACACTTTGGCACCTGCGCCAATCACTACATCGCGGCCCAAGGTGGGGTGACGCTTGGTGCCTTTGTAAAGCGAGGTGCCTCCCAAGGTCACGCCTTGGTAAATGGTGCAACCGTCACCAATCTCGGCGGTCTCGCCCACCACCACGCCCATGGCGTGGTCAAAAAACACGCGCTCGCCAATCTTGGCGGCCGGGTGAATTTCAATGCCGGTCAACCAGCGTGACAGATGCGAAATGAAACGCCCCAACCAACGCAAACCCCAGCCCCAGCAGGCATGGGCCAAGCGGTGCAGCACCAAGGCATGCAAACCGGGGTAGCAGGTGAGCACCTCCCAACGGCTGCGCGCAGCGGGGTCGCGGTCGAGGATGCATTGAACGTCAGAGCGAAGGCGTGAAAACATAAGCGGTGAGTCTATCGTTTGTCGCCACCTGCTTGCGCCATGGCTTTGGCGACACCACGCAAGATGTGGATTTCTTCTTGTGTCAGTTGCGCACGGTTGAACAACTGGTTCAAGCGCGGCATCAATTTCTTGGGTGACTCGGGGTCTAAAAACCCAATGACCGTCAAAGCTTGCTGCCAGTGGTCGAGCAAGCCGCTCACTTGTGCCGCGTCTGCCAGTTCGCTTAAGGGCACGGCCTCTTGCACGGCAAAACCTCCCAAGGCCATGCGCCACTCGTAGGCCAGCACCTGCACCGCAGCACCCAAGTTGAGGGAGCCGAACTTGGGGTCGGTGGGAATGCTCAAGCAAGTGTGGCAACGGTACACGTCTTCGTTGCGCATGCCAAAGCGCTCCGAGCCAAACAAAAACGCCACGCCTTGCTGAGGTGTTTGTGCATGCGACGCGGCCAGGTCGGCGAAGTGGCTGCGCGGGTCCAGGGTGGGCGGGCCAAAGTCACGCGGCGTCATGGCGGTGGCACACAGGTGGCTGATGCCATCGAGCGCCTCATCGAGGGTGGCGACGATGCGCGCGTTGTTCAAAACGTCCAAGGCACCGCTGGCGCGTTGGATGGTTTCCTCACGACGCAGCACGTTGTCCCAACGGGGAGCGACCAACACCAAATCGGTGAAGCCCATGACCTTCATGGCGCGTGCAGTCGCCCCCACGTTGCCGGCATGGCTGGTGTTTAAAAGAATGAAGCGGGTGTCCATGGGCAATGTGCGTGGCTAGGGGCGTAAAATCTGGCCTATTGTCGCCCCCCTGCATCGTCGGGTCTGTTCATTCGACCCTTTGCCGGGTCAGCTCTTCACACAATCCATGTCGTCCACACTCCACCCCATGATCAACGTGGCCATCAAGGCCGCACGCGCCGCTGGTGCCATCATCAACCGCGCTGCGCTGGACGTGGAGGCTGTTCGCATTTCGCAAAAGCAAGTCAATGACTTTGTCACCGAAGTCGACCACGCCAGTGAACGCGCCATCATCGACACCCTGCTGACCGCCTACCCCGACCACGGTATCTTGGCCGAAGAGTCTGGCTCAGAACACGGCAACCCCAAGGCAGACCACATCTGGATCATCGACCCGCTGGACGGCACCACCAACTTCATCCACGGTTTTCCTGTCTATTGCGTGAGCATTGCCCTGCAAGTGCGTGGCAAGCTGGAACAAGCCGTGGTGTACGACCCCAGCCGCAACGACTTGTTCACCGCCACCAAAGGGCGCGGCGCGTTCATGAACGAACGCCGCATCCGCGTGAGCAAACGCACCCGCTTGGACGAGTGCTTGCTGTCCACCGGTTTTCCGTTCCGTCCCGAGGACGACTTTGACAAATACCTGCGCCTGATGGGCGACGTGATGCAACGCACCGCTGGCCTGCGCCGCCCAGGTGCTGCCGCACTCGACCTGGCCTATGTGGCCGCAGGCTTCAGCGATGGTTTCTTTGAACTGGGCCTGCAACCCTGGGACATGGCGGCCGGTGCTTTGCTGATCACCGAAGCCGGTGGTTTGGTGGGCAACTTCACGGGCGACGCCAACTTTTTGGAACAACGCGAGTGCATGGCCGCCAGCCCCCGCATTTATGCCCAATTGGTCCCCTTGCTGAGCAAGTACTCCAAGTTCGCCAGCGCCGACGACAAGCGTGCGGTGAGCGAGTCGGCCAAGACCTTGAGCCTCTCGTCGCAAGGCGAGAACGACGCGCCGCTTTGAGGCGGGCTCACCCAGAGCTTCACGCTGGACCGCTGCCATGTCTGATTTGTCTGCGCACACCCCCATGATGCAGCAGTACTTCGGCCTCAAGGCCGAGTACCCCGACACGCTGTTGTTCTACCGCATGGGCGACTTCTACGAGTTGTTCTTTGCCGATGCCGAAAAGGCCACCCGCT
>CAITHK010000086.1 GCA_903892175.1 uncultured Burkholderiales bacterium | reverse complement strand
CAGTTCAAGCTGAAGAGACTGTTTTTTGAGGAATCAATTTAACTTGCAATTCACAGCCCACGGCCTGTGCATAGCGTTTGAGGGTCGCCAGGGATGGCGCGTGTTTATTGGCAGATTCGAGTCGTGAGATGGCACTTTTGGTTGTGCCCATTTTTTCGGCCACCGCGTCCTGCGTCAGCTTGGCACGTGCGCGAGCCTTGAGCATTTGATGTGTGAGTTGGTATTCCAACTCAAGTGCCTCATAGGCTTCGGTGAATCCTTTACGCTTTTGGGCTTTGGCTATGAAAGACGTGTGATCGTGGGTCACGGGTTGGTATTTAAGTTCAGCCATGTTGTAGTTCCTTGAGGCGTTTGCGAGCCAACTTGAGATCTCTTTCAGGTGTTTGTTGGGTCTTCTTGATGAAGGCGTGCAGGATCACAATGCGTTTACCGACAACAAAACAGTAAAACGCCCTGCCGATACCTGAGCGCCCATGTGGACGTAGTTCAAACAGTCCGTCACCGAAAGTCCGTGAGTGGGGCATTCGCAAACTTGGACCATGCTCTGAGAGCAACAAGGTAGGACGCGCATGGTCAGTCAGCACGTCGACGGGCCATGATTCAATGTCTGCGAGCACGAGCTCGTGGAAATACTAAATTTCAAACAGCATCCAAGAATGTTAGCGTAAACGCTAACATATTGGAATCAATTCAGGCTACGGATTCGCGCCACATGCGCCAGCAACGAGCGCATGGCCACGGGCCACAAACGCGGTGGCACATCGTCGTAGGCAAGTTGCACCCAGTCGTCCATGCTGCCGTCAGGGTGCTGTTGCATCACGCCCAAAATTTTGGTCTCACGCTTGAGGCGGTGGGCTTTGAGGTGGGCAATGCAGGCGCGGGCGTCGTGGGGTTGGTCCCACAGATTGCCCAGCACGTAGCCGTGCGCGGGCAAGATGAACTCAATGCGGTCTTGTTCGCACGCCGCCAGCAACTTGTCGAGCGAGTTCATGTAGTCGTTCATGTGGCCGTCGGGCGGGTCCACCACGGTGGTGCTGCCGTTGAGCACATGGTCGCCGCTGAACAACAAGCCGTCTTCTTCGAGCACCAAGCACAGGTGGTTGGCCGCGTGGCCGGGGGTGTGCAGCACGCGCAAGGTGTGGGTGGTGTCTCCGCTGTTCAGCACCAGCAGTTCTCCATCTTGCAGTTCGCGATCGGGGGTGAATTGGCTGTTTGCACGTGCCGTGGGGGCGGAGGTCAAGCCCAACACGGGCGGGCGGTGGCCGTGCTGCTCGCACAGGGCTTGCAGCGGGGCAGCGCCGGGTGAGTGGTCGGGGTGGGAATGGGTGCACACGATGAGCCGAATGTTGCCGCCTGCGGCACGCCACAAGCGGTCTAGGTGCTCCAGGTCGGCAGGGCCAGGGTCGATGGCGATGAACCCCGTGTCGGGGTCGCCCACCAAATAGCTGTTGGTGCCAGGGCCGGTCATGACGCCGGGGTTGGGGGCGGTCAGGCGTTGCACGTTTTTCAGCAGCCACACGGCTTGGTCGGTTTGCCAGTCGAGGTGGTGCACGATTTGGCCGTCGGGGCTGGTCAAGGCCAGTTCGCCAAAGGGTGACTCGTGCTCCATGTGGCGCGACTCTTTGCCGGCCAACCAGCCCGCCCGGGGGCAACTGGTGAACCAAGGCTGCTCGCTGGCGCAAGCGGCCAACACGCTGTTGGTATCGGCAAAGTGCTGCAAACGCTCGAGCGTGCGGATGGTGGGAAAGATGATGAAGAAGTCGCCCGTGGCATGGCGACTCAAGGCGTCGCCGGGGCGCACCCACACCGGTTCGAATTGTTCTTTGTCGTCAGCCACCGGCGTTTGACTCTCGGGCATGCGGGCCACCAAAAACGGCACGTCAAAGCGGCGCGGCAAGTCGCGGTCGGTGACCCAATGGGCCAGCAGAAACACCTGGTCAGCGGCCAGGGTGAGGCCGCGTTGTTGACACTGGGGTGCAAAGTCTGCTGCGGGGGCGTGGCGGTTCAGTGCGGCGATGTCAAGGTCGTCGGCCATGCGGCCATCGGCATGGCGCGCCAGCAAGATGCCCAGTTCTTCAAAGCTTTCGCGAATGGCCGCCACGGCTTGGGTCAACAGACCATCTCTTTGCGTGCTGCGACGCGCGGCCAAGGCGTGGGCTTGGGCATCGGCGGGGTCGATGCCGCCACCCGGAAACACATAGGCACCCGGTGCAAAACTGGCGGTCATGGCGCGCCGCGTCATGAGCACTTCCAGGCCTTGCGGGCCGT
>CAITHK010000085.1 GCA_903892175.1 uncultured Burkholderiales bacterium | reverse complement strand
TTGTGGAAGTATTCGTGGCCCACCACGCTCTCGATGTTGGCGTAGTCGGTGTCGGTGGCGGTGGCCGAGTTGGCTAACACGAACTTGGTGTTGAAGATGTTGAGACCCTTGTTCTCCATCGCGCCCATGTTGAAGTCGCTGGTGGCAACGATCATGAAGCGTTCCAAGTCCAGGCTCAACCCAAAGCGGGCTTCGTCCCAAGCAATGCTCGCGCGCAGCGAGTTCATGGCGTGTTCGGTTTTGTCCAAATCGCCCGCGCGCACATACACCTGCAACAGGTGTTCTTTGCCAGAGCGTGCCGTGACGCGTTGCTCGCGGCAGACCAACTGGCCGGCCACCAAGGCAAACAGGTAACAGGGTTTTTTGTGCGGGTCGACCCACTGCGCAAAGTGGCGGCCGTCTTCCAAGGGGCCTTGGGCCACCAAGTTGCCGTTGCTCAAGAGCACCGGGTAAGCCTTTTTGTCGGCACGCAGGGTAACGCTGTAGTTGGACATCACATCGGGGCGGTCCAAGAAATAGGTGATGCGGCGAAAGCCCTCGGCCTCGCACTGGGTGAAGAACGAGTCGTTGCTGACGTACAAGCCCGACAGCTGGGTGTTCTTGCTGGGGTTGCACGTGGTGAAGATTTCCAACGCAAAGGGCTCGTGTCCTTCGGGCAGGTTTTCCAAGACCAACTGGTTGCCGTCCATCTTGAACGATGTGCCTTGGCCGTTGACCAGCACGCGGGCCAGGTTGAGGTCTTCACCGTCCAAGCGCAGAGCCACGGCCGCCACGTCGGGGTTGCGGCGCAAGGTCATCTTGTTGAGCACACGGGTTTTGACCGCGTCAAGGTCAAAGGTTAGGTCAACGGTGTCGATCCAAAACGCAGGTGCGCTGTAGTCGGCGCGCTGAACAAGAGGGGAGGTGTGCGAGAGGGACATGGTTAGACCAATGGGTTGATTGTTTTGAGATCTTTGAAGCGACCAAAGTCGCGGTCGGCGGTGTAGAGCAAGGACACACCGTTTTCAAGGCAGAGGGTGGCGATGCGAGCGTCGTGGAATTGACCGCCTTGCAATCGTGCTTTGTCGGCCAGTGTCGACAAAATGGGCCAGTGTTGTGCGCCGCTGTGCAGCACCCGTGCATGGGGAGAAGCCAGCCAAGCATCGACTTGCGCTGTCGCTTGATCCAGACGACTGGCCGGGTTGAACACTTTGGCGTTGGTGACGATGGCCAAAAACTCATGCAGGCAACTCACGGGGATGCCCCAAGCAGCACGCCCTTCAGCCAAGGTCTTCAAGCAGGCATATGCGGCAGCATGAAACGGCATTTCCGCCCGATGGGCGTACACCAAGATGTTGGTGTCCACTGCAATCATGGGCGCTTGGCAACCGGTTTGAGGGTGCGCGCCAACACGTGGTCTTGTTCCAGTTGTTGCCACGCGTTGGGATCGGACAGCCTGAGCGCTTTGCCCCGCACACTGGCGTCTTTGAGTTCAAAGGCGTTGGCTTTTTGGTTTTGATGGCTGTGCAGGACTTGCTCCAAGCCTTCTTCGATCAACGCACGGAGCGTGGTTTTGCGTTGTTGCGCATGGGCCTTGGCCGACTGAAACAGCACATCCGACAATTCAATGGTGGTTTTCATATGGGTCACCTTCTATTGAAATATGGGTGTATTGTAGTCAAGCGGGTCCATGCAGCCAGTGCTGGCTGCCTTACACACCTTGTTTGAGCGAGGCTTCGATGAATGCATCGAGGTCGCCGTCCAGCACTTTTTGGGTGTTGGAGATTTCCACGTTGGTGCGCAAGTCTTTGATGCGGCTTTGGTCGAGCACGTAGCTGCGAATTTGGTGGCCCCATCCCACATCGGTCTTGGTGTCTTCGAGCTTTTGCTGGGCTTCTTGGCGCTTGCGCATTTCAAAGTCGTACAAGCGCGAGCGCAGGCGCTTCCAGGCCACGTCTTTGTTGCCGTGTTGGCTGCGGCCATCTTGGCACTGGACCACGATGCCGGTGGGGATGTGGGTCAAGCGCACGGCCGAGTCGGTTTTGTTGATGTGCTGGCCGCCCGCACCGCTGGCGCGGAAGGTGTCGGTGCGCACGTCGGCGGGGTTGATGTCGATCTCGATCGAGTCGTCGATTTCGGGGTAGACAAACACGCTGGCAAAGCTGGTGTGGCGTCCGCCCGAGGAGTCAAACGGCGACTTGCGGACCAAGCGGTGCACGCCGGTTTCGGTGCGCAGCAAGCCAAAGGCGTAGTCGCCCTCGATCTTGATGGTGGCGCCTTTGATGCCGGCCACGTCACCCGCGGATTCGTCTTCGACCGTGGCTTTGAAGCCTTTGCGTTCGGCGTATTTGAGGTACTGGCGCAGCAGCATGCTGGCCCAGTCGCAGGCCTCGGTGCCGCCCGCGCCCGATTGGATGTCTAAGAAGGCGTTGCAAGGGTCGGCCTCGTTGCTGAACATGCGGCGGAATTCGAGCTTCTCGATGTCGGCCACCAAGCCTTGGGTTTCGGTCTCGATGGTGGTGAGCCCGTCTTCGTCGCCGTCGGCTTTGCTCATCTCAAACAACTCGGTGTTGTCGGCCAGCTCTTGCGTCAGGCGTGTCAAGGTCACGACCACGTCGTCGAGAGATTTCTTTTCACGCCCCAACTCTTGGGCTTTCTTGGGGTCGTTCCAGACCGAGGGGTCTTCCAGCGAGGCGTTGACGGTCCTCAGGCGCTCTGACTTGGCATCGAAGTCAAAGATACCTCCGTAAATCAACCGTGCGCACGCTCAGGTCTGCGAGGGTGGTGCCAATGAGGTTGATGCGTTCTGCTTCCATGATGGGTCTTCTTTACGGTTCTGAGAAACCGCAGATTTTCTCACGTTCAAGGGCGTGGCCCAAACAAGCGCTTTTACAAAAAACTTTCAATCAACTCGGCCAGTGCCTGGGGCTGGTCATGGTGCAGCATGTGCCCCGCATCCTGGATGACGGCGTGGGTGACTTGGGGCACCACCGCGATGCGTAGCTTGAACTCTTCCAGGGTGTATTTGCCCTTCCACCAACCGCCCAAGCTGTCGCTGCTGGCGACCACGCAGAGCATGGGCGCGCTGATGCGTTGGTAGATGGCCTGCACCTCGTCGACGCGAAACAACTGGGCATTGACCACTTTGTGGCCGGCATGTCCCAAGATGCGCCACTCGCCTTGCGCGTTGGCACGGGCCCAATGCTGTGCCAGCCAATGCGCTTGGTCGCTGCCCAGGCGTGGGTTGGTCTTGATCAGCCGCTGAGCCACGGCTTCTAGGCTGTCATAGGGTTTGAGCTCCATCTCCCCGCGCTGCAAACCTTTGAGTTCGTCCATCCATTTGGCGTAGCGCCCGGGGGCTTGGGCCGAGCGCGAGGCTGGCATGCCAAAACCTTCCAGGTTGATCAGGCGTCGCACCCGCTCGGGGCGTACGCCCGCATACAAGGTGGCAATGTGCCCGCCCATGCTGTGGCCAACCAAATGCACAGGCTGGTCGCCCACGTAGTGGTCCAGCAAGAAGTCGAGGTCTGCCAAGTAGTCGGGAAACCAAAAGTTGTCAGTGGCCGGGGTCTCGGTCAAGCCAAAACCGCGCCAGTCGGGGGCGATCACCCAATGGTCCTGGCTCAGGGCATCGACCACAAACTGAAAGGAGGCCGCCACGTCCATCCAGCCGTGCACCAGCACCAGTGGGGGCGCGTCGGGCGAGGGTGTGCCCCATTGGCGCACGTGG
>CAITHK010000084.1 GCA_903892175.1 uncultured Burkholderiales bacterium | reverse complement strand
ACAAAGCCACGGCACCAAAAATCAATGGCACCACCGCCACCCAAGGACTGGCGACCAACATGATGACGACGATGAAGATGACGGCCAACGGCAAGTCGATGAGGGTGAACAAGGTTGAGGCGGTATAAAACCCCCTCACCTGTTCATATCCACGCATTTGCCCTGCCAAGCTACCGACAGATGCTGGGATTTGGTCCACGCGCAGCTGCAACAAGCGATTGAAAATTTCGCGCGATAAACGGTTGTCAAGCCCGACGATGACGTAGTCCATGATGTGCGAGCGGGCGTATTTCATGGCCAGCTCAATCAAGATGCTAAGCAGCACACCTAAGCTCAAAATGACCAAGGTGTATTCGCTACGCGTGGGGATGACGCGGTCATACACCTGCATAGAAAACAGCGATGTGGCCAAAGCCAAAAAGCCGATGAAGGCCGAGGCCACGCAAGCCTCGATCAATTCATGGCGATACAAATGCAGCGCGTCTTGCACATGCGAGAAGAAGGTGAGCTTGTCGTCTTTTTTGCCGAAGAAGCCAAAGCCAAAACCCAAATCGACGGTGGGGCCGAGGCGAAGAATGGCGACTGAGTTTTTGAGGTAGGCATCCTCTACCGGTTGTGGCCCTTTGGGGGTCATGACCACCCACAAGCCCAAGGGGTTGCGGTCAACTACGACGCCCCAGCCTAGCTCGGGGGTGTGACACAGCATAGGCAGATGTACACGGTCGGGTTGTTTGACGAGCTTGGGTTTGTTCAGGCCCATGCGTTGGCACACCAACGGCAATGTTTGGATGGGCGGCAAGGGCTGATCTAGCGCAGACGCACTGGCGTTGAGGCTGAGCATGTCAATGCTGCTGCCTTGCATTTGTGCCAAGCGTTGCATGGCCCACGCGAATTGTTGAAGTGGTGTGGGTTCAGGCACAGATGCTTGTGCTGATTCAGATGCGGAAGTATTCATGACGGTACGTGACTTATTTGGGGTCTTGCCCCATGCGAATTTGGAGGCGGTACATAGAGCCAACCATGGAGGCTTGCGCGTCGGCTAAGGCGTATTGGTTTTGTGCCAGCTCGCGCACTTGGTTGAGCAAGTCTTGCCACTGCTTGCGGCCTGCTTGAAATTGGCGCTGGTATGACTCAAGCACCAAGGCCGAGCTGGCCACCGATTTTTCGAGGGCTGCAATGCGCGAGCGTGCGTTGACAAACTCTTCTCGGTCGTTTTGCAGGGTTTGCTGCATTTCGCGAATGGCGGCTTCAACGGCTTGCTCTGAACTCGCAATGCGAGTGCCGATGGCTTGCGCTTCTACAAAGTTAGAAAAGCCTGCACCTGGCGAATAGCGCATGCCTAAAAATGCGGTGGTGGTCATATCGGTGCTAGAGGGAATGGTGCCAACGGGTTTGTAAACGCGCACATACACTTCTGGATAGGCCTCGGCTTGTTTGGCATCAAGGCGGCGACGAATTTGCAGCACTTCAATACGGGCTTTGGCAGACACGGGGTGTTCGCTGGCGACCTTGAGCCAATCGGTTTCTGCCAATTGGTTGTTGAACACCTGCGTGTCTAACAGGCCCAAGGGGTAAACGGCATTGGGCACGCGTAGAGCCAAGCGTTCGTCACCCGAAAGTTGCTCAAGCCGTGTAACAGCGACTTGCAAGCTGGTTTGTGCGGTGGTGAGTTCGACTTCGGTTT
>CAITHK010000083.1 GCA_903892175.1 uncultured Burkholderiales bacterium | reverse complement strand
CGCATGATTCACGAGATGATTCCGCCGATGACCCTCAACTTGGTGCGCTGGATCTTGGCCGGTTTGCTGTTGTTGCCCTTCACCCACTCCATGTTGCGCCGCAGCAGCCCCTTGTGGTCGCACTGGAAGCGCTATGCCCTGCTGTCCTTGCTGGGGGTGGGTTTTTACAACAGCTTGCAGTATTTGGCGCTGCAAACCTCCACCCCCATCAACGTGACCCTGGTGGCGTCGAGCAACCCTGTGTTCATGCTGGGGATTGGTGCCATCTTCTTCCAACAAAGCATCCGCAAGCGGCAATTGTTGGGCGCCTTGCTGTCCATCTGCGGCGTCTTGCTAGTGCTCTCACGGGGCGACTTGCAAGCCTTGCTGCAAGTGCAATGGGTGGTGGGCGATGTGTTTGTCCTGATGGCCACGGCCTCTTGGGCCGGTTACAGCTGGTTGTTGTCTCAAACCACCGAACCGGGCGAAGTGCGCAATGACTGGGCCAATTTTTTGATGGCCCAAATTGCCTTGGGAATGCTGTGGTCCGGGCTGTTCACGGCCGGCGAATGGGCCTTCACAGACCCCCACATCATCTGGGGCTGGCCACTGGCCGCTGCCTTGGTGTTTGTGGCGGTTGGACCCGCCATCCTGGCCTACCGCTGCTGGGGTCTGGGGGTGCAACAAGCCGGCCCCAACATCGCGGGATTCTTTGCCAACCTCACACCCTTGTTTGCTGCCTTGCTGTCTGTGTTGGCACTGGGGGAGCTCCCCGCGTGGTACCACCTGGTCGCCTTTGGCTTGATCGTGGCCGGTATTTGGGTGTCCTCGCGCCAATGAAAAAGCGCGTCCTGATTGCCAAGACGCGCTGTGTCAGCGGCACACGGGTCTGATCAGAACGTGCCTGCGTAGGCTCCGCCGTCGGTCAAGATGTTTTGGCCCGTGATGTAGCTGGCTTGCGCCGAGCACAAAAACGCACAGGTGTCGCCAAACTCGGAGGGGTGCCCAAAGCGTCCGCTGGGGATGGTTTTTTTGCGGGCATCGGCCACTTCCTCGATCGACTTGCCCGTTTTCTCAGCCGCCCCCTTCAAGGTGGTGCGGATGCGGTCGGTGTCGTAGGCACCCGGCAACAAGTTGTTGAGGGTGACGTTGCGTGATGCCAATTTGGATTGACGTGCAACCCCGGCCACAAACCCAGTCAGCCCCGATCGCGCGCCGTTGGACAAGCCCAACACGTCGATGGGCGCCTTCACTGCGCCCGAGGTGATGTTGATAATGCGGCCAAAGCCACGCTCGGCCATGCCGTCCACCGTGGCTTTGATCAGCTCAATCGGGGTCAACATGTTGGCGTCCAAGGCTTTGAGCCAATCGTCACGTGCCCAGTTGCGAAAGTCGCCTGGGGGTGGACCGCCGGCGTTGGTCACCACAATGTCAAAGTTTTTGCCAGGGCCACCAGGCACCGACCAAATGGCTTCACGCCCTTCAGACGTGGTGATGTCCATCGCCACAGTCAAGATGGTGGTGCCCAATTTGCGCAGCTCAAGCGCCGCCGCCTCCAGCGCCTCGGCGCCGCGCGCCACGATCACCACATTCACCCCTTCACGCGCCAGCGATTGTGCACAACCCAGCCCCAAGCCCTTGCTCGCGCCACCCACCAATGCCCACTTACCTTTGAGACCTAAATCCATCACTTTGCTCCATATCTAGAAACGATAAACACACCACTCAACACCAGCAAGGTGCCTGAACCAATCCACAAGTTGAGTGGTTCATCCAACACCATCACGCCCAAGGCGACGGTGGCCATGGGGCCAATCATGCCAGTTTGTGCCGTCAGTGCGGGGCCAATGCGCTCAATGGCCATCATCACCATCAACACCGGGGCCACCGTGCACACACAGGCGTTCAAAGCGGCCAACCACAACACGTCAACCGGCACATCGGCGGCAGACCACGGGCGCAACACCACAAACTGCAAGATGCAACACACACACGCCACGCTGGTGGCCCAACCCACCAAACGCATGGCGCCAATGCGCTGCACCCACTGACCGCTATAAATCAAATACATCGCATACGTGAGCGCGCTGGCAAACACCAACAAAGCACCCAACAAGACATCCGGGCCGGCAAACGACAACTCATGCGCAAACACCAGCAACACACCGCTGTAGCTCACCGCCATGGCCAGCATGCGGATGGGTTGGATGGTTTTTTTATAAAGCAACCAACTGATCAACATCACCAAGGTGGGGTTGAGGTACAAGATCAAACGCTCCAAGCTGGCCGTGACGTATTGCAGCCCCAGAAAGTCCAAGTAACTCGACAGGTAGTAGCCCACAAAACCCAAAGCCGCAATCCGCCCAGCGTCTGTGCGGGTCAGTGGGTTGGCCTTTGCATGGGCTTGGCACTCCGACCACCAACCCAACAGCAAGAAAAACGGCAAGGCAAACAGCATGCGGTACATGATGATGGTGACCGCATCCACCCCATGGCGGTAAGACAGTTTGACGATGATGGCTTTGCCGCTGAACGCGATGGCACCGGCAGATGCCAGCAAGAGCCCCGGCAAGCTCGGTTTGAGGGAGTGTGGCATGGCGTCTATTTTAAATTGCTGGGCTGGCTAGACCCTGTCACCTCTGAACTCAGGGCGGTTGCTACCATTGTCCAGTGTCCTCACTCGAACTCACCCTGCTCTACCTCTGCGCTGCAGTCGTCAGCGTGGTGGGCTGCCGCTTGCTGCATTTGCCGGCCATGTTGGGTTATCTGTTGGCGGGCTTGTTGATTGGACCCAACGCTTTGGCTTTGGCCAAAGACTCCAGCGCGGTGGCACATTTGGCCGAATTTGGCGTGGTGTTTTTGATGTTCGTGATCGGCTTGGAGTTCAACCTGCCCAAGCTCAATCAAATGCGCCACGTGGTGTTTGGTCTAGGCCTGGGCCAAGTGGTGCTGACCTTACTGGGCACCCTGTTGCTGAACCTGGGCATTGCGTGGGGCATGGCCCAGCTCACCCTGCCCTGGCATGTTGGCTGGCAAACTGCATTGGCCGTGGGCAGTGCCTTGGCCATGTCGAGCACGGCCATCGTGGTCAAGCTCATGGCGGACCGTGTGGAGCTGGAGTCGCCCCACGGCCAGCGCGTGATGGGCGTGTTGTTGTTCCAAGACTTGGCTGTGGTGCCTTTGCTGGTGCTGATCCCGGCCTTGGCCGACATGGGCGAACACAACCTGTGGCAGGCGCTGTCGGTGGCCATGCTCAAAGCCAGCGTGCTGGTAGGTGCGCTGCTGTGGGGCGGGCCACGGGTGATGCGCCAATGGTTGTATTTGGTGGCGCGGCGCAAAAGCGACGAGCTGTTCATGCTCAATTTGTTGTTGATCACGCTGGGCCTGGCATGGTTGACCGAGTGGGCCGGTTTGTCTCTGGCCATGGGCGCATTTTTGGCGGGCATGTTGATTGCCGAAACCGATTTCAAACACAAGGTGGAGGCCGACATGCGCCCCTTCCACGACGTGCTCTTGGGTTTGTTTTTCATCACCATCGGCATGAAGCTCGACTGGGAGGTGGTGGTCGACAACTGGGCCTGGGTGTTGGGGCTCAGCGTGCTGCCCGTGCTGCTCAAGGCCGCGCTGGTGTTTGTGCTGGCACGCATGCAGGGTGGGGCAGCGGGTGTGAGCTTGCGCACCGCCATTTACTTGGCCCAAGCCGGTGAGTTTGGTTTTGTGCTGCTGTCTCTGGGTCAAACCCACGGTTTGGTGCCTGTAGCCTGGGTCAGCCCCATCTTGGCATCGATGGTGCTGTCCATGATTGCCACACCGTTTCTGATCATGAACGCCGAGCGCATCGTCACCCGCTGGGTCAGCACCGACTGGCTGGAGCAATCGCTGGCCCTCACGGGCATGGCCCAGCGCACCTTGAAAACCTACCACCACGTCATCGTCTGCGGTTACGGCCGTAGTGGCCACAACTTGGTGGACTTGCTGCGTCTCGAGGGCGTTGCCTACGTGGCCTTGGACAGCGACCCCGACAAAGTGCAAAGCGGGCGCGAGCAAGGACACCATGTGGAGTTTGGTGACGCCACCCAACTGACCAGTTTGATGTCGGCGGGTTTGGCGCGTGCCGCTGCGGTGGTGGTGACCTACCCCGACACGGCCTCGGCCCTCAAGGTGCTGGCTTGGGTGAAAGAACACGCGCCCCAAGTGCCCGTGGTGGTGCGCACCCACGACGACAAAGATTTAGAACAACTGCGCAGCGCGGGTGCCGCCGAGGTGGTGCCTGAAGTGATCGAAGGCAGCCTGATGTTGGCCAGCCAAACCTTGGCGCTGATTGGCACGCCCCTCAAACGGGTCTTTCGTTTGGTGCAAGCTCAGCGGATGAGCCGCTACGCCTTGATGCGTGACACCCACACACCGCAGGACAACGCGGCACCTTAACAGATACCCGCGTCTGTGGCCTCCAAGCCAACACGCCATTCCCATTTTCTTCATGATTCAATTTTTAAAACGGCGTTTGCACCTGGCCCACCGCCGCACCCACCGCGCAGCCGGCAAGCTGCCCGTGGCCTTGCAAGGCATGCTTTGGATGGTGCTGGGGGGCATGATGTTTTCCATGCTCAACGTCATCTCACGCAAGATGACGCTCGAACTCGATGCATTCGAAACACAATTTTTGCGCTATCTCTGTGGGCTCTTTGTACTGTTGCCTGTCGTGTTGCGCGCGGGTGCAGCGACTTTCTGGCCCCGTGACATCAAAGGCCAGTTTTGGCGCGGCGGAGTTCACACGGCAGGTCTGATGCTTTGGTTCATCGCCTTGCCCCACATCCCCATGGCCGACATGACGGCCATTAGCTTCACCGGCCCCATCTTCATCATGATCGGTGCGGCTTGGTTCTTGGGCGAGCGCATGCGCCATGACCGGTGGCTGGCGGCCTTGTTTGGCTTTGTAGGCGTGGTGGTGGTGCTGTTGCCCCATCTCTCCAGTGACGGCGGGGTATACCACCTGATCATGCTGTCTTCGGCGCCCGTGTTTGCCGCCTCGTTCTTGATCACCAAAGCCTTGACCCGCTACGAAAGCCCCGGCGTCATCGTGCTGTGGCAAGCCATCACGGTAGCCATCTTCAGTTTGCCCATGGCGGTGCTGCACTGGCAAAACCCGAGCGCTTGGCAATGGGCCAACTTTTTGGCGGCTGGCGTATTGGGCACCGTGGCCCACTACTGCATGACACGTGCCTTGCATGTGGCCGACATTTCAGCCACCCAGTCGATGCGGTTCTTGGATTTGCTCTGGTCCTCGCTCATGGGCTGGTGGGTCTTCACCGAAGTGCCCAGCGAAACCACTTGGATCGGTGCTTCGGTGATCTTGCTGTCCACGGTGTGGATTGCCCGGCGCGAAGGCCAGCGCAAAGCTGTGGCGGCGCCCGAGCCCTGATCCCTTCACTGCCCCATCACAAGGCCTTCTCGGCGCGGGTCACTGGCCCCTACCCACACCAAGCGGCCGTCTCGCACCTGCCGCATCAACACGCCAGCGCCACTGGTGAGGTCGCGCGTTTGCACCTCACCGCCGCGTGCGCGCAATGCCCCCAAGCTTGCTGCGCTGAAGCGTTGGGTCTCCAACACCATGGCGCCACCCACATTGCCAAAGTTGGGCAAGTCCAAGGCCTGCTGCGGCGTGAGCCCCCACTGCAACAGGCCCAGCAAAACCTTGGTGGTGAAGTGAATGATCATCTCGCCCCCCGGGCTGCCCAGGCTCATCAGCAATTCACCGCTGTCTGGATCAAACACCAGCAGCGGTGACATGGATGAACGCGGACGTTTGCCCGACTCCACCCGGTTGGCCACGGCTTGGCCTTGAGCGTTGCGCGGCACAAAGCTGAAGTCGGTGAGCTCGTTGTTGAGCAAAAAACCATGCACCATCTGGCGCGCCCCAAAAGCACTCTCGATGGTGGTGGTCATGGCCACCGCGTGGCCTTGGCCATCGACGATGCTCAGGTGCGAAGTGCCGTACTCTGGCTGAGGCAGGCTGGGCGCAAACTGGCTCAGCTCTGCGCGCACCGGCGTGCCATGCGTGACCTGCGGCCTGCGTGTGGGGCCGATCAGGCGCGATCGCTCGCGCAGGTAATCTGGGTTGAGCAACCACTGCCAATCGCCACCGGGCGCCGACACAAAAGCGGGGTCGCCCACGTACTGCGCACGGTCGGCATAAACCAAACGCGACGCCTCGCTGTAGTCGTGCAACCCTTCCGGCGTGGGCAGGCCGTCGCGCAAGGGCTCATGGCCCCAGGCTGTGTACTGCAACAACCCCAACAGTTGGCCAATCGCCACCGTGCCAGAACTCGGCGGTGGGAAGCCACATATCCGGTAGCGACGCTGTGCCACCCCCTGCACAAAGCACAAGGGCTCTCGCAGCACCGGTTGGTAGTGCGCCAAGTCGTCCAAACTCAGGTGGCCCGGGTTGCTGGGGTGGTGCTGCACCTTGTCCACCATGGCTTGTGCCACCTCACCGCTGTAAAACGCCGACACACCCTCTTGGGCAATGCGCGTGAGCAACTGGGCCAAAGGCGGGTTGCGCAGGCGATGTCCCACCGGGTGCGGCTGGCCATCGACTTGGTAAAAATAAGCCCGTGCCGTTGGGTCCAGCCGCAAGTAGGGATCGGCCTTGAGCTGCGCGTACAACCTGGGGCTGATGGCAAAGCCCTGGGTCGCTAAGCGGATGGCCGGCTCAAACAAGCTGGCCCATGGCAATTGGCCGTGTTGTTGGTGCGCCAAGGCCAACATGCGCAGCACACCTGGCGTGCCCACCGCACGGCCACCCACCACCGCTTGGAAAAAGGGCAAGGGCTGGCCTTGGGCGTTGAGCAGCAAGTTCTCGCGCGCAGCGGCAGGCGCGGTCTCGCGGCCATCAAAGGCTTGCACCTGGGTGCCCTGGCTGTGCAGCAACAGCGCACCACCGCCTAGCCCGCTGGACTGAGGTTCGACCAAGCCCAGCACCATTTGCACTGCCACTGCAGCGTCCAGCGCCGATCCACCCGCTTGCAAGATGTCGTAGCCCGCTTGGGTGGCCAAAGGATGGGCCGCAACCACGGCCCAGTGTGGACTCACCACTTCGATTTGAGCGCGCCAACCCGTGGCCATTTCGGGCTGCAAGGGCGCAGCGCTGTGCGGGTCAAGCGTGGTGGCGGAGCTGGTCAACTCCAGCGCTTGCCCCAGCGTGCACACCGCCCACAGCCAGACCCCCATCCAGACCCTAAGTTGGCGACGGGTCATGGACAGCTAGGCTTAAAAACCAGCGGCCAGCCCGTCGCGACGGGCGTCGCTGGCCACCACATAACCTTCGACCTTGGGGTCACCGGCGCGCCAAATGAACTGACCGGCGCCAAAGTCTTGGTAGCTGTCGTTGATCACATCCACGCGGTGACCGCGTGACTGCAGCCCCGACACCGTGTCGGGGTTCAGGTTGGACTCGACGTTGATCTCCAACCCGGCGTTGTAGCGCCAGCGCGGTGCGTCACACGCGGCTTGGGGGTTTTGTCCGTAGTCGAGCATGCGCACCAAGGTTTGCATGTGGCCTTGCGGCTGCATGTTGGCCCCCATCACGCCATAGCTCATCACCGGTTGACCGTCTTTGCTCAAGAAGGCAGGGATGATGGTGTGGAAAGGCCGCTTGCCAGGCGCCACCAAGTTGGCAGGGTTGAGGCCTTGTGCGTTCAGGCTGAAACCGTGGCCACGGTTTTGCAAGCTGATGCCAAAGTTGGGCTCCACACAGCCCGAGCCAAAACCCATGTAGTTGCTCTGAATGAAGCTGACCATCATGCCGTTTTCGTCGGCGGTGCTAAGGTAAATGGTGCCGCCTTTGACCGGGTTGCCAGCGCCAAAGTCTTGCGCTTTTTTCATGTCGATCAAACGCGCGCGGCTCCTCAAATACGCCGGGTCCAGCATTTGGGCCGGCGTGACCTCCATCTGGCTGGGCTCGGCCACGTAGCGGTACACATCGGCAAACGCGAGCTTGATGGCTTCGATTTGCAAATGCTGCGAGTCCACACCGTCCACCGCCAAACTGGCCACGTCAAAGTGCTCCAAGATGCCCAGCGCGATCAAAGCCGCAATGCCTTGGCCATTGGGAGGAATCTCGTGCAAGGTGTAGCCACGGTAGTTTTGCGCGATGGGTGTGACCCATTCGGCTTTGTAGTCGGCAAAGTCACGGGCGGTGATGCTGCCACCGTTGGCGGCGGCGAATTTTTCAATCGCTTGCGCAATCTCGCCGCCATAAAAAGCTGCACCCTTGGTTTGCGCAATGGCACGCAGGCCTTTGGCTGCAGCGGGAAACTTGAACAACTCGCCCACCTGCGGCGCACGGCCCCAAGGCAAAAAGTTTTGGGCAAAGCCAGGCAAGCCTTGCAGCTCGGGCGTGGCAGCGGCCCACTTTTGTTGCACCACCACCGGCAGCAAGTAACCACGCTCGGCAATCTCAATCGCGGGCTGCAGCAGGTCTTCAAAGGGCAGCTTGCCAAAGCGCTCGCTCATCGCCACCCAACTGGCCACGGCGCCAGGCACCGTGACCGAGTCAAAGCCACGCTTGGGAGGCGTTTTGGCGTCCACCCCATATTTGCGCTGGAAGTACTCAGGCGTCCAGGTCTGCGGGGCGCGACCGGAGGCATTCAAGCCATGCATCTCTTTGCCATCCCACAGAATACAAAACGCGTCTGAGCCCAAGCCATTGCTCACCGGCTCGGTCAAGGTGATGGCGGCCGCTGCGGCAATGGCCGCATCGACCGCATTGCCACCTTGCCAGAGCATGCGCAAACCTGCCTGAGCGGCTAAAGGGTGAGAGGTCGACACCACGTTGCGGGCAAAGACCGGCAATCGGGTGGAGGTGTAAGGGTTGTTGTAATTGAAGTTCATGGGTTCATTCCTATGCAAAACGGCACCCGAAGGTGCCGTTTCTAAACCAGGTGTTCAAGCACCTGTGATCACTCTTCGACGAAGGCTTCTTCGCGCTTGGAGCGGATCGAAGGCAGCAGCACGATGATGAGCAGCAACAGGGCAGCACCCAACAAGCCACCCGACAGTGGTCGGGTTACAAACACCGACCAGTCACCGCGTGAAAGCAACAGCGCACGACGCAAGTTCTCTTCCATCATTGGGCCCAAGATAAACCCGAGCAACAAAGGTGCAGGCTCGCAACCCAACTTGACAAACAAGTAGCCGATGAAGCCAAAGGCTGCCACCAACCAAATGTCAAAGGTGTTGTTGTTGGTCGAGTACACACCGATGGCGCAGAACAGCACAATGGCGGGGAACAAAAAGCGGTAAGGCACAGACAGCAGCTTGATCCACATGCCAATCAAGGGCAGGTTCAAGATCACCAGCATCAAGTTACCAATCCACATTGAGGCGATCAAACCCCAGAACAACTCAGGGTTGCTGGTCATCACCTGAGGACCCGGCTGGATGTTGTGGATCGTCATGGCACCGACCATCAAGGCCATCACAGCGTTGGGTGGAATGCCCAAGGTCAGCAACGGAATGAAGGAGGTTTGTGCGCCGGCATTGTTGGCCGACTCAGGCGCTGCCACACCGCGGATGTTGCCTTGACCGAAAGGAACTTCACCAGGACGCAGCTTGGTTTTCTTTTCAATCGTGTAAGCCGCAAACGCAGCCAACAACGCGCCGCCACCGGGCAACACACCCAGAAGAGAACCCAGCGCCGTGCCACGCAGCACCGCAGGAATCATGTTCTTGAAGTCTTCCTTAGTGGGGAACAGTCCTTCCACCTTGGCGGTGAACACCTCACGCTCGTCTTCGGGTTGCGACAGGTTCGAGATGATCTCGCCGTAACCAAACACACCCATGGCCACGGCAACAAAGCCCACGCCGTCGGTCAACTCAGGAATGTCGAAGCTGAAACGCGCCACGCCAGAGTTCACGTCGGTACCAATCAGGCCCATCAGCAAACCCAACACGATCATCGCAATGGCTTTGAGCAAAGAGCCCGAGGCCAACACCACCGCGCCAACCAAGCCCAAAATCATGAGCGAATAGTACTCGGCAGGACCGAACTTGAAAGCCAACTCGGTCAAAGGCGGCGCAAAAGCGGCCAAGATCAAGGTGCCCACAGAGCCCGCGAAGAACGAGCCCAAGCCAGCAGCAGCCAATGCGGGACCCGCACGGCCTTTGCGAGCCATTTGGTAACCGTCGATGGTGGTCACCACCGATGAGGACTCACCGGGCAAGTTGACCAAAATCGCGGTGGTGGAACCACCGTATTGCGCGCCGTAGTAAATACCTGCCAACATGATCAGCGCCGACACAGGGGGCAACGCATAGGTGGCGGGCAACAACATGGCGATGGTGGCCACTGGGCCGATGCCAGGCAACACACCGATCAAGGTACCCAAGATACAGCCGATCAAGGCGTACAGCAGGTTGATGGGCGTGAAGGCCACGCCAAAACCCAAAGCTAGGTTTGAAAGCAAATCCATTGTTTATTCTCCGACTCAACCAGTGATGAAGGTAGGCCACACCGGCATCTGCAGTTTCAGCAGAACGATGAACGCCAAGTAACTGCCAACCGACAAAATGGTGGCAAGCAGCAACACATCTTTGAGGACAAATTCTTCGCCCGCTTTGCTGGCGATGATGACCAACGCATAGATGGCCATGATCAAGCCCATGGCAGGAAGGCCAATGCTTGGCAGACCGCCCAACAAAACACCAAACGCCAAGTTGGCTCCCAAGATGTAAAAGATGGGGCGCCAAGCGAACTTGCCCACCTTGTCACCGTCTTCGGCATGCTCCACCAGCGAATAAAAGATGATGAAAGCACCCAACACGGCCAGCACGATGCCCAACAACAACGGAAAGTAACCCGGGCCCATGCGAGCACCGGTACCCACCGAGTAACTCAAGGCACCCAAAGCAAAACCACCACCGACCAATGTGAACATCAGGCCGGAGAAAAAGTCTTTTTGACTTTTGATCATTTCTTCTCCTCAAAGAACAGCGAACATGGCGCGAATTGTGAGGGTCGACTTGTCCAGAACAGATGTGGGTTACACCTATGTGCTGTCGCCTCCGGAAACCGGGTAAACCCTGATTCGGCGCAGCTTGGCGCTCAGGGGCTCAAGGGTTTGAACACCCGCAACCATTTGGTCGCGGGCAGCGGCCAGCGGGCTTGGATGGCTTCAGCTCGCGCCATCAACTCGGCCCGCTTCACGGGCTTAGGCGTGCGCTGGGCCAACACGATGGTGTTGCCTTCGCGGGTGGGTTTGAAGGCCCACAATGCATCCACGCCAAAGGCTTGGGCCATTTTTTCCACACTTTGCGCATAGCTGGAACTGCGGCCAAACAAGTTCACCGTCATGCAGCCCTCATCGGTTAACAAGCGGCGGCAGTCGGCATAGAACTCAGCGCTGTCGAGTACGGGCGAGGCGGCTTCGTGGTCGTACAAATCCACCTGCAGGGCATCGATCTGGCCTTGCCAGTGGGCGTGTTGGGCCACCTCAGCGGCATCTCCCAACACCACGTTGAGCTTGGCCGTGTCGGCGGGCAGTTTGAACCACAAACGACAAGCGGCAATGACCTGTGGGTTGAGCTCGATGGCCGTGGTCTTCATGCGCAAGTGCTTGTGACAAAACTTGGTCAACGCCGCCGACCCCAAGCCCAGTTGCATGGCATGGAGTTGGGCCACACGGTCGGGCTCGACAAACAGCAACCAGGCCATCATGCGTTGCACGTAGTCGAGCTCGATGTCAAAGGGCTTGTCGATCAGCATCGAGCCTTGAATCCATTCGGTACCCAGATGCAAATAGCGCACCGGTCCGTACTCGGAAAAATTCACGTCGGGAAGGCTTGTTTTTTTGCGCGTGGCCATGGGTGTGTTGGTGTTGTGGGGTTAGTCGGCCATGGCTTCAACGACAAAGCGCACGCGTTGTTTGCCTTGCCACTCGTCGGCTTCGAGGCGAAAAGCCAAATGGGCAAGAGAGGGCAAGGGGTCAACCCGGCCAAACCATATGCCGTCCACCAGTTGGCCTTGGTGGCGCAACTTCAAGGCCAAGTGTTTCTCGCCCACCAGCCGCTGACCCAAGACCTCGACTTCTTCGCTGAAGGTGGGCGCCGCAAAACCTTGGCCCCACACCTCACGCGCCAGGGTGTTGGCCACATCGTGGCGGCAGTACTCGGGCAACAAGGGTCCGTCGGTGTCCAGGCGGCGTTGCAAGGTGGCGGCATCGAGCCACTCTTGGGCCACCTGCTGCAAGGCTTCTTCAAAGATGGCCAAGTGTTCTTCGTCCAGCGTGCAGCCTGCGGCCATGGCATGGCCCCCGAAACGCAGCAACACACCGGGGTGACGCTTGACTACCAAGTCCAGGGCATCGCGCAAATGAAAGCCTGGAATGGAACGGCCCGAGCCCTTGAGCTCATGGCTTTTGCCGTTCGCTTGGCTGGGGGCAAACACAAAGGTGGGCCGGTGGTGCAAGTCTTTGAGCTTGGAGGCCACGATGCCCACCACGCCTTCATGAAAGTCGGGGTCAAACACGCACAAGGCCGACGGGGGTTCTTCCTCGGGGTCGAACATGTCTTGCGCCAAAGTCAGCGCTTGTTCACGCATGTCGCCTTCGATGTCACGGCGCTCGCGGTTGATGCGGTCGAGCTGGGTGGCCAGCTCGGTGGCGCGAGCCGTGTCGTCGGTGCTCAGGCATTCAATGCCCAGGGTCATGTCCGACAAGCGCCCGGCAGCGTTGATGCGCGGCCCCAAGGCAAAACCAAAGTCTTGCGAGGTGCATTGCGCACTCTGTCGGCCCGCTGCCACAAACAAGGCCGTCATACCCACTGGCATATGGCCTTTGCGCACCCGCGCCAAACCTTGCGCCACCAAACGGCGGTTGTTGGCGTCGAGCTTGACCACATCGGCCACCGTGCCCAAGGCCACCAAGGGCAGCAGGCTGTCGAGCTTGGGCTGCGCCAGCGGCGCGCCCGCAGTGTCTGCAGTAAACAGGCCACGCGCACGCAGTTCTGCGCGCAGCGCCAACAACACATAAAACATCACGCCCACCCCGGCCAGAGATTTGCTGGCAAAGCTGCAGCCCGGTTGGTTGGGGTTGACGATGGCGTCGGCTTGCGGCAACTCTGCCGCGGGCAGGTGGTGGTCGGTCACCACCACTTGCAGGCCCAAGGCCTTGGCGGTGGCCACACCCTCCACGCTGGCAATGCCGTTGTCCACCGTGATCAACACGTCAGCGCCACTGGCTTTGACGCGTTGGGCAATCGCAGCGGTCAGGCCATAGCCATCGACCACACGGTCGGGCACGATGTAAGACACCTGATGCGCGCCCAACATGCGCAGACCGCGCAGGGCCACCGCGCAGGCGGTGGCGCCATCGCAGTCGTAATCCGCCACGATGCACAGGTGCTGGTCAGCCGCCATGGCATCGGCCAGCAGCACAGCCGCTGCGCCAATGCCTTTGAGCCCGTCAGGCGGCAGCAAATGCGCCAGAGACACATCCATGCTGAGCGGATCGCTCACGCCACGGGCTGCGTACAACTGCGCCAGCAAAGGGTGCAGGCCCGCTTGCTCCAAAGCCCACACACTGCGGGGCGGGCGATCACGCTCGATCAATTGCATGGGTTCATTCTTTCGGGGCGGTCACCGCCAACACGGCGTCTAAGCGCAAGGGGTTGAAGTGGCGACGCAGACGTTGCCAAGTGTTCGACCGGGTGCTGTCGTACACATGGTGCTCGTGCTCGCCACATAAAATCAGGCGCTGGGGCTGGCCTTGGGCGGCCGCAGTGCGCAAAGGCCCCAGCACATCGGCATCGATCCGCTGCCAAGCAGCGAGCCAAGTCATCAGGTCTTGCTGCAACGCGCTGTCACGCAGGCTGCTGACCACATTGACAGATCCAGGCGAGGAAACATGGGTTGGCGGCAAAGCACCCGTGCCATGCAACCAAAACGAATTGATGCTCAGGGTGCGGTGCTCATTGACCGCATGGGTGTAGAGCAGCATTTGCATTTCGTTTTGCAAACGCCGCAGCAACTTGGCCGCGCCACTGGGCGCATCGCCGCCCACCAACCACGGGTCGATGTTGCGCCCGATCACCCGGTCCAACGAGGCTGTAGGCAGATCCACCAAGCACGTCCCGCGCACCAACCATCGTCCAGGCACATCCCGGTACAGAGTCAATCCGTCTTCGGCAAAAAACCCACGCATGGCATGGAACAAGCGCTCATCCTCGCTGTCATCGAGCGCCAAGTGGGCCGGGTCACCCAAGGTGACTTGGCCATGGCTCACCTGCCAGTGACACAAACTGATGAAGCCCCAAGCAGCGGGCGAATCGGATGCAAGCTCTTGCGCTTCAAGCCCAAGCTCGGCCGCGCGCAAAGCCGCCCAAGGCAAGCACCCCTCAGCCACCTGCCAACCCAAGGCTTGGGCCTGAATCTGTTCATGCGGCAAAGCCAAGCGGGCGGGCGCGCCACCCGTGGTCGAGGTTTGGGCCTCCACGCGGCGCTGCGACTGAGTCACCCAAGCCAGCAAATTGGGCAAAGGGACGGCTTGCAAGGCTTGGGTCCAGGCGGTCGGCGGTGCCTCTTGCGCGGTCCACAAGGCATAGGGCAAGACCGTGAGGGCGAGGTTCGACACAGGAGATACAAAAGGCATGGGCATGATTGTCTGTGATGTGGTGACACAATCGCGCCTGTCATGACTGCCCCCTTGCGAATTCCCTATGAACTGCTGATCGGTTGGCGCTATACCCGCGCGGGTCGATCCAGCGGACGCAATGGCTTCATCTCGTTCATTTCGGGCGTGTCCATGCTGGGCATCGCCTTGGGCGTGGCCGCGCTGATCATCGTGTTGAGTGTGATGAACGGTTTCCAAAAAGAGGTGCGCGACCGCATGCTGGCGGTGGTGGCCCACATCGAACTGTTGGCCCCGGGCGGCGAAGGCTTTGCCGATGTCGCGGGCTTGATGCGCCAAGCCCGGCAAAACCCCTCGGTGCTGGCCGCCGCGCCTTTTGTGGCACAACAAGCGCTGATGGCACGGGGCGACGAGATGCGCGGCGCCATGGTCCGCGGCATCGCGCCCGAACTCGAAACCCAGGTCACCGACTTCACCCTGCAATTGCCCCCCGCTGTGCGTGCTGCGCTGCAAGCTGACAGCTTCAACGTGGTGCTAGGCGGTGAGCTGGCACGCGCACTGGGCGTGCAAGTGGGCGACCGGGTGACGCTGGTGGCACCCGGCGGACAAGTCACCCCTGCGGGCGTGATGCCGCGCTTGAAACAACTCACCGTGGCCGGTCTGTTTGACTCGGGCCACTACGAGTACGACGCCACCTTGGTGTTGCTGCACGTCGACGATGCACAACGCATCTTTCGCCTCACCTCACCCAGCGGCGTGCGACTCAAGCTCAAAGACGCGCAACAAGCCCGCAGCGTGGCCTCCGACTTGGCCGCCCAGCTGGGGCCAGACGTGATCGTGCGCGACTGGACCCGACAAAACCGCAATTGGTTTGCCGCCGTGCAGGTGGAGAAACGCATGATGTTCATCATCCTCACCCTGATCGTGGCGGTGGCAGCGTTCAACCTGGTCACCACCTTGGTGATGACGGTAACCGACAAGCGAGCCGACATCGCCATCTTGCGCACCTTGGGCGCCAGCCCGCGCAGCATCATGGCTATTTTCGTGGTCCAAGGCGCCACGGTGGGCGTGCTGGGGACCTTGGCGGGCTTGCTGTTGGGCCTGGGCGTGGCGTTCAACATCGACGTCATCGTGCCCGCCATCGAGAACGCGCTGGGTGCGAGCTTTTTGCCACGCGACATTTACCTCATCAGCCGCATGCCCAGCGACCCTCAGTCGGCCGACATTTGGCCCGTCGTGTTGCTGTCCTTGGCCATGGCCTTGGTGGCCACGCTCTATCCGAGTTGGCGCGCCAGCCGCATCAACCCTGCCGAGGCGCTGCGTTATGAGTGAAACCAGCCACCTATCGCCAACGGCCCCGGTGTTGATGGCGCGCAACTTGGGACGGCGGTTTCGCGAAGGCCCCTTGGATGTCACCGTGTTGCAAGGCGTCAACTTGGACGTGCACACCGGCGAGACGGTGGCCATCGTGGGCACCTCAGGTTCTGGCAAAAGCACCTTGCTGCAATTGCTCGGCGGCTTGGATGCGCCCACCACCGGCAACGTGGCTTGGCTTGGCCAAGCCTTGCAAGGGCTGAGCGTGGGCAAGTTGGGCGCGCTGCGCAACCAACACCTGGGCTTTGTCTACCAGTTCCACCACCTGCTGCCCGAATTCAGCGCCATCGACAACGTGGCCATGCCGCTTTGGATTCGACGCATGGATCGCGTGGCAGCCAGCGCTCAGGCCCAAGCCATCTTGCACGCTGTGGGCTTGGGCCAGCGCATGCACCACCGCCCTGCCGAGCTGTCGGGCGGCGAGCGCCAGCGCGTGGCCATTGCGCGCGCGCTGGTCACGCGCCCGGCCTGTGTACTGGCCGACGAACCCACCGGCAACCTCGACCGTGGCACCGCCGACCAAGTGTTTGCCCTGATGTTGCAACTGGCCCGCGAGCAAGGCACGGCCTTTGTGCTGGTGACCCACGACACCGCCCTAGCAGCACGGTGCGATCGCCAACTGAGCCTCCAACAGGGTCAATTGCAAGACTAAAAAGTAACTATTAAATAAAGTATTTCTAATATTTTTAATACTTTTTAATTGTTTTATGTAGAATCCGCCACATGGACGGATTCAAAGACCATTACGCATTGCTAGGCGTGGCCCCCACGGCGGAGCCCGATGTCATCCGCGCCGCCTACCGCGCCTTGGCCAAGCGTTACCACCCGGACCACGCCACCCGCACTCGCCCGGGCGCGGGCGATCACATGGCCCAACTCAATGCGGCCTACGCCATCTTGTCTTGCCCCGAACGGCGCTATGCCTACGATCAGTGGTTGCGCCAACTCCAGGCCCCAGCCCCCCATCTGCACAAACCTGTGCAGGCCGACACCCCGAAGCGACCCGCAGCCTACGTTAGCGTGTTGACCACCTACGACCGACGCGGTCGCTTGCACGCCTATCTCTGAGGCGGCCTCGGCCCGCCATGGGTGGGCTCGATAATTCGAGCACCATGTTTTGGATCGACACCCACTGCCACCTCGACGCGGCGGAATTTGACGCAGACCGCACGCCAGCGCGTGAGCAGGCCCGCGCCCAAGGTGTCGGGTGTTGCGTCATCCCTGCGGTGGAAGTGGCCAACTTTCAGGCCGTGCGCCAGTTGGCGCATGCCCATCGCGATGCCTATGCCCTGGGCATCCATCCGTTGTACACCCCCCAAGCTTCGCTGGAAGATATAGAACACCTCGACCACGCATTGCAAGCGCACCACGCGGACACGCGCTTGGTCGCGGTGGGTGAAGTGGGCTTGGATGGTTTTGTGCCGACACTCAACACGCCCTCTGCATGGGCAACACAAGAACACTTGTATCGGGCGCAACTGCGCTTGGCCCAGCAGCACCAGTTGCCGGTCATCTTGCACGTGCGCCGATCGGCGGACAAGCTGCTCAAAGGCCTGCGTGACATCCCTGTGCAAGGCGGCATTGCGCACGCCTTCAATGGCAGTTTGCAACAAGCAAAAGCCTTCCTCGCTCTGGGTTTCAAATTGGGCTTTGGCGGCGCACTCAC
Organism: uncultured Burkholderiales bacterium; assembly: GCA_903892175.1. Lineage (GTDB taxonomy): Bacteria > Pseudomonadota > Gammaproteobacteria > Burkholderiales > Burkholderiaceae_C > Limnohabitans. The sequence continues at coordinate 24,358 of CAITHK010000083.1, read as the reverse complement.
CTTTGAGCGTGCCTTGCAACTGCGCCGCTTGGCCACCGAGTTGCCGTTGTCGGCCATCGTGCTTGAAACCGACGCACCCGACATTCCGCCCCACTGGCTTTACGCCACTGCCAAGCAGCGCAGCGCCGGCCAAGCACAAGGCCGCAACACCCCCGCCGAGTTGCCCCGCATCGCGCAGGTGCTGGCCGACTTGCGTGGCATCGCCTTGGCAGAGTTGGCCCATGCCTCGCGGGCCAATGCCTTGGCGGCCCTACCCCGCCTACAATTCATCTTGTGAGCTCCTCCATCTTGAACGCCGATTTGCACTGCCACTCCGTGGTGTCGGACGGCACACTCACACCCGAAGCCCTGGCCGCACGGGCACATGCCAACGGCGTCGAGTTGTGGGCCTTGACCGACCACGACGAAGTCGGGGGACAACAGCGTGCGGCCGCAGCTGCAAGAGCGCACGGCATGAAGTACCTCACGGGCACCGAGATTTCTGTCACCTTTGCAGGTCAAACCGTGCACATCGTTGGACTGGGATTTGATGCCCAAGACCCACGCATCGTCGAGGGCCTGCGCCGCACCCGTGGTGGGCGCAGCGAACGTGCACAAGAAATGTCCCAGGGTTTGGCCCAGGTGGGCATCCACGGGGCCTACGAAGGCGCGCTCAAGTACGTGGGTAACCCTGAGCTGATTTCACGCACCCACTTTGCTCGCTACTTGGTGGAGTCAGGTGTCTGCCAAGACACCTCCGAGGTGTTTCGCCATTACCTGACGCAGGGCAAACCCGGTTTCGTGCCGCACCGCTGGGCCAGCCTCAAAGACGCGGTGCAATGGATCACCGAGGGCCAAGGCGTGGCCGTGATCGCCCACCCAGGCCGCTACAACTTCACAGCCAACGAAGAGTTTGCTTTGTTCAGCGAGTTCAAAACCCATGGCGGACAAGGTGTCGAAGTTGTCACCGGCAGCCACACCCCGCCCGAGTACGTGAAATACGCCGACATGGCGCGCGAGTTCAATTTGGTGGCCTCGCGAGGCAGCGACTTTCACAGCCCCGACGAAAGCCGCATCGATTTGGGCACCTTGCCTTGGTTGCCCGGCCAACTCACTCCCGTGTGGGAGTTGTTGGCTCACCGCATTCAATGAGTTCAACCGCGCGGCAACCTCTCGCACTCGCGGGTATCGCTTATGCCGTCTTGGCCATGGCCTGCTTTGCGGTGCTCGACACCACCAACAAGTTTTTGATCGCCAGCGTGCCCTTGCTGATGGTGCTGTGGTTTCGCTATGCCTTTCAAGCGGTAGCCAGCACAGCCGTGATGTGGCCCCGCAACGGCATGACCATGTTTCAAACCCACAACATTCGGCTCCAAATGCTGCGCGGCTTTTTGCTGCTGATGTGCAGCGTGCTGGGCTTTACCAGTTTGCGCTACATGCCAGTAGCCGAATTCACCGCCTTTGTCATGCTCACGCCCTTGGTGGTGACCGCCTTGGCACGTTTTGTCATGAAAGAACAGGTGTCAGCGCTGCGCTGGCTGTTTGTGAGTGGCGGCTTGGTGGGCGCCTTGTTGATCGTGCGCCCAGGTGGCAGCCTAGACACCAGCCACGCTTGGTTGCCGTTGAGCCTGGTGGTCTCCAACGCGGCGTTCCAAATTTTGACCAGCCACATGGCCAAAACCGAGAGCCCTGTGACCATGCACCTGTACACCGGGTGGGTCGGCGCCATCATCGCCTCGGTCTTGGTGCTGTGGGGCGCGTGGACCACCGATCTCACCGACTTCGAATGGGAGCTGATGGTGCTGGTGGGTTGTGCGGGGACCTTGGGCCATTACCTCTTGATCTTGGCTTTTTCGCGTGCCCCCGCTGCGAGCGTGAGCCCATTTCTATACAGTGGCATCGCCTTTGCCACCTTCGCGGGCTGGCTGGTGTTTGCCCACGTGCCAGACCTGTGGGCCCGCATGGGCATGCTGCTGATCGCCCTGTGCGGCATTGGCGCTGCCGTGCTCAGCCACCACGAAGACCGCGCACCCTGAGATGGCACAGTTCCTCCAAGTTCACCCCGAGAACCCGCAGCAGCGATTGCTCAAACAAGCCGTCGCCCTGCTGACCCGCGGTGGTTTGGTGGCCGTGCCCACCGACTCGAGTTACGCCTTGGTCTGCCACCTCGACGACAAAGCCGCGGTTGAACACATGCGACGCATGCGCCAAGTCGACGACAAACACCACCTGACCCTGATGTGCCGTGACCTGTCCGAACTGGCCAACTACGCTCGGGTCGACAACCGCCAGTACCGTTTGCTCAAAGCCGCCACCCCCGGGGCGTACACCTTCATATTGGAAGCCACCAAAGAAGTGCCCCGTCGGGTCAGCCATCCGCAACGCAAAACCATTGGCTTGCGGGTGCCTCAAAACCGCTGCCTGCTCGACTTGCTTGAGCTCCACGGCGCCCCCTTGTTGGCCACTACCTTGATCGCGCCGGGCGAGACCGATCCGATGAACGATGCACAGGCCATCCGCGAGCGTTTTGAACACGAGCTGGCCGCAGTGATCGATGCAGGAGCGTGCCCCTTGGAGCCCACCACCGTGGTTGACCTCACACCGATGGATGGTGGCGGTGACCCCGCCCTGATTCGCCAGGGTCGCGGACCCTTGAATGCTTTGGGCATGGGTTAACACGCAAGTATTCGATGCGACAATGTTTGTGTGAATTTCTCTGACCTGATTCAAACCGTCCTGATCTACGCCTTGCCGGTGATTTTTGCCATCACCCTGCATGAAGCGGCCCATGGCTATGTGGCCCACCGCTTGGGCGACAACACCGCATGGATGATGGGCCGGGTCACCTTGAACCCCATGCCACACATCGACCCCATGGGCACGATCGTGATTCCAGCCATGCTGTACGTCGTCACGGGGGGCACTTTTTTGTTTGGCTACGCGCGTCCCGTGCCGGTGAATTTTGGCCGCCTCCACCACCCCAAGCGCGACATGATTTGGGTCTCTTTCGCAGGCCCCGCCATCAACTTCATCCAAGCCCTCGTTTGGCTGTTGGCGTTTTACCTGCTCAACATCTTGGGCGTCACCGAAGCTTATTTCGTCAAAATGGCCTTGGCAGGCGTGGTGGTCAACGTCTCGATGTTTGTTTTCAACCTATTCCCCTTGCCCCCGCTCGACGGTGGTCGGGTGCTGGTGGGCTTGCTGCCGTGGCGCCAGGCCGTGTGGCTTTCCAAGGTGGAACCTTACGGCATGTTCATCGTGCTGGCCTTGGTGGCCTTTCACATACTCAACGATTACTGGATGGGGCCCTTGATGAAATGGACCCTGTTCGCCATGTCGCTCCTGCTGAGTCCTCTTGAATTTTTACTAAAGCCTTGATCTCATGAAAGAACGCGTTCTCTCCGGCATGCGCCCCACGGGTGCTTTGCATTTGGGCCACTACCACGGCGCCTTGAAAAACTGGGTCCGACTGCAGTCCCTGATGGATTGCTATTTTTTCGTCGCCGATTGGCACGCCTTGACCACGCACTACGCCAGCCGTGAGGTGATCGAGAAAAACGTCTACGAAATGGTGATCGATTGGTTGGCCACCGGCCTGGACCCGGCCCAGTGCACCTTGTTTTTGCAAAGTCGCATTCCCGAACACGCCGAGTTGTTCACCCTCTTGGCCATGGGCACGCCGCTGGGCTGGTTGGAACGTGTGCCCACTTATAAAGACCAACAAGAAAAGCTCAAAGACAAAGATCTGACCACCTACGGCTTCTTGGGCTACCCCTTGCTGCAAGCGGCGGACATCTTGATCTACAAAGCCAAGTACGTGCCCGTGGGCGAAGACCAAGCCAGCCACGTGGAGTTGACCCGCGAAGCGGCACGCCGCTTCAACCATCTGTACGGCCGCGAAATCAACGCCGAGGACAAAATCCAAAGCAGCCTGGCCAAACTGCCCAAGGACAGCGTCAAGCGCTTGGAAAAGTCCCGCAAGTCATACCAAGAAAGCGGCGACGCCAAAGCCTTGGATGGGGCCTTAGGCTACCTGGCCAGCGCGCCTGAGTTGTTGGCTGAAGACCGCGAGCGCCTAGAGGGCTACTTCAAGGGCACCGGCAAGATCGTGCTGCCGGAGCCCCAAATCTTGCTCACCGAAGCCAGCAAACTGCCGGGCTTGGATGGCGCCAAGATGAGCAAAAGTTACAACAACGCCATTGCCATTCGCGAAGACCGGGCCACCATCGAGCACAAAGTCAAACGCATGCCGACCGACCCGGCACGCATGAAACGCACCGACGTGGGCAACCCTGAAAAATGTCCGGTGTGGCAATTCCACCTGGTTTACAGCAATGAGGGGCAACGCCAATGGGTGTCGCAGGGCTGCACCAGTGCGGGCATTGGTTGCTTGGAATGCAAGCAACCCATCATCGATGCCATCTTGAAAGAACAGCAACCGATGCTCGAACGCGCAGAACCTTACGTGACTAACCCTAAAATAGTTCGTGATATCGTGGACGCAGGTACTGAAAAAGCACGTATCACGGCCAGAGAAACCATGCGCGACGTGCGCGAAGCCATCGGGCTGAATTACTGAAAGCAGGAGAGAAAATATGAGTTTGTACATCATCGATGACCATCCCCTGGTGCGCCAAGCCATCGCCATGCTGCTGCGCCGCATGAAGCCAGCCGCCAAAGTGGTGGAGCTGGAAAAATTCAGCGAGCTACAAGCCGCCATCATCAAAAACGGGGCACCCGAGTTGTTTGTGTTGGACTTGCTGCTGCCCGGTGTCAAAGGCACCACCGCCGTGAGCGAAGTCAAAGGCATGTACGGCGACGTGCCCTTGGTGGTGATCTCCTCCATGCCCGCCGGCGAAGCCGAAGAAACCTGCATCGAAGCGGGCGCCGATCTCTACATTGAAAAATCAACACCTGCGAACGACATCTCTGCGGCCATCCAGGGGCTGTTTGCTGCCGCGGACGGCACCCCTGACGAAGACATCGTGGTCGCGGGCGACACCAAGCTGTCCAAGCGTCAAAAACAATTGATCATCATGCTCGACCGGGGCTTGAGCAACCGCGACATTGCCACCGAACTCGACATCAGCGAGCACACGGTCAAAGTTCACCTCTGGCGTTTGTTCCGTCGCTTGAATGTCAAGAGTCGCACCCAGACGCTGCACTTTGCACGCATGAACGGTTTGTTGTAAACCCCAACCCTCACCCCAACACAAAGCGGCTCCATGGAGCCGCTTTTGTTTTGGCCACGTCAAGTCGCAGTCAATTCATCGCAAGGCGTCGCGCACCATCAAATTCAGCCCGGTGCTGCCGGGTTTGACGGGGCTCACACTCACGCCCAAATCTCCGGCTTGTTGGGTGGCTTGACCGCTCTTGGAAATGCGCACCCGCACCGTCACCTCCTGCGCATCTGACAGCTTGGCTGCTGGATTCATCGCCGTGCTGTCGTCGAGCACAAAGTCAAAAGGCAACTTGGCCGCCGTGGTGCGCACAATGGCCAGCGGCATGCGCGACCCCGTCACGGGAGTGGCGTACACAAACACGGTGTCGGTGGGGGCCACCTTGCCCGCCAACTCGCTCACCAAACTCACCCGGCCACTGATGCTCGAGGCCTGAATGGCCGCATCGCGCTCGCTCACGCTGTCGGCACGCGGCAGCGCGGGCGGCAAGCCCAACTTGCTGCGCGCCTCGGCAATGGCGCGGTCGAGTTCAGGCGCGTCGGGTGAATCGGGCGACACCTCTTCACGGGCACGCTCCCAAAAACGCAAAGCAGACCGGAAGTTGTCTTCGGCATATGACGCACTGCCGGCCAACAACAAGGCGTTGAGTTGGTGCGGGTCAGCGGTCAAGACACGCTGGATGATGGCCCAGGGTTCACCGGCGAAATTGCCGCCATTTTTTTGCGCCAACACCTCGGCACGTTCGATCCACACGTTGTCGTCTTGGCTGAGCGCCAGCGCACGGCGCAAGGCCTCATCGGCTTCAGCGTAGCGACCCAGGGCACGCTGGACCCGCCCCAACATGACCCAGCCATCGACTTGGTTGGGCTCATCTTGCAAACGTCGCGTCAATGCAGTGGCCATGGCCACCAACTTCTCAGGGGTGATTTCACCCTCGTTGCCCATGCCTTGCTGAGCCGCCAAGGGATCGAGCGCCTGGGGCTCACCCAAAACGCTGTACATGCCCATCGACAAGACCGGCACCCAAAAGATCACCCCCAACATCAGCCACCAAGGCTTGCGCAGGCGGGTCTCCTGTGCCGAGGTGACGGCATCATTCCCCCGCACATCGCCAACGGTGTCGGCGTGCATCAGCGTCACGGGGCCCACGTCTTCCAGCAAACGGCGGGTCAGCTCATCTCGGCCAACTTGCAGTTCTTCATCGCTCAGATGGCCCAGGGCGTGTTCGCGCTCCAAATCCAACAACTGGTCACGGTAGACCGCGGCATTGGCCTGCGTCGGCAGGTCTTGCTGCTCCGCAGGTGTGCCCCCCAAGCTTGCGCGGGCACCCGCCAGAGCACCGCGCCACAGCGCCACGCACAACACCGCCACAACCAGCAAAGTCAAGCCGGTGGCAGCCAAGATGAAAACAAGAGCGGGCGTCACATCAGCCTTTCAACAGTTGCTCAGCACGGGCGCGTTCTTCGTCGCTGAGGGTCTGGGGTTTGATCTGCAGGCGGCGTTCTTGCACATACCGACCGAGCAGAACCAGCGCCACCAGCAGCAACACAAATGGGCCAAACCACAGCACCCAGGTCAAAGGTTTGACCTCGGGGCGGTAGAGCACAAAGTCGCCGTAGCGGGACACCAAAAAATCTTTCACCTCTGGGTCGGTCTTGCCTTGTCGAATCAGCTCGCGCACTTCGCGGCGCAAGTCATCGGCCAATTCGGCCTGCGACGAGGCCAAGGATTCGTTTTGACACACCAAGCAGCGCAGTTCTTGCGACAAGACCACCAAGCGGGCTTCCACCACCGGGTCTTGGGCCAGCGGCGCGCCCTCAGGCCCTGCTTGCGCGTGCGCATTCAAGGCGGCCACACAAAAGGCCAAGCCAAGCCAACAACGTTGCAGCAAGCTCATGATTGATTCAGCTTTTCGATCAGCGGCATGATTTTTTCAGCCAGCAAGGCAGGGGTCACAGCGCCCACATGCTTGAAGCGAATCACACCTTCTTTGTCGATGATGTAGGTCTCGGGTACACCGTAGACCCCATAGTTGATGCCCACACGGCCATCCAAGTCCATCACCGAGTTGACGTAGGGGTTGCCATGGCGCTGGAGCCAGACTTGGCTGCGTTCGCGCGCCACGCGGAGTTTTGTTTCCACGCTTTGCTTGGCGGCCTCGTCTTGCGGCTGAATTTCTTTGTAGCTCAAACCCACGATGGGCACGCTGTACTTTTGGGCAAACGCCACCAACACCGGGTGCTCTTCGCGACACGCCACACACCATGTGGCCCAGACATTGAACATCCACACCTTGCCGCGCATGTCGGCAGGCGAGAAAGGCGTGTCACCGTTCAAAGTGGGCAAGCTGAATTCAGGCGCGGGTTTGTTGATCAACGGCGATGGGATTTCGCGCGGGTCACGGTTCAAACCAATGGCCAAAAACACCACCAGGCCGAGAAACAACCCCAAAGGAATCAGAAATTTTTTCATGCTTGGACCTTGCGGTATCTGCGGTCCAAGGCGGCCAACACACCGCCCAACACCATCAGCAACACCCCGCCCCATAGCCAGGGCACGAAAGGCTTGTAGTAAACACGCATGCTCCACTCGGTGCGCGCATCGTCCAGCGCGTCACCCAATGACACATACAAATCACGCATAAAGCCCGAATCGATGGCCGCCTCGGTCATCGGCATGGCCGACGAAAAATAGCGGCGCTTCTCGGGTTGCAACAGCTCGACCACCTGGCCATCGCGCAGCACCTGCACATCGGCGCGCACGGCCTTGTAGTTGGGCCCGAGCACCTCGTTGAGTTGGGCCAAACGGAAGGTGTAGGGCGCAATCGTCACCACATCGCCCACGTGCATGCGCACATCCCGCTCAACCTCATAAGACTTGACGCCGGTGACACCCATCACCAACACCGCCATGCCAAAGTGGGCCACTTGCTGCCCCCAAAACGACAGGCCCACGCGACCAGGCTTGCGCACACGCTCAAACACTTGCTGCGCCGTCCCCAAGGCCACCCACGCGCCCAAGAAAAATCCCAACACCGTGCCCACCGACCAGCCGCCCAAAAAGTAAGGCCAGACCAAGGCCACCGCCAAGGCACCGGCAGCGGTGAAACGCAGCTGATGCGCCAACTCGGCCAGGTGCGCCTCGCGCCAACGTGAGATCGAGCCCGGAATCATCAAAAACACCACCGGCACCAACAGCGGCGCAAACACGGCATTGAAATACGGTGGGCCCACTGACAGCTTGCCCAAATTCAAGGCGTCAATGATCAAGGGATACAGCGTGCCCAACAGCACCGCGGCCGTGGCCACCACCAACAACACACTGTTGGCCAGCAAGAACGACTCGCGCGACACCAAGTTCATGCGGCCACCCAAGGTCACACGCGGTGCGCGCCAGGCAAATAAGGTCAACGAAGATCCCACCACCACCGCCAAAAAGATCAGCACAAAAACACCGCGCCTGGGGTCAGACGCAAAGGCATGCACCGAGGTCAGTACCCCAGAGCGAACCAAGAACGTGCCCAGCAGCGAGAGCGAAAACGCGGCAATGGCCAACAACACCGTCCAGGCTTTGAAGCTGCCGCGCTTCTCGGTCACCATGAGGGAATGGATCAAGGCGGTGGCCACCAACCAAGGCATCAACGAGGCGTTTTCGACCGGGTCCCAAAACCACCAACCGCCCCAGCCCAGTTCGTAATACGCCCACCAAGAGCCCAGACCAATGCCAAACGTCAGAAAAGTCCAGGCAATCACGGTCCAGGGGCGTGACCAACGTGCCCATGCAGCGTCCAAGCGGCCACTGAGCAAAGCAGCCACCGCAAAGGCAAACGCCACCGACATGCCGACATACCCCATATAGAGCATGGGCGGGTGGATCACCAAACCGGGGTCTTGCAACAAGGGGTTCAGGTCACGGCCATCCAACGCGGCAGGCAACAAGCGCTCAAACGGGTTCGAGGTGGTCAGGATAAAGAGTAAAAAGCCCACCGAAATCAAACCCAACACGCTCAGCACCCGAGCCACCATGTCCAGCGGCAAACTGCGCGAGAACAGCGCCACCGCCACCGACCACAGCGCCAGCAGCAACACCCACAACAAGAGTGAGCCTTCGTGGCCACCCCACACTGCAGCCAACTGGTAGGGCTTGGGCAGCAAAGAGTTGGAATGTTGTGCCACGTACTGCACTGAAAAATCGTTGTTCAAAAAGCACGCCGCCAGCGCCGCAAAAGCCAGAGCCACCAACACAAACTGCAGGGCTGCCGTGGGGCGCGCCAAGCTTTGCAAGGTGATTTGCATCTGCGTGCCGCGCACATACGTACCCAGCAAAGGAAGCACACCTTGCAGCAGGGCCACCACCGCCGCCAAAATCAAAGCGAAATGTCCAAACTCAGCGCTCATGGGGTCTCTTTCACCGATTGCGCAGCCTTCGCCGCAGCCGCTTGGTCCAAGGCATGCTTGGCTTCAGGCGGCATGTAGTTTTCGTCGTGCTTGGCCAGCACCTCGCTGGCCACAAACACACCGTCATCACCCAGTTTGCCTTGCGCCACCACACCACGGCCCTCTTTGAACAAGTCGGGCAGCAAGCCCACAAAGGTGACCGTCATGTCTTTCGCGGTGTCGGTGATGACAAACCGAACCGTGTTGCCGTCGCGTTGCAAACTGCCTTCTTTCACCATGCCACCGGCACGAAACATGCGGCCCTTGGGGGCTTCACCCTGGTTGACTTGGGTCGGCGTGAAAAAGAACACCAAGTTGCTTTGAAAAGCATTCAACACAAAAGCCGCTGCCGCGGCCAACACCATGATGCCTGCGGCAATCAGAGCAAAGCGTTTGGTTCTGGGTTTCATCAATGCACATCCTCTGCGGGTAATTCGGCCAAGACACGTTCGGCGCGCAACTGCGCCAGAACTTGGGCCCGCGCCCAACGCGCTTGCAACACTTCCAGGGCCAACAAGCCAAAGGTCATGCCCATGCTGGCCCAGACATACACCGCATAGCCACCCATGGCCCAAAAATCAGCCCAACTGTTCCAGGTCATTGCTGCACCTCCTGCAAGTCTTGCACCCACGCGGCGTGGCGTTCACGCTGCAAGATCAAGGTGCGCACACGGTAGAGCACCAAGGCCAGGGTGTACAACCAAAAAGCCAAAGCCATCAACAACATGGCCCACAGCATGACCGCGGCCATGGAAGGCGATTTGGTCAAGGAGACTGACGCGCCTTGGTGCAAGGTGTTCCACCATTTGACCGAGAAATAAATGATCGGCACATTGATCGCCCCCACGATGGCCACCAGCGCTCCGGCGCGGTCGCCCCGACGGGTGTCGTCGATTGCCGACGTCAAGGCGATATAGCCCAAATACAAAAAGAAAAGAATCAGCTCTGAGGTCAAACGTGCATCCCACACCCACCAAGCGCCCCACATCGGCTTGCCCCACAGCGCACCGGTCCACAACGACAGAAAAGCAAACAAGGCCCCAGTGGGCGCCAAGGCGCGGGTCATCATGCCCGACAAGCGTGTGTTGAAGGTCAGCCCCAGCACGCTCCAAAACGCCATGGCCAAGTAAATCACCATCGACATCCACGATGCGGGGACATGGACAAAGATGATGCGGTAGCCCTCACCTTGCTGGAAATCGGTGGGCGCCACCATGAAGCCCAGCCATAGGCCTGCCGCCAACAAGGCGCTGGCCAAGACGGCGCACCCAGGCCACAGGCGAGCTGCCAAGCCATAAAAAGTCTGCGGAGCAGCGTAATAAAACCAGTGGATGCCGGTTCGCGTGGGATGTATCACCGATGTGTCTTTGCGCGCTGTGAACGCTGTGTCAGTGAACCGATTTTACGCACTTGCCACCTGTCCAACACGAGACAAAGGGATGACCCTGCCAAGACATCTGTTGACTTGGATCAACTCGGAATGCTTCAGTCCGTGAGATTCTGAAATCACTTCCAAAAAGACACCAGGAGACACACTCATGAACCACCCCAGTATTCGAATCATCCGCGAAGAACATGCTGCCTTGTCTGCCATGCTGCAGTCTTTGCGCATGATGCTCAAGCGAGGCCCCAAAGACCAGCCTGAAATGTTTTTCGATGTGCTGCGCGCCATGCTGTTCTACATCGACGAGTTTCCAGAGCGCTTGCACCACACCAAAGAGTCTGCGCTCTTGTTTCCTCCTGTCGCCAAACGTTCACCCCACTGCCAGGTGGTGATCCAGCAACTGGAAAAAGACCATGCCAAGGGTGAGTCCAATGTGCGAGAACTCCAGCACCTGTTGCTGGCTTGGGAATTGCTGGGTGAATCCAGACGCCCAGCCTTCGAACACGCCACAAACACATTTTTAGACTTCTATGTGCAGCACATGCAAATGGAAGAAACCGTGGTGATTCCGGAAGCCCTCAAGGTCTTGACCGACGAAGACTGGGCGGCCTTGGATGCTGCGTTTGAAACCAACGCCGACCCGCTCACCGGCAAATACCCCCATGAGCCCTTGTACGACCGATTGTTCACACGCATCACCATGAATGCACCCGAACCCATCGGACTGGGGCGCCATTGACACACAAGGGGCAAACCATGAACACAAGCACCCAAGCATCCAGCCATCCACTGGAAGACTTCACCCATTCGCATTTCGGCATCGTGATCCAGCTCGACCGCTTGGCCGAGTTGCCAGCACTGTTGGCCCCTGCCGAATTGGCCAAAAAAACAGCCCTCAACGCCTTGGCCTTTTTCAAAAACTCGGTGCAAGTCCACCACAGCGATGAGGAGCGCGCTTTGTTTCCTGCCGTCAGCCAAAGCGCAACGCTCGGCTCAGAGCGGGCGCGCGTGGACGACATGGTGGAAGAGTTGGTGCGCCAACACCGCAGGCTCGAATCGCTTTGGCACACGATAGAACCTGAGTTGAAAAAAATAGCCAAAGGCAGCGACCATCAACTCAACACCGATTGCTTGACCCAGTTGGTGGAGCAGTACCAACACCACGCACGTTTTGAAGAGCGAGAGTTTTTACCCTTGGCGCATCGCATCCTGAGTCGCAACCCAAACCACATGCAAGCCCTAGATTTGTCCTTGCACATGATGCACCGTCCCAGCTATCTGGCCGCCCACATCTGAACAGGTCCACTCAGCGCGACGGGCGCTGACACTTCAAGGACGAACCGCATCCAGGCGCAAGTTCAACTTAGACTTGGCCGACGTGACCGTCGGTGTGGTGGCTGAATACAAATCCCCCGGTTCGGGTTTGGCTTGGCCTGACTTGGAGACACGCGCCTCCAATTCGATCTTCGGATGGGCCGACAAGCTCACGCCTTCTCCCATGCGCAGGCTGTCATCGATCACAAAGGCTTGCGGAAAGTCCGCCACCTTGGAGCGAAACACCGCCAGCGGCATGCGCTCACCAGGTCGACGGGCAATGACCATCAACACATCCGAGGGCAGCACCTTGCCCTGCAGCCCTCGGTCCAACTCCACCGCACCCTCGATCTTGACGGCGGGTTTGGGCGCGAGCGCCGAGACGGGCGCAGTCAAGGTGCCGCCGCTGTCACGCGCCTCTTGGATCGCGTCAACCAATGTTTGTGCGTCGTCCGAATCTGGCGGCAACAGCGCCTGCAAGCGGGTCCAGGTTTGAATCGCCTCGGTGTAACGCTCAGCACGAAAGGCCGCCGTGCCAGCCAGCCACAGCGCCATTGGATGGTTGGGGTCAGCCGCCAACGCCTGCTGAATCAAGGCAGCGGGCTTACCTGCGAAATTGCCATTGGCATTGGTGGCCGCCACATCAGCATAGTCCGCCAACATCTGGGCATCCAAGGGCATCACCTGCGCTGCACGTGCATAGGCTTTTTCAGCATCCAGCGGGCGACCCATCACTTTGTAGGAGCGCGCCAACATGGCCCATCCTTTGGGGTTGTTGGGGTCAAGCTTGAGCTTTTGCACCAAGCCAGCCACCATCTGCTCCACCTCTTGGGCCGCTGCAGAATTGGTTGCGGCAGGCCCCTCGATGGCCTCGGGTGTTCCTAGCCACAGGTACAAACACACGGCCGTCACAGGTAGCCACAAGCCAACAGCCACCAGCGTGCGTGTGGGCGTGGGGTAAGAGGCCTGAGCAGCCGAGGGGTCACCGTGCGATTCGTCGAGCACGCGCTGGGCCAACTCGCGCTGGGCCTGCGCATGGTCGTGTGGCGACAGCGAACCCTCGGCCAAATCCATGTCCAGGCGACGCCTGTGTTCTTGGTATGCCAGCGCATTGACGTGTGCATGTCTCACGCCCAACGATGTGCGCTTGCCCATGAAAGGCCGGCACAACAGCAGCAGCACCACAGCGAACAAGGCCAACGTGGCAACAACAAAAACAATCATGGCGCATCTTTCTGCATCAATTCCTGCACCCGCTGCTGCTCTTGGGCCGACAACTCGCGAGGCGTTTCAAGGGGCTTGAGCGTGCGCAGGTGGCGCAACAGCATCACCAAGGCCCACAGCAGCAACGCAAAGGGTCCCAGCCAAAGCAGCCAAGTTCGTTGGCTCACAGGCGGGCGGTACAAGACAAAGTCGCCATACCGCGCCACCATGAATGCTTTGATGTCCGCATCACTTTTGCCTTTCTGGATCAACGCGCGCAGCTCACGCCTGAGGTCTTGCGCCAACTCGGCGCGCGAGCCAGCCAAAGACTCGTTTTGGCACACCAAACAGCGCATCTCCTCAGAGATCACGATCAAACGCTGCTCCACCAACGGGTCTTCGGCCAAAGGCACAGCCTCTTTGGCCCAAGCCGAGGCCATGGTGCAAAGACACCACACCACCACCGCCAGGGTCTTCATGTGCATCTCACACCTCATGCGTCACACGGGCTGTGTGGCGACGGTAGCGGCGGTCCAAGGTCGCCAACAAGCCCCCCAAGGCCATCAGCAAGCAGCCGCCCCAAATCCAATCGACAAAGGGTTTGACAAACACGCGCACCGACCAGGCCGAACCATCCAGCAACTCGCCCAGCGACACATACAGGTCGCGCGTTACACCAGTATCAATCGCGGCCTCGGTCATGGGCATGGCAGATGAAAAGTAACGCCGTTTTTCAGGGAACAAGGTCAAACGCACTTCTGCGTTGTGGCTGACCTCAAAGGTCGCACGCGAGGCCTGGTAATTGGGGCCATCGACTGGCTCAACGCCCAGCAGTTTGAATTGGTAAGCCCCCAAGGTGGCGGTGTCGCCCGGCTCCATCCGCACATCTTTTTCTTGCTGGTAGCCCCCCACCAAAGTGACGCCCACCACAAACACGGCCATGCCCGCATGCGCCAACTGCATGCCCCAATACGCCACGGGCGGGATGCCCACACGCACACGCTGCACCACTTGCATGAGCACCGAGCTGGCCACCCAAGCAGCCACCGTGATGCCCACATAGGTCATCACCGTGGCCTCACCGAGTGACAACCTCACCCACAGGGGGGCGATCACAGCCGCCACAGCCACCAGGCGCAGGTGCTTGAGCAAAACAAGCGCCGAGGCATTCTTCCAGGGGGCCAACGGGCCGACCGCCATCAAGACCAGAACCGGCAACATGATGGGCACAAAGACGGTGTTGAAGTAAGGCGGGCCGACCGACAACTTGCCCAAGTTGAGCGCGTCCATCACCAAGGGGTACACCGTGCCCAGCAACACCGCGCAAGCTGCCACCACAAAAAACACATTACCCACCAGCAACAGTGTTTCGCGCGACAACAGTGCAAACGATCCCCCACGGCTGTGCTGGTGCGCCCGCGCGGCAAACAAGGTGAGCGATGCGCCGACCACCAAGGCCAGCAAAATCAAAATAAACACCCCACGACGCGGGTCAGAGGCGAAGGCATGCACCGAGGTCAGCACGCCCGAGCGCACCAAGAATGTCCCAAGCAGGGACAAAGAAAAAGCGCTGATGGCCAGCAACACCGTCCAGTTTTTGAAACTGCCGCGCTTGTCTGTCACAGCCAACGAATGCAGCAAGGCCGTTCCCACCAACCAAGGCATGAAGGAGGCGTTTTCGACCGGATCCCAAAACCACCAGCCCCCCCAGCCCAACTCGTCATACGCCCACCACGAGCCCAGTGCAATGCCCGCCGTCAAAAAAGACCAGGCCACGGTGGTCCAAGGGCGTGACCACCGGGCCCAGGCCGCGTCCAACTGTCCCGACAACAAGGCGGCGATGGCAAAAGCAAAGGCCACCGAAAAACCCACATAACCCATGTAGAGCATGGGCGGGTGAAACACCAAGCCAGGGTCTTGCAACAGCGGGTTGAGATCGCGCCCGTTGCCAGGCGCGGGCCACAAACGCTCAAACGGGTTCGAGGTGAACAGCACAAACAACAACAAGCCGGTGGTCACCAAGCCAAGCACGCCCAACACGCGCGCCACCATCTCATCGTCCAGGTGACGCGACAACTGTGCCACCGCCAAGGTCCAACACGCCAGCATGTAGACCCACAGCAGCAAAGAGCCTTCATGGCCACCCCAGACAGCACCGATGCGATAGATCACGGGCAACTGGGCATTGGAATGTTCGGCCACATATTGGACCGAAAAATCGTTGCTGTAGAAGGACCAGACCAAAACACCAAATGCCACCGACATGGCGACAAACAGGGCTTGGGCGGCTGGGCGAGCCAAAGCCACCCAGCCAGGTCGAGCCTGCTGCGCACCGACCAAGGGCAGCGTGCCTTGAATGAAAGCCACACACAACGCCACCACCAGGGCCAATTGCCCGATTTCAGGCACCATCATTCGTCAGGGTCTTCGTATTCTTTGGGCAATTGATGGGCAATGCCTTTGTGACAGTCGATGCATGTTTTGCCTTCTTCTTTGGCTTTCATGTGCTTTCTGTAAGGCGTTTGTTTTTGCAATTCAGCGCTCATCGCATCAAAGTTGTGGCAATTGCGGCATTCGCGTGAATTGCTTTCTTTCATGCGTTGCCACTCGTGACCTGCCAACTCCATGCGCTTGGCTTCGAATTTTTCTTTGGTGTCGATGCTGCCGGTGATCTTGCCCCAGACCTCAAAACTGGCCTTGGACTTGCGGATCATTTTGTGCACCCAATCTTTGGGCACATGACAATCAGAGCAAATGGCGCGCACACCGGTGCGGTTGCTGTAGTGGATGGTCTCTTTGTACTCTTGGTACACCGTGTCACGCATTTCGTGACAGGTGGTGCAAAACTCCAAGGTGTTGGTCATCTCCATGGCGGTGTTGAACCCACCCCAAAAAATAATGCCCGCCACAAA
Organism: uncultured Burkholderiales bacterium; assembly: GCA_903892175.1. Lineage (GTDB taxonomy): Bacteria > Pseudomonadota > Gammaproteobacteria > Burkholderiales > Burkholderiaceae_C > Limnohabitans. The sequence goes on along the minus strand of CAITHK010000083.1, from coordinate 7,951 downwards.
CGATGTGCTGGCGATCCCGATCAGCGAATATTTGGCACTTGGTTTCTTCAAGAAGCGCCACACGCGTTTGAAAAACCCGGGTTGTTCGTTGTCCATGAGGTTGTACTCCGGTCAGTTCAATTAAAAAAGCGAGGGGTTCAAAGCACCCCTCAAAGCTCATCACACCCAAAGGGTTGAAATGTGTGGATCAAAAACTGTGAATGAAACTGGCCCCAAACGCATTGACAGAGTAACTGCCGGAGGTCTGGTACGTGGGCAACAAGGTGTTGGGGTTGTTACCTTGGGTCGTGGCATTGGCCGGGCCTTGGTAGCCGTTGTAGTAGTAGTCGCTGCTGGTCAAGCGTTGCTGCAAATACATCAGCACCACTTTGGAAGATTTGTCGACTTGGTAGGTGCCCGTGAGTTTGATACGAGTGGTGTTTGATCGAATATCTGGCAACTGACCGCATGACAAAATTTGCGCGCTGCTGCAGGTCAAGATGTTGCTTCCCGTGGGCACGCCCAAGGTGGCGCCGGGGTAGTTCAGCTGTGTGTTGTAGCCTGCGTTGCCCAAGGAATAACTCATGTCCCCGGCCAACTCAAATTTGCCGGCCATCAATCCGCCTTGCTTGAATCCGAAACCCACCGTCAAATCTTCGTCCGTTAACTTGTTGGTCCAACTGGCCACTGCAGGAATGTTGAGGGCAGTGGCACTGGCCGCACTGGCTGTGGTGGTGTAGCGCTGCAAATTGGTCATGTCCCGTTGACGCGACTGCTGGGTGACAAAGGCATTCAATGAACCGTTGTCTGCGTAGTTGTAGGTGGCATCCAGGTTCAAGCTCCAGCTCTTACCGTTTTGTACACCATAGGTGCTGTCTGGGTATTTGTCATCGCTGTAGCGGCCACTGACGCTCAACTCCAACAACTCGTTGGCCTGCCAATTGACACTGGCCTTGACATATTGCTGCTGACGAGAAGCAGAAAACACAGGATAAAAGCCGTAATAGTCACCCGCGTTTTGTCCTTTGGTTGTGGTGTTGGACGATGGCACGGGACCGGGCACTGCACCGTTTTGACTGATGAAGCTGGCCAACGCATAGGGATCAGAAATGGTTTTGCGATCGCTGTAGCCCATGCCCACTTTGAACTGTGTGTCTTCGGCAGTTTTGATGCGGTAAGTGGCATCCAATTTGTCGTCAGTGCTTGATTTAGCCACCACACAGTTGGCACCGGCGGTGTAAGCCGTACCACCACCCGACGCAAATTGGTTGCACCAGCGGTCAAGATTTTCATGGCTGACCGACATGCGCAGATGCTGGTCTTGTTTCAAACGGTAATCCCCTGCGACTTCCAGCTGTTCTTTGCGGGTACTCAATGGGGTATTGGGGTAGTTGGCCGTGTTACCCCCATCGATCGCATTGAAGTTGTATAAGTTCGAGGTAGTCAGGTTGTTGCGCTGGTCGTATTTATAGGCCACCGACATCAGCAACTCACGACTGGCTTGATGGGTCAATTTCGCATCGGCATGCGTGTTGATGATCGAACCGTTCAATGAGCTGGGAATGTTGTTGTTCAATAACAAGCCATTGGTCGATACGAAGGGTACGTTTTGCGAGCCGCCACCATAAGAAAAATTGGCTGCCAGCTTGGTCTGCGGTGCGAGCTTGTAGCCGCCCGACAGATTGACTTGGTTGAACGAGTTGTTCGGCGCCGTAGGCATCAGCTGGGTGGTACTGGCGCCAGCCCAACTTTGAAACTGCACGCTGTCGTAGCCATCCCTGAACACAGAACCCACGATCGACATGGAGGCGTAGGCGTCGTCCTGACGCCAGTTCATGGCCACGTTGTAGTTGTCGGTTTGGTAGTTGATAGGCATGGGCAAGATCGACACCGCTTGCCCTGTGGCGCCTCCAACCCCTGCAATGCCAAAGGCCATCAACTTCGCACCTGACTGATCGAGGTGGTTGTAGTCAAAGGTGTAATTGAGATGCGAATCGATCACCACGCCGCCACTCAGGGTGGTGTTTTTACGCGTGGTGCCAACGTCCATCGTTCTGAACGCGGCCAGCTGAGCGGCCGAGATACCGCCGGTGAGCGTGGGATTGTTGGTGTTGGCTATCAGGCCAAACCCCGGCAAAGAAAAAACATTGCCCCCGTTGCCACCTGAGTAGGGAGTTTGGTAGCTGTCCGTGAGGTTGTGCTGCAGCGCATCGTATTGCAGGTTCAGATTCCAAGAGCCTTGGTCGCTGATTGTGGCCTGCGCATCACGCGAACTAAGCCCCAAGTTGCTGCCCCGGATGGACCAGCGCTGGGTGCCACCGGTTTCGTTCTCATCGTACGCACTGCCTCCGCGCACATCGAGGTTGCCGATGCCGTATGCGCCGCTTTTGTTCAGCCCAGAGTATTCGCCGAACTTGGCCGAACTTTGGGAGACACCCAGCACGCCCCATTCAATCGTGTTCTCGGGTTTCTTCAAGGCTGCAGCTTCGTCGTCGTCGGCGCGGGCCGACAGGGCGGTCAGGGCCGTGAGCACAGCCAAGGCCATGACACTGAGGTTCAGATTGGTTTTATGCGAGCTCATCATGATCTCCAATTTCATACATCAGCGCTGGAGGTAGCCACCAGCAGGGCTGTTCGATCCGTGCACTTGGCTGTGGCAATTCATACAGGCACGCCCCACAATGTTTTTATTGGGGTACTGCGCCACACCGCTGGCGTTGTTTTTGGTCAAGCCGCCTTGGTAGCCTGACGCATTGGGGCCAACGGGGGTGCCACTGGCGTGTGTTCCGTCATGGCACTCTTGGCACATGAACGGTGGGCGCGATTTCAGCAAGGGCGCAATGTTCGAACCGTGGGGGCTGTGGCAATTGGCACAGTCTTCTGACACAGGCTGGTGTTCGAACAAAAACGGACCGCGTTTTTCAGCATGGCACTGGTAGCAGGTTTCGGTCACCGTGTTTTTCTTCAACAACTTGGGGCCTGTTGAACCATGTGGGTTGTGGCAGTCTGAGCACACCACTTTGCCCTCTTCAATAGGGTGATGCGAGATTTTTTTGCTGTCAGCCCGTTGCTCTTTGTGGCAGGTGAAGCACACCTCGGTTTGTGTTTTTTTGTTCAGCACCTTGTCGGTGGGCTTGTGAACTTGGTGGCAGCTATTGCAAGCCACGCCATTGTTTTGGTGTTGCGCACCGTCCCAGTTGCTGCGCTTGGCGCCTTTGTGGCAGGTCAAGCACTGCTCGGAACGCTCTTTGTCACCAGACTGGGCAAACGCACCTTTTTTAAACACCACATCAGGCGCAGCACGTCCCTTGACGTTGGGGTCACCTTTGACGTGCTTGTCACTGGCACCGTGGCAGGACTGGCAAGTGGGTGTGCGTATGTCGCCGCGCACGCCGTGCTTAGTTTGGTAGAGAGACAACACCGGCGCTGTTTCACTTTCGTCATGGCACCCAGTACACACCGCATCTTTTGACAACGCCGCTTTGGCTATGGCCGCTTTGTTGTTTTCTTGACCTAAGTTGGGCAAGTTGCTGTCTGCGGCCCAGGACAAGACCCCAGCCCCCATGCCTGCGACCAGCAGGCAAGACGTCAAGAGTTTTCTAAGTGTTGTCATTGTTGTCCCCTATGTCTTTACTGAGCCAAGATCCACTGCACCAAGTTCTTGATCTGCTCCATGTCTTTGGGGGGCGAGGTCTTGACAATTTTGTGTTCTTCTTCGTGGCCATCAGCGAACTTGGCTTTTTCACCGGACGTGATGTGCTCGATCAAACGGGCCTCTGCATTGGCCTTGCCTTTGTATTTCTCGGCCACCTTGTGGTAGGCCGGACCGTCTTTTTCTTTGTCAATCGCGTGGCATTTCAAGCAGTTGTTTTGCTTGGCCAAGGCCTTGGCGGCCTCGACATCCAAGGCCTGTGCAGCGGGAGCCAGGAACAAGCAAGCTGCGCCAATCAAGCTGGCGGCGATGGCGGAATATGTTGTGTGTGCCATGTGGTCACCTCATCAAAAGGTTGAAAAAACCACACAGGCTTTGAATTGCAAAATCTGTGTGCTTAGATGAAATTTTGGTTTTTCAGCCCTCTGGCGGCTATAGGCGGGGGATGAAGTTGGGCATCAGACAACTCCTAGGCCAAGGAGTTGTTTGGTATTACTCGCGCACGGGATCGAACAGTTTGTGGTCAATGGCGTAGCGCACCAACTCCACTTGGTGGCTCATGTTCATCTTGAGCAAGATGTGTGACTTGTGGGTGCTGACGGTCTTCACACTCAAAGACAGTTCGTGGGCCATCTCAGTCAAACTCACACCGCGCACCAGGCGGCTGAACACCTCAAACTCGCGGTCGGTCAACAAGGTGTGCGATGGGTTGCTGGTGTGCAGCAAAGTGTCCTCGGCCAGCAACTCGGCCACTTTGGGACTGATGAACCGCCCGCCCTGGGCCACCTTGCGAATGGCGGGCACGATCAGGTCGCTGTCGCCTTCTTTGGACAAATAACCTGAGGCGCCAGCGCGGATCGCCCGCACTGCGTATTGCTCCTCTTGGTGCATGCTGAAGATCAACACGGGCAGTTTGGGCTTGTCCGTCTTGATGAGTTTGAGCAACTCCAAGCCGTGGCGCCCAGGCATGGACAGATCCAACACCACCGCATCCCAATCTCGACTGCGCACCATCTCCAAGGCCATGTGGCCGTTGGACGCCTCACCCGCCACGCACAGGTCGGGGGTGTCGGCCAAGATTTTTTTCAAGCCATCGCGAATGATGGCGTGGTCATCGGCCACTAAAATTTCCAGAGTCATGCCGTGTCTCCCAATGCATCAAGCACCGGCCAAGGCACCACCACCTTCACCGTCAAACCGTGCTCGTTGTTGTTGGCAATCGAAAAAACGCCGCCAAGAGCCACCACGCGTTCACGCATGCTGACCAAGCCAATGCCGCCGCCCTTGAGGGGCGTGGGCAAGCCCACGCCGTTGTCCGTGACCGTCAGCACCAAGTCCGCCTCGGCATGGACCAATCTAACCAGCACACAGCTGGCATGGGCATGGCGGATCACATTGGTCAAGGACTCTTGAACAATCCGAAACAAGGCGGTCGCCAGGGCATCGTCTTTCACCCAAGGGGCGGCAGGCAGGTCGAGCTGCACCTTCAAGCCGCTGCGTTTTTCAATTTCTGCGGCTTGCCACGTCACGGCTTCGCCAAAGCCCAAGTCATCCAAAATCAAGGGGCGCAGTTCCGTCGAGATGCGGCGTACCGCCGTGATGGCTGCATCCAAGGACTGGCGCATTTCCAGCACCTTGTCTGGGCTGGCTTCTCGGCCGTCTTTGAGGCGATTGGCCAGCCACGACAGGTCCAATTTCAGACCGGTCAACTGCTGACCCAATTCGTCGTGCAGTTCTCGGGCAATGCGTGCGCGCTCTTGTTCACGCACATCTTCCAGTTTGGCCGACAGCTCGCGCAATTGCTGGTTGGTATGGTGCAAATCGGCCTCGGTGCGTCGCCGCTGTGTCACGTCGCGCAGCACCGCCGTGAGTTGCTTGTGGTGACCGATCCAGGTTTGTGAAATCGTCGACTCGATCGGAAACTCGCTGCCATCGCGGCGCAGCCCGGTGATTTCCAACTGGGGCGCCAAACTCATGGTGCGCGAGGACACCTGCGACTGCATGAACCGGGACACGTGCACATCGTGCTTAGCGCGCGAACGCTCGGGGATCAGCACCGACAGCTGTTGCCCCAGAATGTCTGGGGCCGCGTACCCAAACATCAACTCAGCGGCTGGATTGAACAAGCATATGGTGAGTGTCTCGTCCACCGCGACCACCGCGTCCATGACCGAGTCAATCGTGTGGTGGTAGCGGTCAGTGGCATCGCGCAGCTTATCGCTCAACACCGCTTCTCGTTTCAATTCATGCACCAAAACTGCAGCGACGATGCCAATGAAGACACACACGAACAAGGCACCCAAGCTGATGGGCACGGCGGTTTCACGCCACGACGCCAAAGATTGCTCCTCATCGTTGCTGACACTCACCAGCAAGGGAAATTTCTGCACCCGTCCCACGGCAAAGTCGTACACCGCGCCGTCGCCGCTGCGGTGCTCAACCATGGTCACGTCGGCACCCACGCTCTGAATGTCAGCCTCACTAAGCTCGGGTGTTTTTTCTCCCATCATGTTCTCTCGATGGGGCAAACTCGCCACCAAGGTGCCATCGCTCAAATAGATCGCGATGGGTCGCAAATAATCGAGCTTCATGAAGTTGTAGAGCTGCTCAAAGCGTGGGATATCCACTGCCGCCACCAACACGCCTTTGAACACACCGTTTGAACCCGAAATGCTTCGGGCCATGTACAACGTCCAGCTATTGTCGATTCGGTTGCGCAGCGGATTGCCAATGAAAAGGCCTTGCTGGTGATTTTCAGCAAACGCTTTGAAATACGCACGGTCACGGACCGACATGGCAGGTGCAGCAATTTCTCTCGACGAGTTGATGACCTGACCCTGCGCATCCACCACAAACAAAGACTTGACCTGCCGCACCCCAGAAGCTCGGGTGTTGAGCAACAAATGAATCGGCAAACTGTCCAGCGGGAATTGGCTGCCGTAGTTGTTTTGCATGCGTTCTTGCACACCCACCAGCAAGGTGTCTAGGCCACTGAAGCTTTGTTCAGTTTGCTCCATGAACATGCGCGCAATGCTGATGGTTTCGACCCGCGAATGTTCCAACTCACGTTTGCGCAAATCCCACAGCAAAGCAGCGGCCGACATCGCAATTGCCAGCAAGGTGATGAGCACAAAAAACCCTATCGCCTGCGAGGGATGGGCTTGAAGCTTGAACCGACGTATATTGACCTTCATGACTTAACCACAAGCCCCAACATGGCCGCACTGCGTGCAAAACTCGCAACCGTCTTTGCGGATCACGGCATGGGCGCCGCATTCGATGCATTTTTTGCCGGCCATCACCATCGGGCTGGGCACATTCAAACTGGCCTGCCCCTTCGTATCAGCCCCTGGTGATGACAACTTGCACCGCGTCTCGATGATGTTTTGCACCGCATAGGCCACCGCAGCCACTTCGGAGTCGTGCCACAAAGGCACTTGGGTGCCGTCGGATTTGGCGTAGGTCCCCAAGCGCACGGGGCCCCGGTCCCAGGCCACTTTGCGCATGTCACTCAAGGCACGTTCCAAAAATCCGCCGCGCGCCGCCAAGGACAACAGGCGCATGCTTGAGGTCACCCATTGCTGCGACTCACCGCTTTGGCCAACAGGCATGAAGAATTCAATGGCACGCTCCAAGCTGTCACTGCCATCGGTGCTCGGAATTTGCAAGAACGAGACCAACAGGTACAAGGTTTTTTGGCCTTCGTAGGTCCAGTAGTCCACCTTTTCAGCCACTGCGGGCAAGGCCCCCTTGGGGCGGCTTTCAATCACGGTGCGCATTGGATCGGTGGCCGCTTGTACAGGAACCGATGTGCCCACCTCTGCCAAGGCCGGCACATCCAACACCGAACCCAGGATGCTGTTGGGCCGGTAAGTGGCCAAGCCTTTGAGCTTGACTTGCCAGGCTTGTTGGTACAAGTCTTTGAAGTCTGCGTAGGGATAGTCCGCGGGCACGTTGACGGTTTTTGAAATCGCAGTGTCCACAAAAGGCTGGACCGCTTGCATCATGGCAAGGTGGTCAGACGCCGCCATCTCCAAGGCCGACACAAAGTAGCTGGGCAAGTGATCGACGTCACCACCGAGTTCTCGGTACACCCGCCAAGCGTGGTCTTCCACCGCGTACGCGCTGGTGCTGCCATCGGATTCGCGTTTCTTGCGTCGGTAAACCCAAGAAAAAGCAGGCTCAATGCCGTTCGATGCGTTGTCGGCAAAGGCCAGGCTCACCGTGCCTGTGGGCGCGATCGACAGCAAGTGGCTGTTGCGCAAGCCGTGCTGGCGAATTTGCGCTTTCAAGGCCTCAGGCAAGCGGCTAGCAAAAGTG
>CAITHK010000082.1 GCA_903892175.1 uncultured Burkholderiales bacterium | reverse complement strand
AGCAGTTCTGTTTGCCATCCCCGACCAAGCGACACAGTCGAATCACTATGAATTGGCCATACCTAAGCTGGCCTCGCTGTACTTGACACATGACTGGAATGGAGAGGTGCAAGGCATCAAGTCATTTGGAGACAAGCATCCGCCAGTCGGCCCCGTTTTTTGGGCCTTCCGCATCATGGTCGGCATGGGCTTACTCATGCTGGCGGTGAGTTGGTTTGCCACTTATGAATTAAAAGTCAAAAGGTCGCTATCCCGCCGCACAGCGATGGTTCTGGTAGGCATGACCTTTGCCGGTTGGGTGGCTCTGATCTCCGGTTGGTATGTGACCGAAATCGGTCGCCAGCCATGGCTTGTGTACGGCGTACTCACCACAGCCCAAGCGGCCTCCTCTGTACCTGCGCAGAACATCGCAATGTCCTTGGCTATGTACCTCACCTTGTATGCCGCACTGCTGTCAGCCTACGTGTCTGTGGTCTTCTATCTTGCAAAAAAGGCTGTACACGGTGGTGATGAACCCCTGATCAATGTGAAGGGGGTAAGTCATGTCTGAATTGGGTGTTGATTTGATGAGCCCGGGTGGCTGGCTGCCCTTGGCATTCGCGCTGGTGATGGCATTGTCCATGCTGGCGTATGTCATTTTGGACGGCTATGACCTGGGTGTGGGCGCACTGTTAAACAGTGCTGATTCCATTGAACAGAAGGACATCATGATCGCCAGCATTGGCCCATTTTGGGACGCGAATGAAACTTGGTTGGTGCTTGGAGTGGGAGTATTGCTGGTGGGCTTTCCCATGGCGCATGGGGTCATACTGGGTGCTCTGTATTTGCCCGTGGCGCTGATGCTGGTGGCCTTGTCGCTGCGTGGCGTGGCTTTTGACTTTCGGGTGAAAGCCTAAACGCATCATCGGCCTTTGTGGGACAAGACTTTTTACATCGGCTCGCTCTTGGCGTCCTGGTCTCAAGGCTTCATGCTCGGCCAGCTCATCACCGGGTTCAAGCAAGATACTGCGGTTTATTGGTTTAGCGCTCTGATTGGATTTTGTCTTGTGTTTGCCTATCGCCTTTTGGGTGCCGGGTGGCTCATCATGAAAACCGAAGGCGCCCTGCAACTTAAAGCGGTGGCCTGGGCCCAGGGCAGTTTGTGGCTCACCGCCGCAGGTGTGCTTGCCATTTCCGTGGCGACGCCTTGGGTGAGCCCCCGCATTTTTGACAAGTGGTTCAGCTTTCCGAATGTGCTGATGCTGCTGCCCATTCCTGCGATGACATTGGCCTTGTTCTTGATCATCCGACGCAGCTTGTCGCGCTTACCCATCCGTTTTCAACAAGGTAACCAGTATGGCGCTGGTGTGCCCTTCGCCTGTACCGTGGGCGTATTCCTGCTGTCGTTTTATGGATTGGCGTACAGCCTCTTTCCCTGGCTGGTCATCGACAAGATCAATATCTGGCAAGCCGCCAGCGCGCCAGAGGCGTTGCTGGTGATTTTTTATGGCGTGGTAGTGGTCTTGCCTGTGATTATTGGGTATACGGTTTTCGCCTACCGGGTTTTCTGGGGCAAGTCCACCCAGCTTCGTTACTAACTTTTGAAAGAACCTATGGCCTATTCCGAGAAATTCCAAGGTCTGGCTGACCTCGCAATGTCCCAAGTGACCAGCGTTGCATCCGATCAGGTGAAAGAGCTCATGGCGCAGGGCGCTGTCGCACTGGACATTCGAGACAAGGAAGAGCATGAGGCTGACCATTTGGCCGGCTCTTTGCATGTGAGTCGCGGCAAATTGGAGATGAATATCGAGGGCGTTTTGCCGGACTTGAACACCACGGTGCTGTGCTATTGCAATGCAAACAACCGTGGCGCGTTGTCAGCCAATACGCTTCGTCAAATGGGCTATGTCAACGCTCACTACATTGCTGGAGGCCTGAAGGCCTGCCGGGCCTTAGCCTGACCCTGCAGCCGTTTGCTGCTCTTGCGGCATCGTGGCTTGTGACTTCCTCTGTGCGGTTCAGCCCGCCAGCAGCTGCACCGCCATCCAAATACAAAGCCCCAACTGCACGCCCCAGAAGCTGGCGCGCACCAGCACTTGCAGTGGGTTCACACCCCACAGGTGCGCCAAAGACTGGCCTACGCGTGCGTACAACACCCAGGGGGCCAGCGCGGCGATGTTGGCTGTCTTGTCCATCGCGGCGGCGGCCAGCACGATCACGGCAAACACGGGCAAGTTTTCCAGGCAGTTGGCGTGTGCGTCTTCCACGCGCTTGATGAACGGTGCGTCATCTGACGGCTTGTTGCCACGCGGCCAATGGTTGATGGGCGCGCCTTGGAGGAACCGCAGCCCCCGGTAGGCGAACACCAGCACGATCAGCGCGAGTGTCAAGAGGGCGAAACCGACGAGGGATTGGATGGGGGTCATGGGCGGCTCCTTTTTCTGTGTCCGCTCACTTTAACCCAGGGCTACCTTTAGATGCGAAGCATGCTGATGATTGCGGCCATTGATGTGGGCCAAGAGCGCTCGCTGGCGAATGTCTGCTATCGGAACACCGTGCGCTGTTCAAATACCGATTTCAAGAGCCCGAGCATGCGGACCACTTAGCAAGGAGTCGATTCCCCTATGATTCCCTTGTTTTCCCGCTAATTTCAATGGAGACAATTCATGCGTAGGATCCTTTCAGCTTGCCTTCTAATTTGTGCATTCAGTTCAGCCGCCATTGCTGCAGCCAAGGAAGACGCTCTCCAAGTGGTTGAGCTTTGGGTAAAGTCGTTTACAGCCGCCGACGTTGAGACGATTGTTGGTCTATATGCTCCCGATGCAGTGTTTATGGGCACCGGCAGCAAAACCATCGTTACCCAACCCGAGACGATAAAAAAGTATTTTGAGGCGACACTGCTTGGAAACCGAAAGTGGGTTGCGTCGTTAATGGACACTTCAGTCCTCCAGCTAAATGACACCACGGTAGTCGTAACGGGTTTGGACAAGCTCGTTGTTACAGCTGATGGCAAGTCACAGGACGTTTTCGGGCGTGTGACCTTTGTTCTATCCAAAAGAGATTCAGGCTGGAAAATTGTTCACTTCCATCGTTCCGCGATGCCTGGGTGAAATCCAGGTCACGTCACAAAGACATACGTAGGGCGGGCGCTTTCGGCTAACGCTTGCAACCGCTTTAGGCCAGAAGCAGTCACTTCCGAATGGCCGGTAACTGGAAGCCAATATTGGCGTAAGTCGCCGGCCCGGCAAGTTCCTTCATATTTCCGTTTGCTCT
>CAITHK010000081.1 GCA_903892175.1 uncultured Burkholderiales bacterium | reverse complement strand
GCTGACAAAGCGGTGATTCAAACCAACGCAGGCAACGTGCGCGTGAGCGCCGCAGCAGCGACCAAGAACGTGACGCTGGGTCTGATCGACGCACGCAGTAACGCCGACCGCACAGCCTCGGCCTTGACGGGGCAAGCCAGCTGGGGTGCGGTGAGTGTGATTGCGGGTGGTTCGGTGCTTGACGCAGACACCAATGCGGCCATCGATGTGTATGCGGCGAGCTTGCGCTTGAATGCAGGCGCTGGCGTGGGCGTGTTGGGTGGTTCGGTCAATGGGCTGGAGATTGAAGTCCAAAAACTCAGCGCCGTGGCCTCGGGCGGGGTGGTGGGTGTGGCCGATGCGAGTGCGCTGGAGGTGGGTACCGCTGCGGCCGTGAGTTTGAGTCGCGTCAAAAGCGATGGCACGCTGGACACGGCGATGACCGATGCGGCCCAGTCGGGCTTGAGCGCGGCCAACGGGTCGGTGGTCGTGACCGCCGTGGGCGCGCTGAGCGTGACGCAGGCGGTGGCCCTGACGGGCACGAGCAGCGTGGGCAACTTGCTGCTGCAAGGCGCAGGTGCGGGCGTGAGCGTGTCCGCAGGCGTGAGCACTGCAGGCGGCGGCGTGAGCCTGGTGGCCACGGCTGGGGACGTGACCTTGGGCGCCACAGGCGACATCACGGTGGCGGGCGCTGGAACGGTAGACGTCGAGTCCAGCGCAGGTGTCGTGACCATGCAAACCAGCGGTGCCGACAAAAACGTGATCCAGACCAACGGCGGCAAAGTGCGCTTGAGTGCTGCCACCACCGGCAAAAATCTGAGCTTAGGTCTGATCGACACGCGGGTGTCAGCAGACCGCACGGCGTCGAGTTTGACCAGCCAAGGCCTGTGGGGTTCTGTCAGCTTGATCGCGGGTGGCACGGTGTCTGACACTGACACCAGCGGCGCACCGGCGGTGTATGCCTTGAGCTTGCGCATCAACGCGGGCACAGGCATTGGCAGTTTGTCGTCTTCGGTGAACCCGATCGACTTAGAAACTTTGTTGCTGTCTGCGGTGTCTGCCAGCGGGGCAGTGGCCGTGAGCGACGCGTCGGCCCTGGCGCTTGACAGCGTGTCGTTGAGCATCAACCGGGTCACCAATACCGGAGCCTTGAGCGCCAGTGCCATCTCTGACGCCACGCAGGGCGGGGCCTCGACCTCGAACGCTTCGTTGGTGGTGGTAGCGAATCAAAAGTTAGAACTCAACCAAGCCTTGAGCGTGAGCGGCGCCTCGGGCTCGGTCTTGCTCAAGAGCGTGAGTGCAGGCGTCAAGCTGAGTGCGGCGTCTACCGTGGCCGCGGGCTCGATGAGTGTGGTTGCCTCTGGCGATGTGGAGTTCACCCCCACGGGGGACATCTCCTTGGCCCTGGCAGGGCAAACGGTGGACGTTGAATCGACCACGGGTGCGGTCATCATGGCCAGCACGCCGAGCGACAAAACCGTGCTCAAAACCAACGCAGGCAATGTGCGCGTGAGCGCCGCCACAGCTGGCAAAGACCTCACGCTGGGTTTGGTGGACGCACGCAGTGCAGCCGACCGGGCGGCTTCTGCCTTGACGGGGCAATCCAGTTGGGGGTCGGTGAGCTTGATCTCGGGCGGCTCGGTGCTGGACACCAGCACCGAGGGTGCTACGGGCAGCGCGCCCATCGATGTGTACGCGGCCAGTTTACGGGTGAACGCGGGCGCTGCCGTGGGCGTGTTGGGCAGCACGCCCATCAACCCCAATGTGCTGGAGTTGGAAGTTCAAAAATTCAGTGCCGTGGCGCGCGCCGGCGGTGTTGGGGTGAAGGCCATCAATGCGATTGAGGTGGGCACCACGGCCGCTGTGGCGGTGAGCCGCGTGCAAGCCGATGGCACGCAAGCTGCGGCGACCACGGACACGGCCCAGTCGGGCGTGAGCGCGGTGAATGGCTCGGTGGTGATCACCTCGGGCGCGGCCTTGACGGTGAACCAAGCCATTGGCTTGACGGGCACCACCAGCCTGGGGAACCTGCTGCTGCAATCTGCCAGCACGGGGGTGGCCCTGAATGCCGCCTTGACCACCGTGGGGGGGGCGGTGAGCGTGGCCGCCAGCGCGGGCGATGTGGTGTTGGCTGCCACCGGGGACATCACCACGGTGGGCAGCGGCACGGTGGACGTGATTGCCACGACCGGTGAAATCAACATGCAAGTCAGCGCCAGCGACAAAGCGGTGATTCAAACCAATGCGGCCAACGTGCGTTTGATCACCTCAGCCGCCGCCAAGAACGTGACCTTGGGTCTGGTGGACACCCGCAGCGCGGCAGACCGCACGGCGGTGGCTTTGACCGGGCAGGCCAGCTGGGGCTCGGTGAGCGTGACGGCGGGCGGTTCGGTGCTGGACGGCGACAGCAACGCGGCCACCGATGTGTATGCCGCAGGTTTGCGACTGACGGCAGGAGCCGGGGTGGGGGTGTTGGGTTCGACGGCCAACCCCCTGGAGAGCGAAGTTTTGAAGATGAGTGCCACCACCGCCGACGGCGTGTTGGCCCTGGCCGATGCCAGTGCGCTGGAAGTGGGCACGACCGTGGCGGTGAGTTTGAACCGCGTGCAAGCCAGTGGTGCCTTGGCGACAACGCCAACCACCGATGCCGCCCAATCGGGCGTGAGCGCGGCCAATGGCTCGGTGGTGATCACCGCAGCGGGCGCCCTGAGCGTCACCCAAGCGGTGACGCTGACCGGCAGCACCACGGTGGGCAACCTGTTGCTGCAAGGCACGGCCGACACGTTGACGGCAGCTTTGAGCACGGCCGGGGGCTCGGTGGGCTTGCTGGCAACGGCAGGTGACGTGACGATGGGTTCAGCCGGCGATATCACCGTGACGGGCAGTGGTTCGGTGGACGTGCAAGCGGCACAGGCCTTGAGCATGACCAGCGCAGGCGTGGCGGGCACGACCAATGAATCGGTGATCTCCACCACAGGGAACGTTAGCCTCAAGGCGTTGGCGGGCAATGTGAGCCTGGGCCAAGTCAGCAGCGGCGGCCAAGTGGCCATCGTGGCGGGTGGCTCGGTGGTGGATGGCGACAGCGCGGTGGATGTGACGGCTTTGGATCTCTACCTCAGCACCGGCTCCACCGGTGGCGTGGGCACCAGCAGCGATGCCTTGGACACCTCGGTCGACCGCTTGGCGATGTCGGCGGGCACGGGGGGGGTGTACCTGAAAGAAAGTACCGGGGTGACCCTCGACAACGTGTCGGTGGTGGTCTACCGGGTCAACAGCAGCGGTGTGGCCCAAGCGCAAACGGCGCTGGCCGCCAGCACGGTCAGCACCACCTCGGTCATGGGCTTGGAGGTGGGCGGTGACTTGTTGGCCACCGACGCCAGCCACAGCCTGCAAGCCACCTCCTTGGTGGTCAAGGCCACGGGCAGCGTGGGGTCTGGCACCCAAGCGGTGTCGACCCAAGTGGCGCAATTGGCCGTGCAGGCGGGGGGCTCGGTGTTCTTGAGCGAGGCCGATGGCTTGCAAATCAGCGCTTTGAATTTGGGCGGCGCTTACCAAGTGCAGGGCCTGCAAGCTGGCGACGCCGTGGCGCTCCAAGCCGGCACGCTGGCCAGCCACGACTTGCAAGTCAACGCCCCCGTGCAGGCCACGGGCAACGTGCGTCTGGGTGCTGCAGGCGCACTGAGTCTGCAAGCGGCCTTGACCAGTGGTGGATCGGCGAGCTTGCTGGCCAATGGGGGCAGCATGGCTTTTGGCAGTGCAGCCAATGTGACCCTCACAGGCAGCGGCACCTTGGATGTGCAAGCGGCACAAAACTTGGTGATGGCCAACACCGTCAGCACCGGTGGCAACGTGAGCCTGGCGGCCACTTCCGGCGACGTGACGCTGGGTCAAGTGACCAGCACCGCGTTGGTGGCAGTGGTGGCGGGCGGCTCGGTGATCGATGGAGACACCGCCTTGGATGTGACGGCCTCGGGGCTGTCTTTGACCACCGGGGCCAGCGGGGCAGTCGGCAGCAGCACCGACCCGCTGGAGACCTCGTTGGACACCTTGTCCTTGTCTGCCGGCAGTGGCGGCGCTTTTGTGACCGAAACCTCGGGCTTGACAGTCGACACAGTGTCGGTGGTGGTCAACCGCGTGCCCATGAGTGGCTCGGCGGTGGCCCAAACTGCGCTGGGTTCAGCGGTGGGGCAACTCGTCGCATCAGGAGGCGGCGGCGTGAGCGTGCGCTTGTCGGCGGGCGACTTGTTGTTCAAAGCCGGTTCACAGGTGCAGACCACGGGCAGTGGGGGCATTAGCCTGACCTCGGACCAAGGCTCTGTAGTGCAAGAAAAAGGCAGCGTGGTCAGCAGCCAAGCTGGCGCGGTGCAAGTTCAGGCACAAAACAAAGCGCAAATGACCAATGTCTCCACCGTCAGTGGCGACGTGGGTGTGTCGTCCACTCAGGGCGCGTTTGAGGTGCCTGCGGTGGCACCCGGTGAGGTGGTGGACTATGGTGGCAAGCCAGTGCGCGTCAAGAGCACGGATGTGCAAATCAGCGCCCCCGTGGTGAGCGCGGGCAGCAGTTTTGAGATCACTTTGCCCAGCCAGACCAGCAACTTGGACACCATCACCAGCAGCAATTTTGTGAAGGTGGCCACGGTGGCGCCGGTGGACCCGACGCGTGCTTTTGTGGTGGGTGATGTGTTGCCCGGCAGCAGCGCGCCCACCACAAATGTGGTGCGGGTGGATCGCTCGGAAGTGGGCTTCATTGGCAGCACCGATCCGACCAAGCAACTCAAAGACATCATGGTGGGGAGTCAATCGCCTGGCCAAGCCATTTGGCTGCAGTCTGACAGCACCACGCACGGTGCTTTGGTCTTCAACGCGCCCCTGGTACTGGTGGCCTCTGGCTTGTTGGTCGTGCCGGGTCAACCTGTGGCCAGCAGTTCCGTCAAAGTGGTGGGTGACATCCAAGGCAAGGGCTTGACCATCTATGGCTCTGGCTCGACCGTGACCTATGACGGCGCCAATGTGCAAGAGAGCGGCGACATCATGATCTACGACTCGGTGGTGGTCAACCAAGACACCACCCTGACCGCGGTGGGCGGCAATATCGCGATTCAAGGCCGCATCACCGTCAAGCCGGGTGTGACACTGACCCTGGTGGGCAGCCACGTGACGCTGGGTTCAGGCGTTTACAACGGCGTGACGCGCAGCGGTGTGGACAACTCGGGGACGCTCAAGATCACGGCCGACGACTTGTCGCTGGACGCTGGTGTGACCTTGGATGGCGGCACGGTCGGGCAATTGGTCTTGCAAGGTGGTTTGCTCAGCAGCGCCAAAGCCGCGCAATTGACAGCCTTGGCCTCGGCCATGGTGAACAATAGCTTTGCGGCCCTGAGTTTGGGCGATAGCGCCACCGCGTTGACTTTGGGCAACGACAGCTTGCTCAACGAAGGCGTGACCACCCTGACCCTGTTGGGCACCCAAGTGAGCCTGGACGATGTGGTGACAGGCACCGCCAACTGGACCACCAATAGCACCTCCCTCAAGCTCCAAGCCAGTGGCACCGGGGTGGGGGCGCGTGACGTGCTGGTGGATGTCAAGCTGGTCAGTGCCACCAACACCGACATGGCTTTGAGTTCTGCGGCCGGCAACGTGACCATGACCGCTGCAGCCAAGCTGGCCGCGGTAGGCGGCAATTTGACCCTGCACGCTGCGGGCGATGTGGTGGTGGGCGAGATCAATGCCAGCACCACCACCGCTGCCAGCGTCGGTGGGGTGGCCTTGGACAGCAGCAGTGGCACGATTCGGGCTGCATCTTCGACCACCGGCTTGGTGGGGGCGAAAACCGTGTCCATCTTTGGCAACGGCCCCAACGTCAGCGACTTGGCCACACAAACCGCTGTCAAGGTGCAGGCCCAGCAAATGCAGGTGTCGGCACCCAGCGGCTCGGTGGTGCGTGACTCGGGGGCCAGTGGCGAAACCTACTACACCTTGATCAAGCGCGGCACTTACTACCGCCAAGCCACGGTGGTGGGCACGGCGCCTTCCCACGTGGTGGTGGCCAAGGCACAAGTCAGCGGGACGCCAGAGAACGCTTTGCTCAAGGCTGTGGCCGGTTACAGCCAATATGTGGCCTTGCGCAGTGCCGGCTTACTCAGCACCACCGTGACCTTATCTGGAGTCTCGAGCTCGAACACGTTGGGTGGCTTGATGCAGGTCTCGGTGTCTGCACCGCCGCCAAGCTTCTCGTCCGCTTCAAGCGTTTCCGCTGCCACCCCCTTTGCCAGCAGCCTTGCCTTGTTGTCTGACCTCAGCTACGGCTTGGGCAGCACCAGCGGGCTTGTGGATGTGCAGATCAACAGCGCGGTGAATTGGGCCACGGGCTTGCCAGTGGCCGATAGCAAGCTGCAGGTGCAAGTTGTTGCTATTTGAAGTTTGCCCTACGTTCGGTTCATTTAGAATCGTGTGTTGATTTTGTTGTTATAGACAGTTTATTTACCAAATTTTGGAGTTTTGATGTTTGAAAAAATGGTTCCCGTGAACAAAGAGCGTCATGCACATTCCAAGGTCAAGCCTTCGGCTGACTTTGCATTTGCCTCTAAGTTTCACATTGCCTATGTGACGATGCACGAGTTTGTGCGCGCGGCCGCAACATACCCCATCGTTTTCTTGGAAGACAAAGAAGCCGACGACTTCCGTCCTGTGGTGTTGATGGGCTTGGACGCTGGCGAGAACTTGTTCATTGACGAAGAAGGCAATTGGGAAGCGTCTTACGTGCCCGCCATGATTCGCCGCTACCCCTTCGCTTTGACCAAAGTACCTGACGAAGACCGTTATGTGGTGTGTGTCGACGAAGCCAGCGACTTGCTGAGCGAGACCGAGGGCAACGCCATGTTCGACGAGGAGGGCAACCCCACGCAAGTGATTGAGAACGTGCGCCGCTACTTGGCCGAGTTGCAGCAAATGGACCAACTCACCCGCGAGTTCACCAAGTTCTTGGGCACCCACAATTTGTTGACCCCGTTGAACATGCGTGTGAACGCCGCCGACCAAGTCAAGAACATCACCGGTTGCTACGTGATCAACGAAGAGCGTTTGAACAACTTCTCGGACAGCTTGTTCTTGGAAGTGCGCCAGAGCCGCTATTTGCCCGCGATTTATGCCCACTTGATTTCATTGCCCCAAATCGAGCGTTTGGTGAACTTGAAAAAGAGCTTGGTGGAGCACGCAGCAGAAGCCGACTCCTCTTCGGCCAAATCGACCGCTGCGCGCAAGCGTCGCACCACCACGCCGACAGAACACTGAGCACCTGGGGGCATTGAGTTGTGACTCGTTGGATGCCCCTGGGGTTTCATGCGTGTGTGCTGGGGTTTCTGGCCCTGGCTGTGAGCGGTGTCGTCTGTGCAGACGCGCCCGCCAATCTTTCCGCAAGCACGCCATCACAGCCGCAGCCGCCTGTGATGGCCAGCGCTTCAGCCTCCGACACGGTGGCTGCACCGCAGGCGGCCAAATTGATCCTCAATCCCACCACCTTTGCGCAGCTGCTGTTGTTGCGCAGTTTGGAGATTGAGTACAGCCGCTACAGCAAAGATGTGGCCCAGCAGATGGCCCAGTCTGAAGCTGCCCTGTACGAAACGGTGATGTACGGCAACTACCGAAAGACGGACACCCTGCGTCAACGCACGACCGAGGAAAAAGCACTCACGTACATGATCAACAACAACCCTTATCTGCTCAATGAAAGTTCAAAAAATGCAGAGATGGGTATCAAGCAGTTGTTGCCCTCAGGCGCAGAGTTGACCATTGGTGGAAGGATTGTCGAGCGTGCCAACAACATCATGGCCATCAGCCAGACCGATTTGGAGGTCACCAGTGCTTTGGTGATCACGATCAAGCAGCCTTTGCTCAAAGGCGCTGGTGTGACCGTGACCGAGGCCGACAAACGTGTCGCCGAGTACGAGTCGATGATTCAGTCGTGGCAATACCGCCAGCAATTGCTCAAAGTGATGGGCGATGGTTTGTCGATGTTTTGGCAAACTTACATGGCCCAACAGGTAGCTCAATTGCGCCTAGAGATGTACCGCACCGCTGAAGCTTTGGTGGTGGATGCTCGTCAACGTGTATTGGCCGGTAAGTTGCCTCCCCGTTCAATCCAAGAGCTCGAGCGGTTTCGCTTGACCCGGCACGCCGATTGGGTGCGTTTTCAGCAAAACGCCAACGAGATGCAATCGCGCATGGTCAATTTGTTGAATTACCGTCGCTCAGACGTGGCTGCGATTGATTTGATTCCCACCCGCGTGGATGTGCCCTCTGCGTTAACCCAAGGTGAGTCATCCTTGAACTACGCACTCGACAACTGGGCGCCGTTTCAAGTCTCGCGTTTGAAGGTGGCGCAGGGGCGCGTGCGTTTGGCATATGCAGCCAACCAGCGTTTGCCTTCGCTTGACTTTCAGTATTCTTATTCTTCCAGTGGCATGGCCGAAGCGTTTCGTCCTTCGGCCAGTTTGGTCAAACAAAATCTTTACCCCGATTGGTGGGTGGGGTTGAACTTTGAGATGGGTTTGAACGGTGGCGAAAAAGCCCGCTCACAGTTCCAAGCCCAGCATTTGCGGGTCATCCAGTCGGAGACCGAATTGGCTGCAGTGCGTTTGTCGCTCGAGAACGATTTGATCTCTCGGCGCGAAGAACTCAACAGCACCCGTCAAGAGGTTGAGATTTATCAAAACGACGTCAAACTCAAGACCGCATTGCGTCAAAGCGAGTGGGCCCGTTTTCAATCCGGTTTGGGTTTGGTCAGCAGTTTGTTGCAGGCCGACCAAGACTTGCTTGATGCACGTGTGCGACTGCTGGACGCCATGGGGCGCGTAGAAACCGCCCAATTGGCCCTCTTGCTGGCCAATGGCACCTTGCTGGAAGCACATAACGTGCAGGCCCAACTGCCCCAAACAAGTTTGCAATGACTATGAAAAACCCTCGCTTTTTATTGTGCTGGCGCCGCTTGTTGGTGGCTCTCAGCTGCCTTATGGGCACACTCGCTCAAGCGCAAGAGTATGTCGGGCTGGTTTATTCTGAACACGACATCCAAATGAGCGCCCCGGTGGTGGGTTTGTTGCAGCGCACCTTGGTGCGCCCAGGCGATCGCGTGAGCGCTGGGCAAAGCTTGATTGAGTTGGAAGACAGCGTGCAGCGCATTGAGGTCAAGCGCAGGGCCCACGTCTTGAAAGACAGCAGTGAGTTGGATGCTGCGCTGGAGCGTTTGGAGTTGGCATCCAAGTTGTGGAAGATCAGCCAAGAAGTGAATGCCGCCACGCAATCGATTTCTGAAGAAGAGCTGCTCAAGCTGCAGATGGATATTTCTGCGGCTGCTGGCAAAGTGCAGCAATTGAAGGCTCAGAAATCCCGCGAACAAATTGAGTTGGAGTCCGCGCAAGCAGAGTTGGCGCTGCGTACCTTGCGCGCGCCCGTGCCTGGCGTGGTGACCGATGTAATGTTTGATCCCGGCGAGTGGGCCAAGCTGGGCGACGTGATTTTGAAGATGGTGGATTTGTCGCAGGTGGAGTTGCGTCTCAACGTGCCGCCTGCTTTTGCCGCAGGTTTGAAACGCGGCGATGCAGTGCCTGCGGTGTTTGAGTCTGCCAAGGGCACAAGCGTGGTGGGCGTGGTCAAGTTTGTCTCGCCGGTGGTGGACGCTGCCAGCGGCTTGGTGGATGTGCGGATTCGCTACCCCAATGCCCGTGGCGACATTCGCCCGGGTTTGAAGGGCACTGTGCGGGCCACGAAGTCGGGCACAGGCGGTTGATGTGGTGACACCGACCGACCCACGGCTGGTGATTGAGGGCTTGCAGCAGCTGGTCTGCGAGCCACGCACCGCCACGTTTTACGCCGACTATGCGAGCCTGGTGGCCGCCTTGTGTCGGGCCGACCGCACGCTGGTGATCGAGGCCTTGGATGGGCAGTGGCTGTTGCGTGGCTGCCATGGCAAGCCAGAGGACGCGCAATGGTTGGTGGGGCAGCTCAAGGGCGCCATGATCGAGCAGGCCGACCGCTTGGGTTATGCCCATGAAACCGTGACCTGGCCCGATGGGTGGGTGTCGATCATGTTGCTGATCCCACTGACCGACGTGGCGAAGACCTATCTGCTGTTGACCTTGCCTGAGCGAGAGCGGGGCGCTTTGAAAGAGGCCTTGGTTCGGGCCTTGTTGACCAAAGATTTGCGGCCCCTGGCCGTTCCCAAACCCCAGGCCGCTGTGGCCGCTCAAGCCGCTCACCCGAGCCAACACACCACGTTGTTGGACTTGCTGGATTTGGCCACCTTGGTGATGCAGCAGCGCCACTTTGGCGCCGCCGCTTTGTCTTTGGTCAACGGTGTGGCGCGCCAGCTGGAATTGGCCCAAGCCGCCCTGTGTTGGCGCGAGGCCAGTGAAGGCGTGTTGTTGGCGGTCAGCCACATGGACCACTTTGACAAGACCTCGCGCTTGGTGCGGGGCTTGGAGGCTGCGGCGGGGGAGGTGCTGTCGGTGGATCAGGTGGTGCGCGCCGAGCGACACCCGGGCGAGGGGCATCTGCCACATGCACCTGAGGCGCATCAGGACTTGTTGGCGCTCATGCCTGAGGTCGACGGCGTGCTCAGTCTGCCTTTGCGGGATGAGTCGGGCATGACCCAGGCGGTCTTGATTTTGATGACCAAGCCGCGTGCGGTGGGCGACGATGTCTTGAACCACCTGTTGCTGGTGCTGGAGATGATTTATCCCCGCTTGCGCGAGCAATACCAGCAGCACCTGTGGGTGGGCGGTCGCCTGAAAGCCCGCTTGCTGGATGGCTTGCAGCTGTTGCTGGGGCCTGGGCGACCCTGGGTCAAGTTTGGCGCAGTGTGCGTGGCGTTGACGGTGCTGGTGTTGGCCTTTGGTCGCTGGGATTACCGGGTGGAGGCCTCGTGCCAACTCACGACCGACAGCACGCGCCAGATCACGGCGCAGATTGACGGCCGCGTGGACCAGGTCCTGTTTGACACTGGGTCGTTGATTCACGAAGGCGACGCGCTGATTGTGTTGGACTTGGTGGACCTCAAGCAGCAAGAGCTGGAGGTGCTGTCTGAAATGCGCCGCTATCAGGCCGAGGAAGACAAGTCACGCGCCACCCTGGCCATTGCCGATGCGCAAGTGGCGCGTTTCCGACGCGAGCAGGTGGAAGCGCGTTACAAGCGCATCATGTTGCAACAAGAGCAAGCCGTGCTGCGCGCGCCCTTTGATGGCGTGGTGGTGGAAGGCGAGCGGCGCAATTTGCTGGGCGCTTCGGTGCGCAAAGGCGACAAGTTGTTGCGTGTGGCACAGGTGCAGGGTTTGTATTTGGCCATCCAAGTGCCGGAGAAAGCGATTCGCGATATCGAGCCCCAGGCTCAGGGTTCGATGCTGTTGCTCAGCCAGACCGGCCATGAGGTGCGCTTCAAGGTGGCCAACTTTGTGCCCATGGCGCAGGTTCGTGGCCAAGAGGGCAACCACTTTTTGGTCAAGGCTGAAATCTTGGGCCAAGCCGAAGATTGGTGGCGACCCGGCATGACGGGTTTGGCCAAGATCGAGGTGGGTTCGCGCAGCATTGCCTGGATCGTGTTCCACGATTTGGTGGACTTGGTTCGCTTGAAGTTCTGGTTCTGAGCCCCGCATGTCTGGCGCTATCTTCAGTGACAGCTGGTACAAGATTGCCGATGCACGCGTGAGCCTGTTGCCCGGCGTGGCGGTGCACCGCCAACAGTGGCGCGGTCGGGCTTGGGTGGTGCTGGAAGACGCTTATTCGCACCGGTTTTTCAGACTCACACCCGAGGCCTATGACTTTGTGCGCGAACTCACCCCAGAGGTGCGCGTGGATGACGCATGGCAGCGCTATTTGTCAGAGCATCCTGACAAAGCACCGGGGCAAGAAGAGGTGGTGCAGCTGTTGTCGCAGTTGCATGCTTCGAGCTTGCTGTACTTTCGGGATGGCTCCAACGACGCTGAAATTTTCGAGCGCAAGCGAGAGTTCAAACGCAAAGAGTGGAAAAGCAAGCTGCTGTCTTTTTTGTTTTTTCGCATTCCGATTTGGGATCCTGATCCCATGCTGGAGCGCTTGAACCATCTGCTCAAGCGCGTACCAGGGTGGTGGGGCTTGGCTTTGTGGTTGGTGATCTGCAGTGCTGGCACTGTGTCAGTGCTCAAACATTTACCGGCCCTCACCGACAAGGCACAGGGTGCATTTGCCATGGCCAATTTGCCTTGGTTATATGCCTGCTTGGCCCTCAACAAGTTGCTGCATGAGCTAGGGCACGGCTATGTCTGCAAACGCTATGGCGGCAGCGTGCACACCTTTGGCCTGATGTTTTTGGTGACCACCCCACTGCCTTATGTGGATACCACCTCAACCTGGGCCTTTCCCAACAAATGGCACCGCATTTTTGTAAGCGCTGCGGGCATGTTGGTAGATTTGTTTTTGGCAGCAGTTGGGGCGTTGGTATGGGCGTCCACGGGGCCCGGGTTGGTCAACAGTTTGGGCTTTAACTTGATGTTGATTGGTTCAGTGTCGAGCTTGCTTTTCAATGGAAACCCCTTGTTGCGCTTTGATGCGTATTACATGTTTGCCGACTGGGTGGGCATTCCCAACTTTTACCAAAAGGCCCAACAGTATTGGTACTACTTGGGGGACCGCTATTTGTTGGGCAGCCACGCGGCTCGTCCGCCGATTGATGATGAATCAGAGCGCAACTGGTTTTTGGTTTACGCGCCCATGAGCCTGGTTTATCGCTTGCTGGTGACCACTGGCATAGTGATGTTTGTGATGGATTTGTGGTTTGGCTTAGGGCTCATTGTGCTTGGCACGACACTCTTCACCATGGTGGTCATGCCGCTGGTCCAGTTGGTACAGCACCTGACGGGACCTGCGGTGCAGTCACATCGATCTCGGGCATTGGCCGGTGTGGGTGCGATCTCCATGGGTGTGGTGTTGCTGTTTTTTGTGATTCCATTTCCTTACGCACTCAATGCGCACGGGGTCCTACAGTCCAGCCGTCAATCGATTTTGTTTGCGCCAGTGGATGGACGAATTCTTCGCTCAGACATGGGGCACGGGCAGATGGTGCAAGCTGGACAGTCGTTGATGGCGATTGACGATACGTCACTGCGCTTGGACATCGAACAAGCTGATATGGAGCGCAACGAGTTGTCGGTCTTAGAGCGCCAAGCCTTGACGGGCAAGATGGCTGAGATTCATGTGGTCAGAAAACAAATTGATGCCAAAACGCAGCGCTTACAAGATTTGAACAACCGACTCGAGATCTTGGATATCAAGGCGCCTCATGAGGGGCGTTTTGTTTCCATCGAGAGCCGTGAGAAAGTTGGCGCTTGGGTGCAGCAAGGCGCCGAACTCGGTCATGTCATAGACACCCGAGCACCTTTTGAAATGGTGGCCGTGGTGAGCCAAGAGCGTGCCCGCGAAATTTTTGACGCTGGCCAAGGCCGCTTGCGGGTGCGCCTGGTGGGACAGTCGGATGAAACGCTGGCGATTGACCAGTTGGTGGTTTTGCCATACCAGCGCAACCGTTTGCCCTCGGCCGCTTTGGGGTGGATGGGCGGCGGCGACATGCCGGTATCGGCCCAAGATAGCAAGGGCGAAACCAGCGCGGAGGATTTCTTTGAGGTGCGGGCCCGCGTGGTGACCACCCCCGAGCAACACGTGGCCTTGGTCAGCGGCATCAAAGGGGTGCTGTGCATTGACATGCCCTCGCGTTCTTTGTATTCACGCCTGCAAGAGACCGTGCGGCAGTTGATTCAAAAACGCTACTTCTTGGGTTGACCAGCATGCAGCAAGGCTTGGCCCGGGAGGACTGGCACCCGCCGCGCAACCCCAGCGTGGAGATGCCGTTCTTGGACGCTTGGCGTGTGCGTTGGTCGGCCTGGAGTGGTCAAGCTGCGCGTGCCACCGAGGCAGACTTTGAAGCTGTGCTGCGCCACCAGCAAAGCTTTGAGGGCTTAGGCGATGAGGACTTGTCAGCCCGTTTGAAGCGCGACACCCGCGCCATGCGCTTTGCCTCGCACGACTCGGCCCAGCGTTTGCCGCTGTTGGCCCTGTGGTGCGTGGCCGCGCAGCGGGTGTTGGGCATGTCGCCCCACGGCACCCAGATACGCGCCGCGCTGGAGATGCACAACGGCCATTTGGTGCAGCTGGCGCCGGGTGAGGGCAAGACGCTGGCGATCGGTTTGGCGGCGGCCCTGTACGCTGGCGCTGGACGGCCCTGCCATGTGATCACGGCGAACGATTATTTAGCGCAACGCGATGCCGAGTCTATGGCGCGTCTGTTGGCCTTGGGGGGCGTGCGGGTGGTGTCGATCACCTCTGAGACGCCACCAGAGCAAGCGGCCTCGCTGTATGCCGCCGATGTGGTGTACGCCACGGGCAAGCAGCTGCTGGCAGATTTTTTACGCGATCAAATTTTGCTCACGGGTGAGAAAGACCCGGTTCGGCGGCGCATTTGGGAGATGCGCCAGTCACGCAGCGCCAAACGTCCTGTGACACGCGGGCTGTGGGCGGCGATTGTGGACGAGGCCGACAACGTGTTGATCGACGAGGCCACCACGCCCCTCATCATCTCGACGGCCGAAGACAACCCCATGTTGGTGGAGGCGGTGTTGGCGGGCAAACAGATTTTTGAAAGTCTGCTCGCGGACATCGACTTTGAGGTCAAGACCGATCCGGTGCCTGACATTCGCTTCACGCCACGGGGTGAACAACGCATCGAAGAGTTGTCGTATTTGCTGCCGGCTTTTTGGCAGTTTCCCGAGCGCGCCCAGGGCATGGTGTCGCTGGCCATCATGGCCAAGTATGTGTACATCCGCGACCGCCATTACCTGGTGGACGAAGAGGGCAAGGTGGTGATCGTCGATGAGAAGACCGGGCGCGTGATGGCCGGGCGCTCGTGGAGCCATGGCATACACCAGGCCATCGAAGCGATGGAGGGCTTGGCGCTGAGCAGCCCGCCCAAGACCCAAGCGCGCATGACCTTCCAAGTGTTTTTCATGCGCTACCACCGCTTGAGCGGCGCCAGCGGTACCTTGCAAGGCATCGAGCAAGAGCTTTGGGAGACCTACCGTTTGTTGGTCAAGCCGATTGCGCCACGTGTGCCCAGCCGTTTGACGGTGGAGCCCTTGCGCGTGTTTGTCGATCCCATGCAGCGCTTTGATGCGCTGATTCAAGAGGTGGTGAAGGCCTATGAGGCCGGCACGCCGGTGTTGGTGGGCACGCGAAAAATTGCCGACACCGAAGCCATTGCTGCGCGCTTGCAGTTGTTGCTGGTGCCGTGTCAGGTGTTGAACGCCAAGCACTACGCCGAGGAGTCGCGCATTGTGGAGCGCGCGGGCGAGGTGGGGGCGGTGACGATTTCGACCAACATGGCAGGGCGCGGCACCGATATTTTGTTGGGCCGCGGTGTGTTGGAGCGTGGCGGCTTGCGGGTGCTGATGTTTGAGCCCCACGAGGCGGCCCGCATTGAGTGGCAGTTGTATGGCCGCTCGGGGCGCCAGGGGTCACCGGGCACTGCTTTGGGCTTTGTGTGCTTGCGCGATGAGCTTTTGGCCAAGACGTTTGGCCCGGTCTATGATTTGATCATCTCCTATGGACGTCACATCGCAGCCCATGCTTTTTTGGCCGGCGCTTTGATTTGGTTGGCCCAAGCCCTGACCCAACGCGGCGCCTACCGCACACGACAACGACTGGCCGAGCGCGAACGTCGCGTGGCCAGCCAACTGTCTTTCTCTGAATAACTTAGCAAGGAACTGCCCCATGGCTTTGGTCAAAATCAACGGTGTGACCTACGAGTTGGATGCCCTCAACGATGAGGTGAAAACGCATTTGAAGTACCTGTCTTACATCGACAGCGAGATTGAGCGCTTGAAGATGCAACTGGGTACTTTCCATTTGTCGCGCGACCAGGTGGGACGTTTGCTGGACATCGCCATGGCCAATTACGCCATGCACCAGACGCCTTTTGAAAACACGGCAACGCCCGCGCCCGACGCTGACACGCAGGCATGACCCCCGAGTTCAACTCACAGCTGCCGCCGCAGGCCGATGCCGTTCAAGAATGGCTGGCACGCTTGCGTTCGCAGCAAGGCTTGGCCAAGGCGCAAGAGACTATTTTTTATTTGATGCGCAAGTTCCCCGACCATTTGGGTTTACAGGTCTTGCGTGACTGGCACGACCCGGTGTGGTGGAAGCCGATTGAGTTTGGCGCCATCCGACTCGAGCGCCGTGGGCCAGAGCACTTTGAGTTTTTGTGGTCCTTGGTGTTGCAAAAAGAGTTTGCCCACCAGCTCAAACACCTGCCGCCTGGTTTGACGCCAAGTGATTTGATGTTGGTCTTGTCCAACGAGTCGACGGCGATCATTCCAGAGTCTCGCGCCATCACTTGGGTGATTTTCAAAGGCGAGCAACCGATTGGAATGTCGATGTTTGTGAACATCAATTTCAAGAACCGAACCGCCGAGCAGATCATGGGCATCATGCCTGGTTACGACACCTCGTTTTTGGTGGCCGATGCGTATTTCTCAAGCTTGTTGGTGGCCTACAACTGTCTGGGTTTGAACAAGGTGCAGGGCTTGATTTACGACAGCAACGAATCAGCCGCGACCTTGCAGCAAAGGTTTGGTTTTCAGCGCGAAGGGCGTTTGCGCCAAGCGGTGTGGCACGAAGAGTCGCAGCGCTATCTAGATTTAATTCAGATCTCTTTGTTGCACGAAGAGTTTTTGGTGAACCGATTCATCCAGCGTTACATCGGGCGCGAAGCACGCAACCCATTTCTCATGCGCCGCCAAGAGTGGCCGCGCTCGACCGGGGATCGACACCGGGAATGAAGGTGTTGCAGTAGCGCAGCGTCAAGTCAATGGCCAGCACAATGCGCTCTTGCGTGCCCTCGTGGCGCACGCTGTGCAAGTAGGGCCCGCCATCTTTGAAGGCCAACAATTGACCGGGTGTCCAGGTTTGGGTTTCTTCTCCCACCGTGATGCGGCAGTCCGGGTCGCAACGAAGGCCCAAGTGCATGCGCAAAAAGTCAGGCGTCCAACCCCGGTGCGGGTTGATGACTGAGCCGGGCAGCAACCGGCTGACAAACACATTGCGCAAATGGCCTTGCGCTTCCAGAGGCGCAATCAATCCCGACAAGGTGGGCAAACGGCCCCGGGCGAAGGCGACCAAACGCTCCAAGTTGAAGGTGAGATTTTTTTTGGACAGCTCGACAAATTCACCCTGAAATTTGGACAGCGGAAAAGCATCCCAGGTGTTGACATAGAGGTTGGCGTACTTGGGGTACGGCATGAAGGGCTGGCTGCCGTCGATGAACGCAATGAGCTCTTGTTGGATGGCGTCAAAGTGTTGGATCAGCGCCACGCACAAGGGGATGTGGTGCAGATGGGCGTTCCAAAACGGGGGCTCTGGGGAAAACGTGGGCGAACTCATGAGGGGATGCAGCCAGGCAAAGCGTGCTCACCAATACAGCGCAATGGCGTTGTCTCGCAGCACGCCGTGCCCTTGCAAGGCGATGCGCGGGGGCACGGGGCCAGCACAACGCAGCACCGCTTGGTGGGTGAGCAGGCCGGAGTGGATGACCAATTCCCCGACTTTGTAGGGATGAAACGATTTTTCCTCTTCTTGCCACAGGCTCAGGCCTGAGCCGGGTGGCAAGGAGATGGGCAAGGTGAAGGTGATGACTTGCTCGGGCGTCAGCGTCTCGTTGGGAAAAACCTGCTGGTACTGCAAGTCCCGGTGCACGCTGGCCACGTCCCCGCCAAAGGTGGGGTGTGGCAAATGGATGTGAAAACCTGGCAGCGCAGCTTGTTCGGGGATGAGTTGGGCGGGCCGGCCATAAATCTCGGTGACCCGTGCGCACAGGTGTTGGTATAAGGGCCCAAATTGCGCCATCAGCAAGTTGTTGGAGGCGTCACGCAGGATGCGCTGGAGGTACAGCGCGGTGGCGGGCGACGCGCCGATGTGAGGCTTGCAGTCGAGGTATGCCGCCATCCCCAAGGTGTAGAAGGGGACGACGGGGTGACGACGCGTCCACTGGGGTTGGGCCGCCATCACGGTCTGCGTCCAGTGCGCACAGGCAGGCGCCGAGAGCATGTCATGGTGGTTAACTTCGGGCATGCGCAGATGGTAACGGCTCTAGGGGGCTGCTTGGCGCACCCAAGCAGGGCCGTGCGCGTTGCCGCCTCGTTAACATGGCCCCAGCTGATGCCAAGTCGAGAAGAAATTTTGTCCGAATCCCCCTCTTTCCGCGCTGTACCTTTGTCGCAGTCGCTGGTGCCTGTGTCAGGCGCTGTGCCCGTGTCTGAGCCGCTGCAGAGGTTTCAACAGTTGTTGACTCAGGTCGAGCAGTTGTCGGCGCAGCTGGCGCGCCTAGAGGCTTGGTCGGACCGCTACCGCCATGGCCATGTGCAAGCGCTGTACGCGATGGCCCAAGAGAAAGCCGCATGGCAACAACGCGGTCTGCAGTTTTTGCACCAGCGCTTGCAGCAACCGGACTTGACCGCACAGCAACAGCGCCAAGCGCGCCTGTGCATCCGCCAGTGGTTGGCGGCCTTGCAGCCCCTGCAAGATCCGCAACTCTTGGCCTTGGCCGAGGTGTACGTAGAGGGTGACGCGGGGGAAGACGCCCCGAGTGCGCACGAGGATGAGGCGCAGGCCGAGCAACGTGCGCGCGCAGGGTGGCAGCAGCAGCAAGCGCAGGCGCACCGCAAAGCAGCCAAGCGCGCAGCACGCAAAGCGCAACGTCGGCCTGCGGCGCACCAGCAAGCACAGCAGCAGCAACTCGATGCCAAGAGCGCCATGCGTGCGATCTATCGGCAATTGGCCAGCGCCTTGCACCCCGACCGCGAGATGGACGAGGGCGAGCGGGTGCGCAAGACGGCCTTGATGGGCGAGGTCAATGCCGCCTATGGCCGCCAAGACCTCACCACATTGCTGCGTTTGCAGTTGGAGGTGGCGCAGGTGGATGCGCAACACCTCTCACGCCTGTCGGCCGACAAGTTGCGGGCCATGTCGCTGTTGCTCAAAGAGCAGGTGCAGGCCTTGACGCAGGATGTGTGGCAACTGCGCATGGGGCTGACCCATGCCCTGGGAGTGCCGGTGGATGCGCAAGGCGATGAGGCCGACTTGGCGCAAGCCTTGCAGCGTGTGCAAGCCGACGAGCGCCATGAGGTGGACCGCTTGGCGGCAGATTTGGCACGAATGCAGCGCGACAGCGAACTCAAACGCTGGCTCAAGGAGCAGGCGCTGCAGGCCAAACAGCGGGCCCAAGACCGCGATGGTGTTTATTGACGTTCGATTTTTCGCAGATCGATCAACTGCTGCCATTTGCGAAAGTCTTGGTCCACAAATTGGCGGAACTCTGCCGGCGTGCTGGCCTGGGGCTCGCCCCCGAGGTCGACCAAGCGCTGGATCACATCGGGTTGCTGGACTATTTTTCGCAGTTCTTGGTTGAGCAATTTCACCGTGGCGTCGGGCGTGCCCGCCGTCGCGCCCAAGCCAATGAAGGAGTAGACCTGGTAGCCCGGCAGTGCTTCACCAATGGTGGGCAAGGTGGACCACGATTTGCTGCGCTCTTTGCCGCTGGAGCCCAAGGCATGCAGCTTGCCCGACTTGATATAGGGCAGCGACAGGGTGGGAGCCTCGAACAGCAAGTCGATGCGCCCGGCCAGCAGTTCGTTCAGGGCGGCCGACCCCCCTTTGGTGGGGATGTGGACCATCTCGGTGCCCGCCATGACGTTCAACAGCTCGGAGGACAGGTGACCGATCGAGCCAATGCCTGAACTGGAGTAGTTGAGTTTGCCGGGGTTGGCACGGGCATAGGCGATCAACTCGGGCACTGTTTTGAACGGGGCTTGGGGCGTGGTGTTGAGGATGAAGGGGTAGGCGGTGAGGGTGCCGACCATGGTGAGGTCTTTGATCGGATCAAACGTCAGCTGTTTGGCCAGTGCCGCACCCGCTGGGTAGGCCCCAGTGACCAACAGCAAGGTGTAGCCATCGGGTTTGGCTTTGGCCACCAAAGACGCCCCCACCAAGCCACCGGCGCCGGGGCGGTTGTCCACCACCACGGGCACGCCCAAGGCCTCCCCGAGTTTGTTGGCCATCAAGCGCGCCATGATGTCGGCCGAGCCGCCGGGTGCAAACGGGCACACCAAGCTGATGCTGTGCGTGGGGTAGGTTTGGGCCCAGCTGCTGCTGAGCGCCAACAGGGCCGCACAGAACAAGATTTTTTTCAAACAACGGGTGATCACAGCGGACTCCTCGGTACAGGGTTTCGTTGGCGGCCTTGAGACTTCGCCAACGCAGGCGCATTCTGCCTCAGGGGCAGGCACCCAAGGCTTCACGTCAGAGACACGCTGCGGCCCCCATGACTGATGGTTTAATTCAGGCAACCTCGCTGGGGATGACCCGGCGAAGGGCGTTTTTTGCAACGACAACAACAGGAGACAAGCATGGACAAACGCAGTTTGATCAAGGCCATGGTGGCCGCCCCCATCGTGATGGGGCTCAACCCCGCGAGCGCGCAAAACAAGCCCTTCAAAATTGGCTTGCTCACGCCCATGACCGGCCCCTTTGCCTCCACTGGCAAGCAAATGCTGGCCGGTGTGAAGCTCTACATGGCGCAGCAAGGTGTGAACATTGCAGGCCATCAGATCGAGCTGATTGTGAAAGACGACACCGGCATGCCCGACGTCACCAAGCGCCTGGCGCAAGAACTGGTGGTCAACGACAAGGTCGATGTGTTGGCCGGTTTTGGCTTGACCCCGCTCGCGCTGGCCACCGGCCCGATTGCCACCCAATCCAAAACTCCGATGGTCAACATGTTGGCCGCCACCTCGGCGGTGATCGATGCCTCGCCCTACATGGTTCGGGTGTCCATGACCTTGCCTCAAATCACCGTGGCTGTGGCCGAATGGGCCTCTAAAAACAACATCCGCAAGGTGGTGACCTTGGTGTCCGACTACGGCCCAGGCATCGATGCCGAGCGCACCTTTGTCGACCGCTTCTTGCTCAACGGCGGTCAGGTGCAGGAGTCTTTGCGGGTGCCCATGCGCAGCCCCGATTTTTCGCCCTTCTTGCAAAAAGTGCGCGACCTCTCGCCCGACGCCGTGTTTGTGTTTGTGCCCTCGGGCATTGGGACCCAGGTGATGAAGCAGTTCAATGAGCGCGGCTTGGCGCGTGCGGGCATCCGCTTGATCGGTACTGGCGACGTGGTGGACGACGACATCCTCAACAGCATGGGCGACGCCACCTTGGGCATCGTCACGTCTTACCCCTATTCGAGCGACCACCCTTCGGCGTTGAACAAGAAGTTTGTGGCCGAGTTCAAAAAGGCCAACCAGAACATGCGCCCCAATGCGGTGGCCGTGTTTGGTTACGACGGCACACGCTTGATTTACGACGCGCTCAAGAAGACCTCGGGCAAGGGCGGCGGCGACGCCTTGTTGGCGGCCATGAAGGGGCAGATTTTTGAGAGCCCACGGGGCCAGATTTACATCGACGCCAACACCCGCGACATTGTGCAAAGCGTGTACGTGCGCAAGGTTGAAAAAGTCAACGGCGAGCTCTACAACGTGGAGTTTCAAGAACAAAAAGACGTGCGTGATCCACCCCGCGCCCGTTGAACCTGGAGATGACGATGAGCAAACCTTTTTACCGTGCCGACCAAGTTGGCAGTTTGTTGCGTCCGTCTGAACTGATCGCTGCGCGCGAGCAGTTTCAACACGCCCAGATCGACAAAGCCGCCTTGCGCCACGCAGAAGACGCGGCCATCGCTGAGGTGGTCAAACGCCAAGAGGCCTGTGGCTTTGGTGTGGTGGTCGATGGTGAGTACCGCCGTGAGAACTGGTGGATTGACTTTGTGCAAGGCCTCTCTGGCGTGGAGATCCAAGACGGCGACCCGGCCCAGGCTTTTGTGGCGCCAAACGCCAACCAGGAAGACCATGACCATGACCATGACCACGGCTGGAAGTACGTGCCCAAAAACGTGGTGACCACGGGGCGTCTGGGCGCCAACGCGCCCATCACTGCGCCCGACTTCAGCTACTTGCAAGGGGTGACGGGCCGCACCGCCAAGATCACCTTGCCGTCGCCCACGCGTTTGCATTTCCATGGCGGGCGTGCGGCGGTGTCCTCTACCGCCTACCCCGACATCGAAGAGTTTTTTGCCGATGTGGTGAAGGTGTACCAAGCCGAAATTGCCGCGCTGGAAGCCGCAGGGTGTCGCTACATCCAGATCGACGACCCGTTGATGACCTACTTCATCAGCGACCGCATGCGTGCCGAGGTGGTGGCCTCCGGGGACGACCCGCAAGCGCGCTTGCAACGGTATGTGGACTTGACCAACGCCTGCATTGCCAAGCGCCGCCCGGACACCGCCATTGGCATCCATGTGTGCCGAGGCAACTCGCGCAGTGGCTGGATTTCAGAGGGCGGCTACGAGCGCATTGCCGACACCGTGTTGGGTGGACTTCAAGTGGATCACTTTTTGTTGGAGTACGACGACGAGCGTTCGGGCGACTTTGCGCCGCTGCGTCACGTGCCGCGTGGTGTGAAGGTGGTGTTGGGCTTGGTGACCACAAAGTTTGGCCGCCTAGAAAACGCCGACGACTTGGTGCGCCGCATCGACGACGCCAGCCGCCTGGTGCCGCTGGAAGACCTGGGCCTGAGCCCACAGTGCGGCTTTGCCAGCACGGTGGACGGCAACATCATCACCCACGACGACCAATGGCGAAAACTCGAACGCGTGGTGGAAGTGGCGTGCCGGGTTTGGGGGGATGTGAAGGCTTAAGTCCCGAGGCATCTGGGTCTAGGGGTTAACCCTTGTCCCCCTTGCATCACGCACTCTGGCGTGGTGTGAGGGGCGCTTCTACACTGGCGGTTTTGCAGCAGACGGAGCACCCCCCTGATGTCCATGGTTCAGTTGGCGCTGAAGCGCCCCTACACGTTCCTCGTGATGGCCATCTTGATTGTGTTGGCCACGCCGTTTGCGCTGAAAAACATGGCGACGGACATCTTTCCGGAAATCAACATTCCGGTCATCAGCGTCATCTGGAACTACAACGGCTTGCCCGCCCAAGAAATGGGCCAGCGCATTGCCGGACAAACCGAACGTGGCTTGACCACGGTGGTGAGTGATATTGAGCACATCGAGTCCACCTCGCTGGCCGGTGTGACGGTGGTGAAGGTGTTTTTCCAACCCGGCGTGAACATCCAAACCGCGATTGCCCAAGTGGTGGCTTCTGTGCAAACCCAGGTGCGCCAGTTGCCGCCAGGCATCACGCCGCCGTTGGTGATCAAGTATTCGGCGTCCAGCATTCCGGTGATGCAGTTGGCGCTGTCCAGCCCCACGCTGCCCGAGAACGTGTTGTTTGACGCGGCCGTCAACGGCTTGCGTCCCCAGCTGATCACCATCCCCGGCGTGGCTTCACCGTTTCCTTATGGCGGAAAAATTCGCGCCATTTCGGTCGACCTCGACACCCAAGCCTTGCAAGCGCGCGGGCTGACCCCAGCCGATGTGGTGAACGCGGTGAACACCCAAAACTTGATCTTGCCCTCGGGCACGGTGAAGATGGGCGACACCGAGTACACGGTGCGCTTGAACGGCTCGCCCGGCGTGTTGTCGGGC
Source organism: uncultured Burkholderiales bacterium (assembly GCA_903892175.1). GTDB lineage: Bacteria > Pseudomonadota > Gammaproteobacteria > Burkholderiales > Burkholderiaceae_C > Limnohabitans. Next base: position 5,338 of record CAITHK010000081.1, on the reverse strand, counting down.
CTGAATGATTTGCCGGTGCGCACCAACGGCAACATCACCACCTATTTGAAAGACGTGGCCCAAGTGCGCGACGGCTTTCAGCCTCAGACCAATGTGGTGCGCCAAGACGGTGTGCGCGGGGTGTTGTTGTCGGTGCTGAAAAACGGCGGGGCATCCACCTTGGACATCGTCTCCAACGTGAAGGCCTTGTTGCCGCGTGCGGTGCAGGTGTTGCCAGACGACGTCAAGGTCACGCCCTTGTTTGACCAGTCGGTGTTTGTGTTGGCCGCCATTGAGGGCGTGGTGGTCGAGGCTTTGATTGCAGCCGGTTTGACCGCCTTGATGGTGCTGGTGTTCTTGGGCAACTGGCGCAGCACGGTGATCATTGCCTTGACCATCCCGCTGTCGATCTTGACCTCGATCTTGGTGTTGTTTGCGCTGGGCGAAACCCTCAACCTGATGACCCTGGGCGGCTTGGCCTTGTCGGTGGGTATCTTGGTGGACCAAGCGATTGTGACGATTGAAAACATCGAGCGGCACATCCACTTGGGCAAGGACTTGAACCATGCCATCGAGGTGGGGGCGGGCGAGATTGGTCCAGCGGCCTTTGTCGCCACCTTGTGTATTTGCATTGTGTTTGTGCCGATGTTTTTCTTGTCGGGCGTGGCGCGCTTTTTGTTTGTGCCTCTGGCCGAGGCGGTGGTGTTCGCCATGATCGCGTCGTACTTCTTGTCGCGCACCTTGGTGCCCACCTTGGTGATGATGCTCATGGACGGCGTGCACGAGGCCTCGGTCAACGACAAGCCGAGCTTGCTGCAACGCGTCTACCGCAGCTTTGACACGCAGTTCGAGCGGGTGCGTCGGGCCTACACCTTGTCGGTGTCGGCGGCCTTGTCGCACCGTGGGCAGTTCATGGGGTTTTTCATGGGCTTTTGTGTGTTGTCGTGTTTGCTGTATCCGGTGTTGGGGCGCGACTTTTTTCCGAGCGTGGATGCCGGGCAAATTCGACTCCACATGCGTGCGCCCACAGGCACGCGCATTGAGGAGACCGCGCGCATCGCGGACGCGGTGGAGACGGTCATTCGTGAGTTGGTGCCGCCCGATCAACTGGAAACCATTTTGGACAACATCGGGTTGCCCAACAGCGGCATCAACTTGTCGTACAGCAATGCCGGCACCATCGGCACCATGGATGGCGAGATTTTGATGTCCTTGAAAAAAGGCCACCAACCCACCGACGAATTCGTCACAGTGTTGCGCAACGAGTTGCCCAAGCGGTTCCCGAATGTGGAGTTCTTTTTTCAAGCGGCTGACATCTCGACCCAAATTTTGAACTTTGGCTTGCCCGCTGCCATCGATGTGCAGTTCACCGGCAGCGACATCCAAGGCAATGCCGCGCTGGCGGCTGAGTTGACCCAGGCCATTCGCAAGATCCCTGGCGCAGTGGATGCCCATGTGCACCAGCGTTTGGACGGACCGGTGGTGGACTTGAAGATGGACCGCACCCGCTTGCAGCAATTTGGCATGGGCGCGGCCAACGTGGGACAAAACGTGTTGATCGCTTTGTCGGGCAGCTCTCAGACCGCGCCCGCGTTTTGGCTCAATCCGCAAAACGGCGTGGTCTACAACGTGGTGGTGCAGTCGCCGCAGTACAAGGTGGATTCCATCGATGCGTTGTTGGGCCTCACGGTGGGGATGACCCCCAACGCCAACAGCGGCGTCAATGGCTCGCTGCTGCCAACCACCCAGACACAGTTGTTGGGCAACTTGGTGGATGTGGGTGTGGGGCGGCAGTTGCCCATCGTGTCGCGCTACAACATCCAGTCGGCGATCGATGTGTATGCCAGCGTGCAAGGCACCGACTTGGCCAATGTCGCCTCGCAGGTGCAAGCCTTGGTCGACGAGATCACCCCCAAGCTCAAGCGCGGCAACCAAGTGACCATCCGAGGCCAGGTGCAAACCATGCAGTCGTCGTTCATCGGTTTGGGCGTGGGCTTGGCGATGGCGATTGTGTTGGTGTACCTGTTGATTGTGGTGACTTTTCAGTCCTGGCTGGATGCCGCCATCATCATCACGGCTTTGCCTGCGGCCTTGGCAGGCATTGCATGGATCTTGTTCATCACCGGCACCACCTTGAGTGTGCCGGCCCTGACCGGGGCCATCATGACCATGGGTGTGGCCACGGCCAACAGTATTTTGGTGGTGGCGTTTGCCCGCCAGCGTCGCGATGAGGGGGTGCCGCCGCTGTCGGCTGCGCTGGAAGCAGGTTCGACCCGCATCCGTCCTGTGTTGATGACGGCCTTGGCCATGATCATTGGCATGATTCCCATGGCGCTTGGCATTGGCGAGGGCGCTGAGCAAAACGCACCCCTGGGCCGCGCGGTGATCGGTGGCTTGCTGTTTGCCACGGTCTCTACTTTGTATTTTGTGCCGGTGATTTACGCCGACATCCACCAGCGATTGATCCATCGCAAGTCACATCATGAACAGGGCGTGTCACACGCCCCGCAGGAGAGCTGATCCATGTCAGAACAACGTCATTCCCCCTTGGCCATTCACCCGATCCCTGAAGAGGAATCGGCCGAGTTGTTGCGCCGCAGGCAAATCATCCGTCGCAGCAAGTGGGTGGTGGGTGTGGTTTTGTTGGTCTTGGCTGTGGGCGCAGGGCGTACCGTGGTCAGCCGGTATTACAACGCCAAGGACCTGCAAGCAGGCGTCACAGAGCGCAACCAAAACTACGTCAAGACCAGTTTGGTTAAAGTCAGTCAAAACGCCCCCACGGTGGCGCTGCCGGGTTCTTTGCAAGGGTATGTGCAGTCGTCCATTTATGCCCGCGCTGCGGGTTATGTGAAGCGCTGGCACAAAGACATTGGCAGCCGTGTGACCAAGGGTGAAGTGTTGGCCGAGTTGGAGACCCCCGAGATTGACGAGTTGTATGCCCAAGCGCAAGCCGACCGACAACAAGCCGCAGCGAGTTTGGAGGTGGCCAAGAGCACCGAGGTGCGCTGGGTGGCTTTGCGGGCCAAAGATGCGGTGTCACAACAAGAGGTGGACGAGCGGCGCAGTGCCAGCACGCAAGCCCAGGCCCGCTTGGCCTCGACCGAGGCCAACGTGCAGCGCCTCAACCAGTTGCTCAACTTCAAGCGGGTGTTGGCGCCCACCGATGGGGTGATCACCCGGCGCAACGTGGACACGGGGGACTTGGTGGATGCCGGTGCGTCCGGTGGCTTGACGCGCGCTTTGTTTGTGGTGACCCAGACAGATCCGCTGCGTTTGTATGTATACGTGCCCCAAGCTTATGCCCAGCAAGTCAAGATCGGACAAGCCGTGACGGTGACCCAGGCTGAATTGAGAGACCAGAAGTTTGAAGGCAAGGTCGCGCGGACCGCCGCGTCGATCGATGCGCTGTCACGCTCAATGCAGGTAGAAATTGCGCTACCCAACAAAGAGGGCGTGCTGCTGCCAGGTGCCTTTGTGCAGGTGGATCTGCCCTTGGCCGCCAAGCCCGGCATGGCGATTCCGAACAACGCCTTGATCATTCGAGGCGATGGCATCAAGGTGGCCGTGATCGATGCGCAGCGACGGGTGCGCATGCAGGCGGTGACGCTGGGGCGCAACTTTGGTGAGCGGGTGGAAGTGCTCTCAGGTTTGGCGCCAGGCGATCGCTTGGTGCTCAACCCGCCTGATGCCTTGAGCGAGTCGGACTTGGTGTCCTTCAATGCCGAGCAAGACGACAAAGCGGCAGCCGAGGCCGCAGCCAAGGCCAGCGCCAAGAAAGGCACACCGTGACAGCGCGCCGTCTGTGCACAGCGGCATGCGTGCTGTTGGCCAGCTTGGGGCTGGCTGGCTGTGTGACCGCCCCCGCCTACGTCAAACCCGAGGTGATGGTGCCGCCCAGCTGGAGCGGAGAAGGCCCTTGGCGAGCCGCCCAGCCGGCCGATACACAGCCCAAAGGTTCTTGGTGGGAGCGCTTTGGCGACGCGGACCTCAACGCTTTGGAGCAGCAGGCAATGTCAGCTAACCAGAGCTTGGCGGCTGCTCAATCTCGGTTGTTACAAGCGCGAGCCACGTTGGGGGGCAATGCGGCCAACACCATGCCCCAGGTGGGGGCGGGTTTGCGTGCACAGCGGTTGGAAATCTCTGCCAACCGTCCCCTCACCAATTACGCCGCTCCGAACTGGCAGACCATTCAAAATGATTACGTACCGACTTTTGCGGTGAATTACGAAATTGATTTGGCTGGCCGTGTCAAAAGTTTGGTCGATGGTGCCCGAGCCTCGCTTGAACAAGCTGGCGCTGATTTGGAGAACACCCGCTTGATCTTGGCGGCCGATTTGGCTTCCAACTATTTCAACCTGCGTGCTCTTGACAGCGAATTGGATGTGCTCACCCGTTCCATCGCTTTGCAGCAATCCTCTTTAGAGTTGGCCATCCACCGTCACGACTTGGGTGTGGCCTCAGGACTGGACGTGGCACAGCAACAAGCCTTGCTCGACACCACCTTGACCCAAGTCGACATCCTCAAACGCCAGCGTGCACAGTTGGAGCACGCCATTGCCACCTTGGTGGGCACGCCTGCGCCGCAGTTTGTGTTGCCTGTCAAGGTCAGCCCCATGACACCTCCGCTGATTCCTGTGGGGATACCGAGTGAGGTGCTGCAACGTCGCCCCGATGTGGCGTCTGCTGAACGTGCCATGGCCGCAGCGAATGCACAAATTGGGGTGGCCAATGCGGCCTTTTACCCCAGCCTGAACTTTGGCCTCAACGGAGGTCTTGACAGTCGCTTGTTCAGCGAGGTCATGAACGGGCCCAGTATTTTTTGGTCCATGGGGGTGTCCGCAACGCAGACCCTGTTCGACGGTGGGCGCATCCAATCCAACGTGGACTTCACTCGCGCTGGCTTTGAGGTGGCGGTCGCCAACTACCGCCGCGTGGTGTTGACGGCCATGCAAGAGGTGGAAGACGGCATCAGCAGCGTGAACGCCATCGACCGTGCCTACAACCAAGCGCAAAAAGCAATTGAAAGCAACCGGCGCGTGTTGCAAATTGCCTTTGACCGCTACCAAGGTGGCATTGCGAATTCGCAAGACGTGATCATTGCGCAGCAGTCACAACTCAACAGCGAGCGCTTGGCGGCTCAGTTGCTGGGGCAGCGCTTGTTGACCTCGGTGTTTTTGGTCAAGGCCTTGGGCGGGGATTGGCAAGCGGCCACGCCTTGAGGCGTGAGACGAAACTCAACCGTCCAACGTGTTGTCACATGCACCAAGCTGGCTCCGAGTTGGGTGGTTCATTCAGGAGGAGGTTGAGACAAATGCTGGCTGTCAAGTTGACCCAATGTTGTCGGATGATTGGTCTGTTC
>CAITHK010000080.1 GCA_903892175.1 uncultured Burkholderiales bacterium | reverse complement strand
GTCCAACGTGTCTGGTCATGACTTGCTTAATGATTTGATCACCGAGGGTGGGCAGGGCTTTGCGCGTGACTACGAGCTAAACAAAGAAGGCATTGCGGGTGGCTCTGGCCGAGAGATCCAAAATCGTATCCAGTCACGCGCTAACACCGCACACGAAGAAAACATCAAGCAAGGTGGACGTGGGCACACCTACGACATCATTGCAAACATGGACAAATTGGCTCCGTTGTTTACAAATATGCCGCTTCACATTCAATTGGATTTGTTGAGGCAAGCAAATCTGAGCCCAAAAGAGATGCAGCACATTGAGCATCGCACTCGTACAAAAAGGGTTCAAGGGAAAACGCCATTCACCAAGATGCTTTCATTGGACAATCCCGAGCTGATGGCTCAATTGAAAGAGTCAGGTGCTTTGCGCAAAGCATTGTCAACAGAGTTGGCATCCAAGACGAACCAAAAACGTCTTGATTACAACTTGGAAGACGCACTTTCCGCTGTAACTGATCCTCACATCCATGCAGCACCTGCTGGCTACGCTGGCAATACATTCATCGCAAACGTACCTTACGCTGGACTTGGTCCTTCACGCCACACTACGTATGACACATCTGGTTACGGTGAGTACGCAGGCAAGGGAGCGCAAATTCCCGCTGAGTTGTACATGGCAGACACTTTTGAGCGAGTCAGTCGTGAGCTGCAAAAGCAATATCCCAAAGCTGGCGCTTCAGCCATTAGGGCAATGACAATCGGCGCGTTGCAAACACGTGGTGGAAACGTATCTCAAATGGTCAACGACCGCGTGATGAAAAATATTGAGCGATACCACGAAGGCATCAAGCAAGGCGACATCCAAAACCCAAATGATTTGTACGGTGTGCTTGGCCACTTTTACAAAAAGCACGGCGGCTACAAAGAAGGCGGTGGTGTCAAGAAGTCCAAACTGACGGATAATCTCGACACTATGCGTTTTGCTTTAACTAAAAATTCAAAGAAGGCTAAATGATGGACGAACTGAACCAACCCGACATCATCGAGAATGAGGATGGCAGTGCTGACGTCACGATGCCTGAGATTGACACGGACATCCAAGAGCTGGAAGACGGCTCTGCCATCGTCACTTTGAATGAAGAAGGGCCAGAAGAAAGCCCAGACTTCTATGCCAACATGGCAGAAGACAAAAGCCAACATGACTTGAGCACGTTGGCCATGCGCTACATTGATCTGATCAAAAAAGACAAAGAGGCACGCACGCTGCGTGACAAGCAGTACGAAGAGGGTTTGAAGCGCACTGGCATGGGCAACGATGCACCAGGCGGCGCAACCTTCATGGGCGCATCTAAGGTTGTGCACCCTGCCATGGCCGAAGGCTGCGTTGACTTTGCGGCACGCGCCATCAAAGAGATGTTCCCGCCAGACGGCCCCGTCCGCACCAAGATTCTTGGCAAAATGGACGACATCAAAGCCGAGCGTTCAGAGCGCAAGCGCGACTTCATGAACTGGCAGTTGACTGAGCAGATCGAAGAGTTCCGCGACGAGCAAGAGCAAATGCTGACCCAATTGCCATTGGGTGGTTCGCAATACTTCAAGCTGTGGTTTGACGAAGAGAAAAAGCGCCCTTGCGTTGAGTTCTTGCCAATTGACCGTGTGATTCTGCCGTTCG
>CAITHK010000079.1 GCA_903892175.1 uncultured Burkholderiales bacterium | reverse complement strand
CGAAACGCTTTGTTCAATGGGAGCATGCAAGCTGCCGTCACGGTGACGTCTTTGCATACTTAAAAATTCAGTCATCGATTCGAAGCCAAGAGCAGTCGAACCTACGGCATACTCGATCTTCGTAAATACGGAGAGGCGGATGTCGAACACTGACCATCCGTGCGTAGTAGCGAGTTCATCCCTGACTTGAGCAAGCCGTTGCCGTCGTTCCCAAAGCGATTGAATCAATTGCATATCGGTAAATCGAGTCATACCCCCCCCCATCTAATACAAATAGCCAGAAGCCCACCCCCAAAAATACCTATAACAATATTGGCTCTATGGCCGCTTAGGGTCGGAAGATGCCGGTCAGTCAACTAGCCGTAAACGACAACAACAAGCCTGCAACCGACATCGGTGTGGCGAAGGTCCGAACTACAGCGGTTGCTGCCGACGGCCCTTGGCGGGCGTACTCACCCTCATTGGCCGGGACTTGTCTGACGACTTGGCTCCCAATCCAGCCATTGCGCGGCTACATATCGCAGCCGCAAAGCGGACAAACTCGTCACCGACGGACCTGTTGTACCGAGCCACATGACCAAGGAAGAGTTCGCCCTGGATCTGGCTACCGTTGATTGAGCAAGCTCAGGTCTTCCAGAGACTCCTGAAATGCGCCACGGTGTCGGCGGCACCGTGCAGCTCCAAAGCACCCAACAAATCCGCCCTTGTGTAGGGAGGATTTCTCAGGTCCTTCACACTCTTCTTCAAGGCAGCTTCAACCCTGCCCCGGATCCGCGACGCACATCAGATCAACGAAGACACCAGGCTTGACTACCTGAATACCGAGCTTTGCCGTGTCCTTCACCGCCAAGTGCTTCAGGTTTGAAGAGACGACGAAAACCATATCACTCGGCGAGCCCTCGGTGGCCAAGACATCCTTCAAGCGGACCGCGGCCGCCACGACATGCGTGTCGCCATTGTTGACCTTCGCGGGCACTCGGGTCGTCACGCTTTCGTGGTCGTGACCAAGGATTTCCCATTCAGTGCCGGTGGCACTGCGAAAAGCAGCCAACCGGAGGGCCGCTCGCTGTGCGTCCTCTGCCCCTTTGTCACTATCCTTGTATGCCTCCAAGGTCTGACCTTTTAAGCCGGTGACTACTTGGGCCCAATTACAGACGAACTCGACTTCGATGTCCTGCGTCCAGCGCGGCTCATAGAGCCCGCCTAGGTGCAGATCGAAAAGGACGTCGGACAGTCGTGGGGGCAGCAGCGTGTTGGCATCCAGGACGGCGTAGGTGCGCCCGCTCGGAGACAACGGGTGGTTAGCCAAGCTTGGGGCCCTTCTTAGCGGGCTTAGATGCCTTCCTAGCTACGAAAGCGGCTTCTGGTATGTTGTACAGGCCCGTCTGGACCCCGGCCTGTCTGTAGACTGCTTTCTTTGTTGTCTCCGAATCCGGCGGATTTTGAGCCATCCAAGCCTTCACCGATGACTCAGGGACACGGCGATGCCCACCGGCGGTCGTCTGCGCACCAGGTAGCTTTCCGGAGTCGATCAGCATTGCGACGTATGGACGGCTGCGCCCCATGATTTGAGCGGCCTCCTCAGTGGAAAGCATCCTGTCCTTGCTCGCCTGCGTCACACGCATGTCCTTACTAAGGATCACCTGCGCGAGGTAGAGCTGCAACTCGCCTCTGATTTGACGGGAGGCTTCGTCCTGAGATTCGAGGACCTCATGCAGAACCACCCGAAGAACACCCGAGTCGATCTGATTTCGCTTGACTCCCTTGATCTGTTTAACCTGCACAATCCTCGGGGAACCATGTTGAGCCACTAGGTCAGCCAACCCGCCTAGGGGATCACCAGCCAGCGCTTTCTGGCTCATTATTCCGTTAGTAGTGATGGATGATTGCATAGTGGTCGCCGTTTCGAATTTAGTTTCGATTATGGATCAAATTCGAAACTAAATTCGCACAGGGCAGTTTCGCCCGAAATATGGGGAACGGAGATGAAAGAGGGCCAGGAGTCTTGGCCTTGCCCTATGCGAGCTAACTCGCCTTGAAGACCCCGCGTAACTTCGTATGAGGGCTAACCCATCAATCGACACGGACATCCTATCGGCGAGCTTCTTCAACGTTGAGAGTCCGCTCTCCTGTCCGCTGACTGTCTTCTTTGGGGCCCGCTTGCTGAGTCCGCTGACATTCGCCGTTCGACGGTGTGCGTCGCTGACCAGCCTACAGCCGGCATCTGTAAGGTGAAAGTCGGAACTACCGCATTAACGGCCAATCAGTTTGTGACCGGTGAAACATCTCGTCTTTCAAATGAAATTCGAAATTTCAAGGGTAAATCCCAGGCGGCAACGCCGCTTCAGGGCTTGGTCTACGCCAACCATTCACTTAACATGTTAAATAAATTTCAACCCCCTGTTGCCACCCATGCGCCAACCCTTCGCCCATCGCAACCTGCCGCGTTTGCTGCTGCAAGCGCGCGAATCGGTGATGGCCCACACCCGCCCCGGCTTGCGCAGCCATGGTCTGAGCGACCAGCAATGGCGGGTGTTGCGGGTGCTGGGCGAAGACCACGGCAACGGCGGCCAAGGCGTGGAAACCGGACGCATTGGGCGCGAGGCCTTCATCACCGGCCCGAGCCTAAGCGGCGTGTTGACACGCATGGAGCGCGATGGCCTGGTGCAGCGCCAACGCGATGCCAGCGACCAACGCCGCACCGTGGTGAGACCCACCGCCTTGGGGCTGCAACGCGTGGACACCTTGTCACACACCATCGAAGCGCACTACCAAACCATGGAGCAGCACCTGGGCAAAACCAAACTGGCTCAGCTGTATGCCTTGCTCGACGAGGTGATTGCGCTCGACCTGCCGCCGACCGACTGAACGCAACGCCGCCCACCCTTTACCCCCAGACCTATGACCGCCCACATCCCCTCACCCGACCTGCCCATTCACGGCACGGTCTACGGCGTCTTGCTCAACAGCCAGGCCGAATGGCAAGCGGCCGCGCCGCTCATGGTCAGTGCGCCCTACCAAGCGCCGCCCAAAGCGCCGGTGCTCTACATCAAGACCGCCAACACCTGGACCTTGAGCGAGCACGCCATTGCCGTGCCGTCTCACCTGCCAGCGGTGGAAATCGGCGCCACCCTCGGGGTGGTGCTGAGCGAGCAAGGCGCGCTGCGCGGCTATCTGCTGCTCAACGACCTGTCGGTGCCGCACAGCGTGGCCGAGCAAGGCTTTTACCGCCCACCCGTGAAATACAAATGCATCGACGGCTTTTTGGGTATCGGCGCGCAGCTGCTGCCCGCGGCCGACTTGCCAGACCCCAACGCCATCACGCTGGAAGTGCGCATCAACGGCACGTTGTGCCAAACGGTGCAGCTCGGCCAGATGCGTCGCCTGCTGCCACAGCTGTTGGCCGATGTGGGCGAGTTCATGACCTTGCAAGCCGGCGATGTGTTGATGCTGGGGTTGGACGTGTGCCACGATGGCCCTGAAGCCGGACGTCGCCCGCAGGCCGTGGTGGGCGACGTGGTGGACATCCATGCGCCCGGCGTGCCGGGCTTGGGCGTCTTGCGCCACCACTTGATCGGAGCTGTGGCATGAAGCACGCACGCGTGATTTACCAACACCAGACCCACGACGCGACCGAGCGCGACGGCCAGTTGCTGCTGGACGATGGACGCTGCGTCGCCTTTGACGCCGTGCGTTGGCTACCGCCTTTGGCCCCGGTGGCGCGCCCGCGCACGGTGCTGGCGCTGGGCTTGAACTATGCCGACCACGCCAAAGAGCTGGCCTTCAAAGAGCCGCCCAAAGAACCCCTAGTGTTTGTCAAAGGCGAAGCCGGCTTGATCGGGCACCACGAACACACGCTGCGCCCGAACGAGGTGAAGTTCATGCACTACGAGTGCGAGTTGGCGGTGGTGATCGGCAAAACCGCCAAGCGGGTGCGCCGCAGCAATGCCTACGACTTTGTCGGCGGCTACAGCGTAGCCAACGACTACGCCATCCGCGACTACTTAGAGAACTGGTACCGCCCCAACATGCGGGTGAAAAACCGCGACACCTGCACACCGCTGGGCCCCTGGTGGGTGGACGCGGCGTCGCTGCACCGCGAATACGGCAGTCCGTCGAATTTGGCATTGCAGACCATGGTCAACGGCCAAGTCACGCAACGCGGCAACACCCGCGACATGATTTTTGATGTACCCACCTTGATCGAGTACCTCAGCGATTTCATGACGCTCTACCCCGGCGACTTGATTTTGACCGGCACCCCCGACGGCGTGGTGGACTGCCAGCCGGGCGATGTGGTCGTGACCGAGATCGAAGGCCTGGGCGCTCTGACCAACACCATCACATCGGCCCCAGCGCGCGTGTAAGACCCCAAATTTGGAGACAGCCATGCAGACCATCGACCACCTCATCAACGGCCAATCCGTGAGCAACGGCCCACGCTTTGAAACCATCAACCCGGCCACACAAGAGGTGTTGGCCCAAGTCGCCAGCGGCGGTGAGGCCGAAGTCAACGCGGCGGTGGCCGCCGCCAAAGCCGCCTTTCCCAAATGGGCCCACACCCCTGCGCCTGAGCGCGCCAAGGTGATGCGCCGTTTGGGCGAGCTGATCACCCAACACGTGCCCGAGATTGCCCACACCGAAACCCAAGACTGCGGCCAGGTGATTGCCCAAACCGGCAAGCAACTGGTGCCGCGTGCTGCCGACAACTTTTCGTACTTTGCCGAAATGTGCACGCGGGTCGACGGCCACACCTACCCCACGCCCACCCACCTGAACTACACGCTGTTTCACCCGGTGGGCGTGTGCGCGCTGATCAGCCCATGGAACGTGCCCTTCATGACCGCGACTTGGAAGGTGGCACCCTGCTTGGCGTTTGGCAACACGGCGGTGCTCAAGATGAGCGAGCTGTCGCCCTTGAGCGCTGCGCGCTTGGGCGAGCTGGCGCTGGAGGCCGGTGTGCCACCGGGCGTGTTGAACCTGGTGCACGGCTACGGCAAAGAGGCCGGCGAACCGCTGGTGGCGCACCCCGATGTGCGCGCGATTTCGTTCACCGGATCGACCGCCACGGGCAACCGCATTGTGCAAACCGCAGGCCTGAAAAAATTCAGCATGGAGCTGGGCGGCAAGTCGCCTTTTGTGGTGTTTGAAGATGCCGACCTAGAGCGCGCCATGGACGCCGCCGTGTTCATGATCTTCTCCAACAACGGGGAGCGCTGCACTGCGGGCAGCCGCATCTTGGTGCAGCAAAGCATCTACGCCGACTTTGTGGCCAAGTTCACCGAACGCGCCAAGCGCATCCGCGTAGGCGACCCGCTGGATGAAGCCACGGTGGTGGGCCCGATGATCAGCCAGGCCCATTTGGCCAAGGTGCGCAGCTACATCGACCTCGGCCCCAAAGAAGGTGCCACGCTGTTGTGCGGCGGACTCGACCGGCCCTCGTATGCTCCCGAGCTGCCCGCCCACGTGGCAAGCGGCAACTATGTGTGGCCCACGGTGTTTGCCGATGTGGACAACCGCATGAAGATCGCGCAAGACGAAATTTTTGGCCCCGTGGCCTGCCTGATTCCGTTCAAAGACGAGGCCCACGCCATTGCCCTGGCCAACGACATTGCTTACGGCTTGAGCAGCTATGTGTGGACCGAAAACATTGGCCGCGCCCACCGCGTTGCCGCCGCCGTTGAAGCGGGCATGTGTTTTGTCAACAGCCAAAACGTGCGTGACTTGCGCCAGCCCTTTGGCGGCACCAAGGCCAGTGGCACCGGGCGCGAAGGCGGCACCTGGAGTTACGAGGTGTTTTGTGAACCCAAAAACGTGGCGGTGTCGATGGGCAGCCACCACATTCCACATTGGGGCGTGTGATGGGACAACTCGCCCTTGCCGCCAAGATCACCCACGTGCCCAGCATGTACCTGAGCGAGTTGCCGGGCCCGCGCCACGGCACACGCCAAGACGCCATTGCGGGCCACCAAGACATCAGCCGCCGTTGTCGCGCCCTGGGTGTGGACACGCTGGTGGTGTTTGACACCCACTGGCTGGTGAATGCCAACTACCACCTCAACTGCGCGCCCCATTTCAAAGGCCAGTACACCAGCAACGAGTTGCCGCACTTCATCAGCAACATGAGCTTTGAGTCGCCCGGCAATCCGGCGTTAGGGCACTTGCTGGCGCGCGTGTGCAATGAGCACGGGGTGGAAACACTGGCCCACGACGCCACCACCTTGGCCCCTGAGTACGGCACGCTGGTGCCACTGCGCTACATGAATGCAGACCAACATTTCAAGGTGGTGTCGGTGTCGGCCCTGTGCATGGCGCATTACTTGAACGACAGCGCGCGTCTGGGCTGGGCCATGCGCCAAGCGGTGCAACAGCACTACGACGGCCGGGTGGCGTTTTTGGCCAGCGGCTCGCTGAGCCACCGCTTCGCACAAAACGGTTTGGCACCAGAGTTCGCTTTCAAAATTTGGAGTCCGCTGCTAGAAAAACTCGACGCCCAAGTCATCCGCATGTGGCAAGACGGCGAGTGGGCCGCGTTTTGCGAGATGCTGCCCGAGTACGCCAGCAAGGGCCACGGCGAAGGTTTCATGCATGACACAGCCATGTTGTTGGGCGCTTTGGGTTGGTCGGGCTATGACGGCGCGGCCGAGGTCATCACGCCTTACTTTGGCGCGTCGGGCACCGGACAAATCAACGCCGTGTTTCCCGTGACACCCCAAGACGGCGCACATATCCCTGCCGCACAAGCCAGTGCCGCCAGCGCCTACCAAGCGTTTGGACGTTTGTAAGATCCACCGTCTTTTGTTTGCACGCCCATGCCACACCTCGTCATCCTCTATACCGGCCAGCTGGAACACGACACCGACATGACGCAGTTGTGTCGCAGCTTGGCCGACACCATGCTCGCGGTGCGTGACGAAGCGGGCGAACAAGTGTTTCCCACCGGCGGAGTGCGCGTGTTGGCCTACCCAGCAGCGCATCACGCCGTGGCCGACGGCAGTGGCGACCATGGCTTTGTGTATCTGAACTTGCGCATGGGCAAAGGCCGCAGCGAGGCGGCCCAAAACAATGCGGGCCAACTTTTGCTCGCCACCGCCAAAGCCCACTTTGCCGATCTGCTGACGCGCCGCCATGTGGGCATCACCTTGCAAATCGATGTGGGCTTGCCCGTGTTCGACGGTCGAATTGGCAACCTGCACCCCCTGTTCGCGCCCAGCGCTTGAACCCCCTCACGTCCACCCCTGCTTTTTTTCACCTCACAAGGTCACCATGCAAACTCCTACCAACCTTTTCAAACAAGCACTCCACCACAAGCAAGCGCAAATTGGTTTGTGGATGGGGCTGGGCAACGCTGTCACCTCCGACATCTGTGCGGGGGCCGGATTTGACTGGCTGGTGATCGATGGCGAACACGGCCCCAACGACCTGACCACCCTATTGGCCCAACTGCAAACCGTGGCGGCCTACCCCAACTCACACCCGGTGGTGCGCATTGCGCACCACGACCCGGCCTTGATCAAACAAGTGCTGGACTTGGGTGCCACCACTTTGCTGGTGCCCATGGTGGACACCGCAGAACAAGCGGCTGCGATTGTGCAAGCCAGCCGCTACCCACAAGACGACGGCCAAGGTGGTATCCGTGGCATGGCGGGCACGCGTGCCTCGCGCTGGGGGCGTTACCCCAACTACGGCAAAGAAGCCAATGCCCAAGTGTGTGTGCTGGTGCAGGCCGAAACGCGTGAAGCGCTCAAGAACCTCGACGCCATTGCCGCCACACCGGGCGTGGATGGGGTGTTCATCGGACCCGCCGATTTGTCGGCCTCGATGGGGCATATCGGCAACCAAACCCACCCCGACGTGCAAGCCGCCATCGTGGACGCGATTGCACGCATTCGCCAAGCGGGCAAAGCGCCCGGCATCTTGATGGGCGACGAAACGCTGGCGCGCCAGTATCTGGCGCTCGGCGCGCTGTTTGTGGCGGTGGGCGTGGACAGCATGATCTTGGCGCGCCAAACCTCGGCGCTGGTGACCAAATACAAAGAAGGCTTGACCGGCGCACCTGCCACAACCAAAGGCCAGGTCTACTGAGCCAGACGCCATGAGCCAGCGTTTTCACCCCGACGAATGGGCCGCCCGCGTACAGCTGGCAGCTTGCTACCGCGTCTTTGCCATGCTGGGCTGGACCGAGATGATTTACAACCACATCACCGTGCGCTTGCCGCATAGTGTGAGCGGGGACGACAAGCAATTTTTGATCAACCCGTTTGGGCTGCACTACAGCGAGGTCACGGCCAGCAACTTGGTGAAGATCAACCTGCAAGGCGAGGTGCTTGACGGCTCCAGGCACCGCGTCAACCCAGCCGGCTTTGTGGTGCACGCCACCTTGCACGGCGGGCTAGATGGCGCGCACTGCGTGATGCACACCCACACCACCGCGGGCGTGGCCGTGGCCTGTGTGCAAGGCGGCTTGTCGCAAAGCAATTTTTATTCGGCCCAATTGCACGACATGGTGGCCTACCACGACTTTGAAGGCATCACCATCCACGCCGACGAGGGGCCTCGTGTGTTGCAAAGCATTGGGCGTAAACAGGCGGTGATTTTGCGCAACCACGGCCTGTTGGCGTGGGGGAGCACCTTGCCCGAAACCTTTGCGATTTTGTGGACGCTGCAACGCGCCTGCGAAATTCAACTCGCCACGCTGAGCATGGGCGCCCCGATTGCCGTGCCCGAAGCCGTGGCCGCCAAGTGCACCCGCGACTCGCTGCAATTTGACAACCAGCACGGGGGCGCAGGCGTGGATGTGTTCGATGCTTTGGTGCGTCAGGTGGATCGCATTGACTTGGGGTATCGGCAATGATGTTTTCCAAGGTGTGCATCTATGGCGTGGGCGCCATTGGCGGTTGGGTGGGTGCGCGAGTGGGCCAACTGCCCGGCGTGCACCTGTCGCTGGTGGCGCGCGGCGACACCCTGCGTGCGGTGCAACAACACGGTCTGCGTTTGCGCAGTGGCGACGCCATCCACACCGTGGCCGCGCAGGCCAGCGCACAGCCTGATGAATTGGGCGTGCAAGACTTGGTGGTGGTGGCGGTCAAGGCACCGGCATTGCCTGAGGTGGCGCGCCAGATTGCGCCCCTGATCGGGCCACACACGGTGGTGCTGACCGCCATGAACGGCGTACCTTGGTGGTTTTTGCAGCAGTTTGGCGGAACCTATGCCAACACGCCGCTGCTCAGCGTGGACGCAGACGGCAGCATTGCACGCGCCATTGCTGCGCCTCACGTCATCGGGGGGGTGGTGCACGGGAGTTGTTCTGTGCCCACGCCGGGTCTGGTGCAACACCACTTTGGCAACGGTTTGATCGTGGGCGAGCCCTCGGGCGCGCTGAGCGAGCGGGCACAAGCCCTGCAGGCGCTGCTGGCCCAAGCGGGCTTTGATGCCAGTCTGTCGCCCCACATTCAAAAAGACGTTTGGTACAAGCTCTGGGGAAATATGAGCGTGAACCCGGTGAGTGCGCTGACAGGGGCCACCACCGACAAAATTCTGACCGACCCTTTGGTGCGGCAGTTCATATCGAGCGTGATGTTGGAGGCCAAAGAGATTGGCGCGCGCATTGGCCTGGCCATTGAGCAATCCCCCGACGACCGCCATGCAGTGACGCGCAAACTTGGCGCCTTCAAAACCTCGATGCTGCAAGACGTGCAAGCGCACCGCGCGGTGGAACTCGATGCGCTGGTGGGCGCCGTGCGCGAGTTGGGCCAGATCACGGGTGTGGCGACACCCTTCACCGATGCCCTGATGGGTTTGGCACGTTTGCAAGCGCAGGGCTTGGGGCTTTACCCTGCGTGACGGGCGCGCCAGCGTGGCCACAACACGTTGAGCGCCAAGCCGGTCATCACCAGCGCGGCGGCACCCAGCTTCCAAGCTGGCAAGGGCTCACCCAAAAGCAGCGCCGATGAGGCCATGCCAAACACCGGCACCAGCAAGGACAAAGGCGCCACGGTGGCCGCCGGATGGCGCGCCATCAACCAGCCCCAGACGGCATAGCCAAACAAGGTGTTGGCCCAGGCCTGCCAAGCCACACCAGCCCAGGTGAGGGCGTGGGCCTGCTGCAACGCCTCTTGAATGGCCGGCCACCCTTCAAACACCCAGGACAAGGCCAGCAAAGGAAACGTTGCCCACACGCTCGACCACACCACATAGCTCAACAGGTTCACGCCCCCAGCTTGTTTGCACACCAAGGTGCCCGACGACCAGCCCAGCGCCGCCGTCAACACAAGCACCAGGCCCAACAGCGACGTGTCGCGGTCGGTGTGCCAGGCAATCAGCCCCAAACCACACATGGCCAGACACAAGGCCAGCCACTGGAAGGCTTGGACACGCTCACGCAAAAAGTACATGGCTAAGCCGGTGGTGAAGAACGCTTGGGTCTGGACCACCAAAGACGCCAGCCCCGGCGTTATGTGCCCTTGGATCGCGGTGTAGAGGCAAGAAAACTGCACCACACCAATCAAGAGGCCATACGCCGCCACGTTGCGCCAATCCACCGCAGGCCGGGGCAACCACAGCAAGGCCGGAAATGCCGCCAACGCAAAACGCAAGGCCGCCATGAGCAAAGGCGGCAGTTGGTGCAGTGTGGTTTTGACCACCACAAAGTTGCTGCCCCAAACCGCCATCAGCAGCAGGGCAATCAGCAGGTGACGCAGTGGCACGCGCGAGACTCAGTCGACTTGAAAACCAACGCGTGCACTCACCGCACACATCAGCTCGTACCCGACCGTGCCTGCGGCCTGGGCCACCTCGTCGATTGGCAGCACGGCGCCACTGCAGGCGCATCCCCACAAAGTGACTTCGCTGCCAAAGCCTGCTTGCGGGCAAGGCGAGAGGTCTACCGCCAACATGTCCATGCTGACGCGCCCCAAGGTGCGGGTGCGCACACCGTCCACCAACACCGGTGTGCCCGTGAGGCAATGGCGCGGGTAGCCATCGGCATACCCACAGGCCACCACGCCCAAACGCAGCGGTGCCTCAGCGCGGAACACAGAGCCATAGCCCACGGTGTCGCCAGCTTGCAAGTCTTGGACGGCAATGACTTGGCTGCGCAAGCTTTGGGTGGGCTGCAAATTCCAGTGCACCAAATCGTGCTCCGGAAAGTCGGGCGCGCTGCCGTAGAGCACGATGCCCGGGCGCACCCAGTCGGCGGCCACGGCCGGAGCCTGCGCGTGGCGCAGCGAAGCGGCGCTGTTGGCGGTGCTGCGCTCACCCGGTAAGTCTTGGGTGGCGCGGGCAAATACGGCCATTTGTTCGGCCACGCCTCGCGGGCCATCGGCATCGCTGAAGTGGGTGACGAAAGAAATTTCTTCGACTTGCGGCAATTGGTTCAACCGATTCCACGCCGAACGAAAGCGCAGCGGCGTGAAGCCCAAACGGTTCATACCACTGTTCATTTTGAGAAACACCCGATGCGGCACCTGCGTTTTGTGACGGCTAAGCATGTCGATTTGTTCGTCGCAATGCACCGTGTGCCACACGTCCAAGCGCGAACACAGTTCCAAGTCGCGGGCGTCAAAGACACCTTCTAGCAACCAGACCGGGCCGCGCCAACCCAAAGCGCGCACGCGCTGGGCCTCGTCCAAGTCAAGCAAGGCAAAGCCATCGGCGCCGCGCAGCCCCTCAAAAACACGCTCAATGCCATGGCCATAGGCATTGGCTTTGACCACCGCCCACACACGCGCATCAGGTGCTGCCGTGCGCACTTGC
Source organism: uncultured Burkholderiales bacterium (assembly GCA_903892175.1). GTDB lineage: Bacteria > Pseudomonadota > Gammaproteobacteria > Burkholderiales > Burkholderiaceae_C > Limnohabitans. The sequence goes on along the minus strand of CAITHK010000079.1, from coordinate 9,531 downwards.
TGCAAGTTGTGGCGAAGGGCTTGGGTGTGAACGAAGGCGTGTATCGGGCGGGGCATGGCCAATATTGTGGCACCCGCGTGATATAACCAAAGCGTTGCGAGTTATAAGAAAGAGGAGTTCGCAGGCCAGGTGCTTGAGGCACTGGCGTGCACATGTTTCATGAAGCGCGGTTTCTACACCATCATGTCGGCCCAGTTTTTCAGTTCGTTGGCCGACAACGCGTTGTTTGTCACCGCGGTTGAACTCCTCAAAGCCGATGGCGCGGCCGAATGGCAACGTGCGGCCTTGGTGCCCATGTTTGCGCTTTTTTATGTGGTACTGGCCCCCTTTGTCGGCGCATTTGCCGACTCCCAACCCAAAGGGCAAGTGATGCTGATGAGCAACGGCATCAAAGTCATTGGGTGCCTGATGATGTTGGTGGGGGTGCACCCGCTGGCAGCGTATGCCGTGGTGGGCTTGGGCGCTGCCGCTTATTCACCCGCCAAGTACGGCATCTTGACCGAGTTGTTGCCCTCCTCCCAGTTGGTCAAGGCCAACGGCTGGATTGAAGGGCTGACGATCGCCTCCATCATCTTGGGCGTGTTGCTGGGCGGGCAGTTGGTAGGCCATGCGCTGTCGAGCACCTTGCTGTCCTTGGATGTACCCTTCATCACCACCGGCATCGACACCCCCGCCGAAGCCGCCATTTGTTTGCTGGTGTTGATTTACGCGTTGGCGGCTTGGTTCAACACCCGCATTCCCTTCACCGGCGCGGCCCTCATGCCGATGCGCCTGGACCCCGAGAAAAGCATGGCTCGCAATCTGTGGGCGCTGATCCCAGATTTTTGGCATTGCAACCAACGCCTGTGGCACGACAAGCTGGGCCAAATTTCTCTGGCCTCCACCACCTTGTTTTGGGGCGTGAGCGGCAACCTGCGCTACATCGTGCTGGCTTGGAGTGCCGCGGCCCTGGGCTACTCCACCACCCAGGCGTCGAGCTTGGTGGGCGTGGTGGCGATTGGCACGGCCGTGGGCGCGGTGGCCGCGTCGATGAAGATGCGCCTGGATCACGCCACACGCTTGATGCCTCTGGGCATCTTGATGGGCGTGTGTGTGATTGCCATGAACTTCATCGACAACTTGTGGCTTGCCGTGCCGTTCTTGATTGTGCTGGGCGGCTTGGGCGGCTTTTTGGTTGTACCCATGAATGCCTTGTTGCAACACCGTGGTCACAACCTGATGGGCGCGGGGCGTTCGATTGCGGTCCAAAACCTCAATGAGCAGCTCTGTATCTTGATCTTGGGTGGCCTGTACACCTTCTTCACAAGCATGGGCTTGAGCGCCTTTGGTGCCATCACCGCATTTGGTGTGCTGGTGGCCTATGTGATGTGGCTGATCAAACTCTGGCACGCGTCCAACCACGTCAAACACCGCGAAGAGCTGGCGCGCTTGATGCACATCGCGCGCAACGACGATTTGCACGGCTGAGGTGAACCACGCCCGCCTGCTGCCAGTTTTAGCCCTGGGCTTGAATGCCTTGGTGTGGGGCTTGTCGTGGTGGCCTTTGCGTCAATTGCATGCCGATGGGTTGCACCCCCTGTGGGCCACCGCCTGTGTGTTCACCACCGCTTGGATCTGCATCACGCTGTGGCGACCTTCGGCTTGGCGTGGCCTGCAACAACACCCCGAGTTGTGGTGGCTGTTGGTGGCCTCGGGCCTGACCAACATCGGTTTCAACTGGGCCGTGGCCACGGGCGATGTGGTGCGGGTGGTGTTGCTGTTTTATTTGATGCCCACGTGGTCGCTGCTGTTGGCTTGGTGGTTGTTGGGTGAACGCCCCACGCGTGCTGCAATGGCACGGATGGGATTGGCCTTGCTCGGCGTGGTACTGGTGCTCACAACACCCGACACGCCATGGCCTGTCCCGCAGAGCTTGCCAGATGCCTTGGCACTGCTCGGTGGACTGAGCTTTGCCCTCACCAATGTGTTGCTTTTGCGATTGCAGCACACGCCAGAACCCTCGCGCATGGTGGCCATGTTTGGCGGCGGTGCACTCATGGCTTCGCTCTGTGCCGTGTTGGCGCAAGCCTCGGGCTTGTTGCCAACGCTGACATGGGATGTGGCCGCTTGGTGGCCCTGGGCGTTGGTGCTGACCCTGGCTTTTTTGGTGGGCAACTTGGCGCTGCAGTATGGCGCCGCACGTCTGAGTGCTCACACCACCTCGATGGTCATGCTCGCCGAGGTGGTGTTTGCCAGCGTGTCGTCGCTCAGCCTGGGGGCCTCGACGCTGACGTGGCGCATTGCCCTGGGCGGAAGCTTGATCGTGTTGGCTGCTTTGCTCGCATCCCAAGCCCACAACCCGCACAATGAGGGCTCAACGCAGCCAAACAAACCCAGGCCTTGAACGGCCTCTTGAAAGGATGCTTTCCATGACCCACCCACTGGCCCACTTCACCGCCGATCGCATCGATGGCACCCCCTTGGCACTGTCCGACTTGCAAGGGCGGGTGCTGCTGATCGTCAACACCGCCAGCGCTTGTGGCTTCACGCCGCAATTTGCCGGCTTGGAAGCTTTGCACCAGCGCTACAAAGACCAAGGCTTGACGGTGCTGGGCTTTCCTTGCAACCAGTTTGGCGCACAAGACCCTGGCAGCAACACCGAGATTGGCGCTTTTTGCCAAAAGAACTATGGCGTGAGCTTTGAGATGATGGCCAAGGTCGAGGTCAATGGTGCGCAAGCGCATCCGCTGTTTCAGTGGCTCAAATCCCAAGCCCCAGGTGTGTTGGGCAGTGAAGGCATCAAATGGAACTTCACCAAATTTTTGGTGGGTCGCGATGGCCAAGTGCTGCAACGCTATGCGTCCATCGATGCCCCGGCAAAGTTGGCCAACGACATTGAGCAGGCGTTGGCATCCGCCGCATAAGGCCGCCCGGGTCAAGCCAACGCTTGGTCCAACACCTCGACCCAATGCTTGACCGGCAACTCGGTGCCACTTTGCAAATGGGTGATGCAACCCACATTGGCGCTCAAGATCGCTTGCGGTTGCAAGGCATCTAAATGCCCCAGTTTGCGGTCTCGCAAGGCGTAGGCAAGCTTGGGGTTGAGCACCGAGTACGTCCCTGCCGAGCCGCAACACAGATGCGACTCGACCGGGGCCACCTGCACCGCAAAACCCAATTCAGCCAAGTGGGTCTCGACCCCGCCTTTGAGTTGCATGCCGTGCTGCAAGGTGCAAGGTGGGTGGAAGGCTTGCAGGCCCGCCTTGGCCAATGTGGCGGCATTGAGTTTGGGCTTGAGCACTGGCACCAACGCTGGCAACAGCTCACTCAAGTCGCGGGTGAGCGCGCTGATGCGCTGGGCTTTGTCCGCATAGTCTGGGTCATCGCGCAACACATGGCCGTAGTCTTTGACCATGACGCCGCAGCCCGAGGCGTTCATCACAATCGCTTCCACGCCTTGCACCACATAGGGCCACCAAGCATCGATGTTGGCGCGCATGTGGGCCTTGCCGCCTTCGTGGTCGTTGAGGTGAAACTTCACCGCGCCACAGCAACCGGCTTCAGGCACCACCAGGGTTTGAATGCCCGCAGCATCCAAGACGCGCGCCGTGGCGCTGTTGATGTTGGGCAACATGGCCGGCTGCACACAGCCTGCCAGCATGAGCACTTGCCGCGCATGGCGCTGTGTGGGCCAGACCCCCGCTGTTTGAGGGGCCGGCACTTTGGCACGCAGCGCACCTGGTAAGACGTCGCGCACAGCTTGACCCAGCTTCATGGCGGGCGCAAACAAAGCCGAAGTCAAGCCCTCTTTGAGCACCCAACGCAGTGCTTGCTCACCCAAAGGGCGGGGCACTTTGGCATCGACCAACTGACGGCCAATGTCTACCAAATGGCCGTATTGCACGCCACTGGGGCAGGTGCTTTCGCAATTGCGGCAGGTCAGACAACGGTCCAAATGCAGCTGTGTTTTGCGGGTCGGCGTTGCGCCCTCCAACACTTGCTTCATCAGGTAAATGCGCCCCCGTGGGCCATCCAACTCATCTCCGAGCAATTGGTAAGTGGGGCAAGTGGCAGTGCAAAAACCACAATGTACGCATTTGCGCAAAATGGCTTCGGCCTCGTGACCTTCAGGCGTGTCTTGGTATTCGGGGGCAAGGTGGGTTTGCATGGTGGAGGGACCGCTTTCAAATGCGCCCGGGGTTCAAGATACCCGCTGGATCAAATTGTTTTTTGAGTTGGTTTTGGATGCGCTGTTGCACCGCGTCCAGCGGCGAAAACACGCCCACCGCTTTGTCTGCGTCACCGTGCAAGCTGCTGGTTCTGAACAACACCGCGTGGCCACCCAGCTGGTGCGCCAATGCCCGCAAAGCCTCTGCCTGCGATGCACGGGCCCACAACCAGCGTTGCGCGCCATGCCACTCGATGTAGAAGCGGTCTTGAATGCCCAGCGAGGTCACATCCAACACCGGCGCTGTTTGTGGCAGCGACAAACGCCACAAACACAGCTCGGGCGCAGGAGGCAGCGAGAAGAAAGGCAAGGTTTGCTCGCCACTGGCCTGCCAATCGGTCGCAGCTTGGGCCTTGTCCAAGCGCGTGACCGTTGCGCCCAAGGCTTGCACTTGTGCCGTCATCTTGAGCACCGCCGCCTCGACAGCTGCCACTGCGCCACGCAGGCGCACAAACAAACGATCTTGTGCGGGTTCAGACGCATCGTCATGCACCCAAGCGCTGGCATTGAGCGGGAACGGCTGACCGCCCCATTGGTGAAGCAAGCCCAAGGCTTGCGCCTGTGTCAGGCCATCGCACTGCAGCGTGGCTTCGCCCGGCGCCACAGGCAACACTTTCAAGGACACCTCGGTGATCAAGCCAAGCTGCCCCAAGCTACCCGCCAACAAGCGCGACACGTCATAGCCCGCCACGTTCTTCATCACTTGGCCACCAAAGGTCAGGTCTTGCCCTTGGCCATTGAGCATGCGCAGGCCCAACACAAAGTCACGCACCGTGCCCACACTGGCGCGAGCCGGCCCCGCCAACCCCGAAGCCACCATGCCACCCACCGTGGACGCGCCAAAGTGCGGTGGCTCAAACGGCAGGCACTGCCCTTGTTCCGCCAGAGCGGCCTGCACTTCAACCATCGGTGTGCCGGCACGCACGGTGATCACCAACTCGCTGGGCTCGTAGCTCAAGATGCCACGGTAAGCGCGGGTGTCCAACACCTCACCGTGCAGCGTTTGACCATAAAAGTCTTTGCTGCCGCCCCCGCGAAGGCGCAGAGGTGTGGCGTTGCTGGATGCGCTGCGTAGGCGCTCGGAGAAGTATTGCAGGGTCGCTTGCATGGCTGGCATGTTAGCGGCAGGTCGGAATTGTGGGTTTGAATTTTTTGAACAGCTTCATCAAAATAAAAAAAGCCCGCCGGTTAAGGCGGGCTCAAAGTCCAAGGAAAACTTGAAAGAAACCTGGATGGGTTTAACGGTGATAAGCCGTTTCGCCGTGTGAGCTGATGTCCAAGCCTTCGCGCTCTTCTTCTTCAGAGACACGCAGACCCAAAACCAAGTCCACCAATTTGTAGGCGATGTAAGACACCACACCCGACCACACGATGGTGGTGATCACGGCTTGGAACTGAATCCACACTTGACCTGAGATCGAGTACTCAGGGCTGACGGCGTTGGCCACGTAGTCGAAGATGCCCGTGCCGCCCAAGGAAGGCGCAGCAAACACACCAGTCAACAAAGCACCCAAGATACCGCCCACGCCGTGGACGCCAAACACGTCGAGCGAGTCGTCAGCACCGAGCATGCGCTTGAGGCCATTCACACCCCACAGGCACAAGAAGCCAGCCAGCAAACCGATCACGATGGCACCCATGGGGCCCACGAAACCGCACGCTGGGGTGATGGCCACCAAACCGGCCACAGCACCCGAAGCAGCACCCAACATGGAGGCTTTGCCTTTGGACAAGGACTCACCGGTGATCCAGCTCAAGGTGGCAGCAGCGGTTGCAACCAAGGTGTTCATGAAGGCCAGAGCGGTCACGCCATTGGCTTCCAGGTTAGAGCCTGCGTTGAAGCCGAACCAACCCACCCACAGCAGCGATGCGCCCACCATGGTCAAGGTCAGGCTGTGAGGCGCCATCGACTCTTTGCCGTAACCCGTGCGCTTGCCGATCACATAAGCGCCCACCAAACCCGCCACAGCGGCGTTGATGTGCACCACCGTACCGCCTGCGAAGTCGAGTGCGCCTTTTGCCCACAACCAGCCAGCAGCGGCCGTCACGGTTTCCAAAGAAGCAGCGTCAGTGATCGCATCGGGGCCGTCCCAATACCAAACCATGTGGGCCACAGGCATGTAGCTGAAGGTGAACCACAAAGCGCAGAACAACAACACAGCAGAGAAGCGAGCGCGTTCAGCGAAAGCACCCACGATCAGTGTGCAAGTGATGGCAGCAAAGGTGGCTTGGAAGGCAGCGAAGGTCAACTCAGGAATCACCACACCTTTGCTGAACGTGGCAGCAATGGAGTCAGGGGTGATGCCTTTGAAGAACAACTTGTCCAAGCTACCAATGAAGGGGTTGCCCGCCGAGAAGGTCAAGCTGTAACCGTAGATCACCCACAAGACGTATATCAAGGAGGTCACCACAAACACCTGCATCAGCACAGACAGCATGTTCTTGCTGCGGACCAAACCGCCGTAGAACAAAGCCAGACCAGGAATGGTCATCAAAATCACCAGCACAGTGGCCACGGTCATCCAAGCGGTGTCGCCTTTGTTAGGGACGGGTGCAGGAGCCGCTTCAGCCGCTGCGGGTGCAGCAGCCGTGGCAGCCGCAGGCGCAGTGGCCTTGGCTTCAGCAACGGGGGCAGCAGGTGCTGCGGTTTGTGCCATGACGGCAGAGCCGCCAAGCAGTAGGCCCAGCCCGAGGGCGAGGGAGGCAAGCAGTTTTTTCATGATGGGGTCTTTCAAAAAGGGCGTCTGTGGGACACGATCAAAGGGCTTCTGGACCGGTTTCGCCGGTGCGGATGCGAACCACTTGTTCGAGGTCGTAGACAAAAATCTTGCCGTCGCCGATCTTGCCGGTGCGGGCTGAGGCCTCGATGGCTTCGATGGCACGGTCCACGTGCTCAGAAGCAACAGCGGCTTCGATCTTGACCTTGGGCAAGAAGTCAACCACGTACTCGGCACCGCGGTACAACTCGGTATGGCCTTTCTGACGGCCAAAGCCTTTGACTTCTGTGACAGTGATGCCTTGAACCCCAATTTGCGACAAGGCCTCGCGGACCTCGTCCAACTTGAACGGTTTGATGATGGCGGTGATGAGTTTCATGGTTGCTCCTAGAGAAGACGACGAGCTGGGTTTAGAAGCTGTATTTCACGCCGAGAACGACGGCGTTCTTAGCTGTGTTGTAGCCGCTGGCAGAGCTCAGGAAGTTAGCGTTCTTGCTGACGTTGGTGCTGATCGCTGCAGCTGAGGCAGACAAGCCATCACCCAGGTCTTTGTTCAAGGTCAAAGCCAGGTCTGTGTAGCTGTAGCCCACTTGGTTCTTGACAGTTTGGTGGCCAGCGTGAGGCACCAAAGAGTAGCCTTCACCCAGATCAAACGTAGCGCTCAAATCCAAATAGCCGCTGCCTTTGGAGCTTTTTTTGTTTGTCGTGTCATAGGCACCAAACAGGTCAGAGAACGCATAAGAGTACTTAGCCGTGAACACGCCAGCAGTCACTGCACCATAAACTTCGTCGGTGTTTGCGTTCTTCGTGGAAACTTTGTCATAGCTGTTGTTGACGTACTGATAACGCAGGTAACCCACGTCATAAGCCAAGCCAGCTGCTTCAAATTTGTAGCCGCCGTACAAGTCCAGTTCCACAGGGCCCGATGCATTGCTGCCCGAATCTTTGATCCACTTGATGGTGGAGCCCCAAGCGCCCAAGTAGTAACCGCTGGCATCGGCGTAATCCACGCCGCCTTGCAGTGCTGCATCACCCTTGGTTTGGGCAAGGCCGCGGTAACGGTATTGGCTGACCACGCCCACGTTGTAGCCGAGGGTCGACTCAGGCTCGGCAGGTGCAGTTTGAGCAAAAGCGGCGCAAGAAGTGGCCAAGAGGGCCAGCAGAAGTTTGGACTTGAAGTTCATTTGATTTTCTCCGTTGAAAGATAGGTACAGTTTTTTTGTAAGCAGGGTCCGTGCCAGTGCATGTACATACAAAAGTGTTCACTGCGGCTGACCCAAAACCCAAAGTGATGCAGTAGCCTGAACACGCACACATTTTGACGCACTTAATCGGTGCATTCTGTGCCGGGTATTGCACCGCAATGGCGCTTATTAATCAGAAAGATCACCATGTCCCTTGCTTTGGTCAACAGTCGCGCCTTGTTGGGTTTGGACTCACCTTCCGTGACGGTTGAGGTGCATTTGGCCAATGGCCTGCCCAGTTTCACCTTGGTGGGGTTGGCAGATACCGAGGTCAAAGAGGCGCGCGTGCGCGTGCGCTGTGCGATTCATAACTCAGGCTTTGACTTTCCCAACAACAAGCGCATCACGGTGAATTTGGCGCCGGCACCCATCGGGTGTTGCGGGTGGCCCGCACCATCGCCGATTTGGCGGACTCGTCCAGGGTGGACACCCCCCATGTGGCAGAGGCCGTGCAATACCGCAGGGTGTTGTCGACGCCTTGAACCGCGCGTGTGGCTTACGTTAAATCTGCGTGACAAACGCACCAGAATGACGTGGGGCTGATTGAATTTAAATTCCCTTGCAGCGGTTGCACGTGGAATTCACTTTCAACACATGGAGACACCCGATAAGAAAACCTCTGATCTGGACAAGTCTGGCGCTTGCGCTGACCCTCTGTCATGTTCTGAGTCCCGCCCATGCCAACGACCACAAATCGGCCAAGCCCAACAAAATGGCCACGTGCAACAAAGAGGCCGAGGGCAAGAAAGGGGATGAGCGCAAAGCGTTCATGAAAGAGTGCTTGAGCGCCAAAGCCCCCGCAACACAAACGGCCAAGAACACGGGCTCACAACAAAACAAAAGAAACGCTGCAACGAGGAAGCCACAGGCCTCAAAGGCGACGAGCGCAAACAAAAAATGAGTGCGTGCTTGAAGTCTTGATGGTTTCAACGCCAACACAAAGGGCGCTCGAATGAGCGCCCTTTGTGTTGGAGGGCTTAGAACATTTACAAGTTAGGCGCCAGCAAACGTGTCAAGTCTTTCACCGCCACGCCTTGGCGCTGCGCCAAGTCTTGCACCTGGTCATCGCCCACGCGGCCCACGCTGAAGTACGTCGCGTCGGGATGCGCCAAGTAAAACCCGCTCACACTGGCCGCAGGCGTCATGGCCAAGCTCTCGGTCACGCCCATGCCAATGTCGGCGCATTGCAAGAGATCAAACATGTCTTTTTTGGCGCTGTGGTCAGGGCACGCCGGGTAGCCGGGTGCGGGTCGGATGCCTTGGTATTTTTCTTGAATCAAGTCCAAGTTGCTCCAGGCTTCTTGGGCGGCATAGCCCCACAAGTCGGTACGCACCCGCTGATGCATGCATTCGGCAAAGGCCT
>CAITHK010000078.1 GCA_903892175.1 uncultured Burkholderiales bacterium | reverse complement strand
TGGCAGTTGTTCAATGCCTTCGGCGCGCAGGGCTTGGGCCAGTAATTTGTGTCCCAATTCCTGCGACTCGACTTGTGCCATGGTCTTGAGGTGGGGGCGGAGTTTGGAGCGCGCCCGGCCCGTGCGCACAAAGCCCAACCAAGCCGGGTTGGGTGCTGCTACGGTTGAGGTGATCACTTCCACCACATCGCCATTGCGCAACTCGGTACGCAGCGGGACTTGGTGGCCATTGACTTTGGCCGCCATCGTGCGGTCGCCCACATCGCTGTGCACGGCATAGGCAAAGTCAACCACGGTGGCGCCTCGTGGCATGGCCATGATCTTGCTTTTGGGCGTGAACACATACACCGCATCGGGGAACAGATCGACTTTGACATGGTCCCAAAACTCGGTCGCGTCACGCGTCTCGTCTTGGATGTCTAACAACGACTGCAACCATTTGTTGCCCAAATTGTTGCTGTTGTCTTGCCCCGACCCATTGGCCTTGTAGAGCCAGTGCGCGGCCACCCCAGACTCGGCCACCAGGTGCATGGCTTCGGTGCGCATTTGAAACTCCACATTCAAACCAGATGGCCCCACCAGGGTGGTGTGCAGCGATTGATAGCCATTGAGCTTGGCAATCGCAATGTGGTCTTTGAATTTGCCTGGAACCGGTTTGTACAACTGGTGCAACACGCCCAAGGCGGTGTAACAGTCCGTGACATCCGGCAAGATCAGGCGAAAGCCATAGATGTCGGTGACTTGCGCGAAGCTCAACTGCTTGCCAGCCATTTTTTGATAGATGGAGTAGAGCGTTTTTTCGCGCCCAGAAATGCGCACCTTCAAGCCCGCCTTGGTGAAGGCCGTTTCTACTTCTTGTTGCACCCGCTTCATCAAATCGCGACGGCGTTGGCGCGCTTTTTGAACCGCTTTGCTCAGGACTTGATGGCGCCAAGGCAGCAAGTGTTTGAACGCCAGTTCTTGCAATTCACGGTAGGTTTGATTCAGGCCCAAACGGTGCGCAATGGGTGCATAAATCTCGAGGGTTTCACTGGAGATGCGAGACCACTTGCTGCGCGGCATATCGCCCATGGTGCGCATGTTGTGGCTTCGGTCGGCCAGTTTGACCAAGATCACGCGCACATCGCGGGCCATGGCCAAGAGCATTTTTCGAAAGGACTCTGCTTGGTTTTCTTCCCGCGTGTTGAACTCGAGCTTTTCAAGTTTGGTCAAACCGTCAACCAAATCTGCCACTTGGATGCCAAACCGTTCTACCAAATCGGTTTTGGTGATGCCACAGTCTTCCATGGCGTCGTGCAACAAAGCGGCCGAGAGCGCTTGCGCGTCCAGTTTCCACTCGGCACATTGCGCTGCCACAGCGATGGGATGGGTGATGTAGGGCTCACCGCTGTTGCGCATTTGTCCCAGATGGGCTTCGTCGGCATAGCGGTAAGCGCGACGAACTTGGTCCAAGCCCTCAACGCTAAGGTAGCCCAGTTTTTCTGTCAGCGCTGCAAAGCTAGCCGCCGCGGCATTGGCGGCTGCTTTGTGGTTGCCAGCGGGGCTGGTGAGCACGGGTGAAAAAGGGTTGGTGGCACTCATGGACAACACTTTACCCGCAATGAAAAAAGCACCGACTCAGCGGTGCTTTTGGGGGCGAATACAGCGCCGATCAACCTGGAACTTTTTTCAACATTTCCAAGCCAATTTGACCGGCAGCAATCTCGCGCAAGGCGGTCACGCCAGGCTTGTTTTTGCTTTCAACTTTGGCCGTGTGGCCTTGGCTGAGCATGCGAGCGCGGTAAGTGGCGCACAGCACCAATTGAAAGCGGTTAGGAATCTGTTCAAGACAGTCTTCAACGGTGATGCGTGCCATGTGGATGCTCCAGAAATCGGTCAGATGAGATTCAAGGCTTGAAAGATATCAGCCCGTGCCCGGCGCTGAGCCGGGTATTTGAGACGCTGTGCATGCACGATCGCTTTCAGGTCGAACAAGGCACGCTCAAACAATTCATTGATTATAACGTAGTCAAATTCTTGCACTTGCGCCATTTCATCGGCGGCGTTTTGCAAACGCAGGGCGATCACCTCGGGCGCATCCTCCCCTCGGTTGTGCAGCCGCGATTTGAGCTCTTCCCAACTCGGCGGCAAGATGAAGATCAGCACCGCGTTGGTGAAAATTTGCTTGATTTGAATGGCACCTTGAAAGTCAATTTCAAGCACCACATCTGCGCCTTGGGCAATGCGGTCTTCAATTGCTTTGCGCGAGGTGCCGTAGCGTTGTCCGTGCACGTGCGCCCACTCTAGAAACGAGTTGGAGGCGACCATGTGGTCAAACTCGGGGGCAGACACAAAGAAATATTCACGTCCATGTTTTTCTTGCCCACGGGGAGGGCGGGTGGTGTGAGAGACCGAAGGGCGCACTTGCGCATCGAGTTCCATCAAGGCTTTGACCAAACTCGATTTGCCAGCGCCACTGGGCGCTGCGACCACAAAAAGGTTGCCAGGGAAGTTGTCCATCATTCGAGGTTCTGTACTTGTTCGCGAAGTTGTTCGATCAGCACCTTCATGTCGACCGAGATGCGGGTCATCTCCATGGTGGCCGATTTGGAGCCCAGGGTGTTGGCCTCACGGTGCAGTTCTTGGATTAAAAAGTCAAGTCGCTTGCCCACGCCTTCGGCCTTGCCGCCTTGGGCCAGCAAGTCATCCATTTCGTCAAAGTGCGACACCAACCGCGTCAACTCTTCGGCCACATCAATGCGAATCGCAAAGGCCGTGGCTTCCGTCAACGCGCGGTCTTGGGCCGCTTCGGGCAAGGTGGCCCCTTCGGCCAGTGCCATGGCTTCGCGCCAGCGCTCTAAAAACCGCAACCTTTGCTGCTCGACCAACAGGGGCACCAGCGGGGCGGCTTGTTGGGCCAACACGCGCAACTGTCCCAAACGCTCGCGCAGGGTTTGGCTCAGGCGTGCGCCCTCGCGTTCACGTGCCTCGCTGAGCTGTTTGAGGGTTGTCTTAGCCAGCTTGAGCAAGGTGGGGCCAACGTCGGCGGGCGCTGTGTTTTGGGAGGTGCTCAAGCGCAACACATCTGCCACCGACAAGGGGTTGGCTTTGGGTAACCAGGCCTGAACCGTGTCTTGCAACGCTGACAAACGTTGCAGCAACTGGGGGGTGGGTGCCCCCAAGGTGTTGTCGCTGCTGGACTCGATGTGCGCACGCACCTCCACCTTGCCGCGTTTGAGGTGTTTCATCAACAACTCACGCAAAGCAGCCTCGTGGGGACGCAGCTCTTCGGGCACTTTGAAGCTCAGGTCAAGAAATCGGCTGTTGACCGAGCGAATTTCAAGCCCCAAGCGCAAGGCCGGGTGGGTCGATGAATCGGCGGTATCGGGGTGCAGCTCGGCTTGCGCGCTGGCGTAACCCGTCATGCTGTAAATGGGCATGGTGTGAGGAGTGGAATCAAAGAGCGATTATCTCAGCACTAAAGCCCCCGCCAAGCGACCTCGCAGATTGCCCGACAATTGGCAGTTATTTGTGACATCCAACCGATTGTTTTGACCATGACCTCCACGCTCCCCGCTTCCCGCCACACCCGTGCTGCAGACCAACTGCGCCCGGTGCGCATCACACGCCACTACACCATGCACGCCGAAGGCTCGGTGTTGATCGAGTTTGGGCACACCAAGGTGCTGTGCACCGCGTCGGTGGAAGAAAAAGTGCCAGGCCACAAAAAAGGCAGCGGAGAGGGCTGGGTCACCGCCGAATACGGCATGTTGCCGCGTGCCACCCACACCCGCAGCGACCGCGAAGCTGCACGTGGCAAGCAGTCCGGTCGCACCCAGGAAATTCAGCGCCTGATTGGGCGCTCCATGCGCGCGGTGTTTGACCTTAAGAAGTTGGGCGAGCGCACCATCCACCTCGATTGCGACGTGTTGCAAGCCGATGGCGGAACACGCACGGCCAGCATCACCGGTGCATTTGTGGCGGCGCAAGACGCGGTCAACACCCTCATCGCAACGGGCAAGCTCAAAGAGAGCCCGATCACCCAGGGCGTGGCGGCTATTTCAGTCGGCATGTTGGGCGACTTGCCCTTGCTTGATTTGGAATACACCGAAGACTCCAGTTGCGACACCGACATGAACGTGGTGATGACCAGCGCAGGTCATTACGTGGAAGTGCAGGGCACCGCTGAAGGACTGCCATTCACCCGCGACCAAATGAATGCCTTGCTGGCTTTGGCCGAAAAAGGCATTGGCGAGCTGATTGCCCTGCAGCAAGAAGCGCTCAACGGCTGATGGCATGGCGGTTCAGATGAAGCAAATCGTTCTTGCCTCCAACAACCAAGGCAAGCTTGCAGAATTGCAAGCCATGTTTGCCCCTTGGGGGGTTGAGTTGGTTCGCCAAGCCGACCTCGGTGTGGGCGAAGCCGAAGAGCCTTTCCATACCTTTGTGGAGAACGCACTGGCCAAAGCACGCCATGCATCGCGCGAGAGCGGCTTGCCTGCGTTGGCGGATGACGCGGGCTTGTGTGTCGACGCTTTTGGGGGCTTGCCTGGCGTGCAAACCGCTTTCTATGCCACCCAGTTTGGGTATGACAAGGGAGACGACAACAATGTGCGCGCCTTGCTGGAGCAAATGGCACAGGTGGACAACCGCCGTGCCGCTTTGGTCAGCACCTTGGTGGCGGTTCGCCACCCGGATGACCCCGAGCCTTTGATTGCTGTGGGCCGTGCGGTGGGAGAGATCACACGCTCGCCCATGGGGGCCAACGGATTTGGCTTTGATCCCATCATGTTCATTCCCAGATTCGGCAAGACCTTTGCAGAATTGCCTGTTGAGGTCAAAAACGCCAACAGCCACCGCGGTCAAGCGGCCCAGCAAATGTTGGCCTTGATGCGCGAGCGTTGGTTTTAAAACCGCATGACGCCAGACATTCAGCACCTCATGCGTCCTGGCACGCTGTCGTTGAGCAGCTTGCCGCCCTTGTCTGTGTATGTGCACCTGCCCTGGTGTTTGAAGAAGTGCCCTTACTGCGACTTCAATTCACATGAGCTGCCCGGCCATGCAGCGGCAAACTTGCCCGAGCAGCGCTATTTGGACGCTTTGTGCGCCGATGTAGAGAGCGCTTTGCCCCTGATTTGGGGTCGCAGCGTGCACAGCATCTTCATAGGGGGCGGCACGCCCAGTTTGTTTTCACCAGCGGCCATTGAGCGCTTGCTCAGCGACTTGCGTGCGCGCTTGCGTTTGGAAGCCGATTGCGAAATCACCCTAGAGGCCAACCCTGGCACCTTTGAGAAAGACCGCTTCCGGGCCTTTCGCGCCGCCGGTGTGACCCGCCTCTCGGTGGGGGTGCAAAGCTTCAACGATGCGCATTTGCAAGCTTTGGGGCGGGTGCACAACCGCGCCCAGGCCATTGCGGCATTGGAGGAAGCCGCAACGGCCTTTGACACCTTCAATCTTGATTTGATGTATGCCTTGCCCGGGCAAACCTTGGCGCAGCTGGACCAGGACTTGGAGATGGCGCTGTCGCTCGCGCCGCCACATCTGTCGGTCTATCACCTCACCATCGAGCCCAACACGGTGTTTGCCAAGTTCCCGCCCCAAGTGCCTGAGGACGATGACGCCTACGCCATGCTCGACCGCATCACCGAGCGCACCGCCGCAGCAGGCCTGCAGCGCTATGAAGTGTCGGCCTATGCCCAGCCCAACCACCGGTGCTGGCACAACCTGAATTATTGGCAGTTTGGCGACTAC
>CAITHK010000077.1 GCA_903892175.1 uncultured Burkholderiales bacterium | reverse complement strand
TCGTAAATGCGGCCCACAAAGGGCGAGATCAACTGCACCTTCGCGTCGCCACAGGCCACGGCTTGGGCAAACGAAAACAGCAAGGTCAGGTTGGTGCGAATGCCTTCGCGCTCCAACTCGGCC
This sequence comes from uncultured Burkholderiales bacterium, assembly GCA_903892175.1. GTDB lineage: Bacteria > Pseudomonadota > Gammaproteobacteria > Burkholderiales > Burkholderiaceae_C > Limnohabitans. The sequence continues at coordinate 3,595 of CAITHK010000077.1, read as the reverse complement.
GCCGCTTGAATGCCCTCCCAGGTGGACGCAATTTTGATCAGCACACGTTCGCGCTTTACCCCCGCCGCCTCGTACAAGGCCATGATGCGCCGTGCGCGTGCGCTGGTGGCTGCGCTGTCAAAGCTCAAACGGGCGTCCACCTCGGTGGAGACACGGCCCGGGATGGTGGCCAAGATTTCGCAGCCAAAGCGCACCAGCAAGCGGTCAATCTGCACATCCATGGGCTCTTTGCCGTGCGCCGCCACGGTGTCTTTCAAGAGCGGCAGGTACTCGGGTTTTTGCACCGCCTTCAAAATCAGCGAAGGGTTGGTGGTGGCATCTTGCGGCTGAAAAGCGCTCAGCTGCTTGAAGTCGCCCGTGTCGGCCACCACGGTGGTGAATTGTTTGAGTGCGTCGAGTTGGTTCATGCCCAGAATTATCCATGCCCAACAACCCAAACCTTGTATGCAGCCAAGTTGCCATGACGGGCTACAGTGGCCCCATGAACACACACTCTACTCAGCAACGCGTTTTGGTTTTAGGTGGCTCCGGATTTGTGGGCCGCCATGTCTGCGAAGCCCTGTCTCGTTTGGGCTGGCGCATCACCGTACCCACCCGCCGCCTGCCGGCCCGCAGCGTGCAAATGTTTCCAGGCGTATCGGTGGTGCAAGCCAATGTGCATGAACCACGCGAACTCAACGCCTTGGTGCGCGGCCATGACGCGGTGGTCAACCTGGTGGCCATCTTGCATGGCAACGAAGACACCTTTGAACGCGTGCATGTCACCCTGCCCACCCTGATCGCCAAAGCCTGCCAAGCCGCCAAGGTCAGGCGCTTGGTCCACATCAGCGCCTTGGGAGCAGACATACAAGGCCCCTCGATGTATTTACGCAGCAAGGCCCGAGGCGAACTCGCCCTGATGTCGGCCGCCGAAAAATCAGGTTTGCAGCTGACGCTGCTGCGACCGAGTGTGATCTTTGGCGAAGACGACCAATTCATCAACCTGTTTGCCCGCTTGCAACACATCTTCCCAGTGATGCCCTTGGCTGGCAGCCACGCGCGTTTTCAACCGGTGTGGGTGCAAGACGTGGCCAGCGCCGTGGTTCGCTGCCTGCAAGATGCACGCACCATCGGCCAAGGCTATGAGGCCTGCGGCCCTGAAGTCTTCACCCTGGCTGAGTTGGTGCAGTGTGCAGGCCGCTGGGCGGGCCACCCGCGTCCCGTGCTCCCTCTTCCCTACGCTGCGGGTTGGCTGCAAGCCTTGCTGATGGAACTGGCCCCCGGCCCCACCCTCATGAGCCGTGACAACTTGGCCTCGATGCAAGTCGACAACGTGGCCAGCGGTCGCTTGGACGGTTTAGAAGCCTTGGGCATTCCCCAGCCAAGGGCACTGGCAAGTGTGTTTCCTTCTGGGGCGCCATGAGACCCTCTTCATGAAGATGTGTCTGCGGCCCTGCCTTTGACACACGGCCTGTGACAACATCGTAGGCACTTCACCAACGGGCGTTATTTATGGCACTCACTCATCATCGGTAAACCTCACGGCAGTGACCGATTTCGATCACAAGAATCGTCACTACCTCATCCTTGATGTCGCATATCACTCTGACATCACCGACTCGGTAGCGCCAGTACGAGCCCAGCTTTGGGCCCACTAAATTCTTACCTTGGCTTCGGGGGTCATCCAAATGAGCCACCCGCTCATCCATAAAGTCAAGCACCCGAAGCGCTATAGATTTGTCAAGCTTTTTGAGTTGCCTTTGAGAGGTCTCGGTGTACTTAATGACCCAAGTCAAGGGAGCTCCTTACCTCGATCGAATCGATGACAGCCTCTTGCCCTTTTCGCACGCGCTCCATGGTGGCGTCAGCCAAGTAGAAGTCCTCTAAATCATCCAATCCGCCCTCGATGAGTTCGCGCAAGTAATAGGACTTTGCGCGACCCGTCAGACGCGCGAGGTGGTCAAGACGTTGTTCAATGAGAGGATCTAAGCGAATTGATACTGTCATACAGTCTCCTCATTTGGGTGTATTGATTGTATTACATGGATGACAAATATCAAATAGGCATGCGATTGAGGGGGATTGCGCGCCGTTGTCTTCATCGTCTGCAACCATGATGAACGTCAGCGTCGGGTTTTTTGAGTATGGCCATCGTATTGACTGATAGCCGAGATATGTCAGCAAAAAAACCTGCCCTCACGCACTGCGTTAATGTGCAGCAACTGGGCGTCCATCGACACACGCGTTTTACACTCGCGCCATGAAAACATACTTGGTTGGCGGTGCCGTGCGCGATGCCCTGTTGGGGCACCCTGGAGCCGACCGCGACTGGGTGGTGGTGGGCAGCACACCCGAGGGTCTGGTGGCCCAGGGTTTCGAGCCAGTTGGGCGCGACTTTCCGGTCTTCTTGCATCCCACCACGCGCGAAGAACATGCCTTGGCCCGCACCGAACGCAAAACCGCACGCGGCTACCGTGGCTTTGCCGTGCATGCCGCGCCCGAGGTGACGCTGGAGGAAGACCTGGCACGCCGCGACCTCACCATCAACGCCATCGCCCAAGACCCCGACACAGGCGCGCTGACCGACCCCTTTGGTGGCCAACGCGATGTGCAAGCCAAGGTGCTGCGCCATGTGACCGATGCGTTTCGCGAAGACCCCGTGCGCATCTTGCGCGTGGCACGCTTTGCCGCACGCTTTGCCGACTTTGCGGTGGCCCCCGAAACCTTGCAACTCATGCGTGAGATGGTGGACGAGGGTGAGGTAGACGCGCTGGTGAGCGAGCGCGTGTGGCAAGAACTCGCCCGTGGCCTGATGGCCGCGCGCCCCTCGCGCATGTTGCAGGTGCTGCGCCAGTGCGGGGCTTTGCAGCGCCTCTTGCCTGAGATGGACCGCCTCTACGGCGTGCCCCAACGCGCAGAACACCACCCCGAAATCGACACCGGCATTCACCTGGAAATGGTGCTCGACCAAAGCGCCTTGGCCCAAGCCCCACTCGACGTGCGCTTTGCCTGCTTGTGCCACGACTTGGGCAAAGGCACCACGCCAGCGGACGTGTTGCCACGCCACATCGGCCACGAGCAGCGCAGCGCCAAACTGCTGCTGGCGTTGTGCGAACGCTGGCGGGTGCCGGTGGAGTGCAAAGCCCTGGCCGATGTGGTGGCGCGTGAGCACGGCAACATCCACCAAAGCCAGAGTTTTGGGGCGCAAGCGGTGTTGCGTTTGCTACAGCGCTGTGATGCGCTGCGTCGGCCCGAACGTTTTGCGCTGGCCATGCAAGCGTGCGAGTGCGATGCCCGTGGGCGCTTGGGGCGCGAGCAGGACGACTACCCGCAGCGCGCGCGTTTGATGCGTTTGCTGCAAGCGGCGTTGTCGGTGGACAGTGCAACGGTCAGTGCACAGGCGTTGCAAGAAGGTTTGGTTGGACCGGCTGTCGGTGCGCGTTTGGATGCTGCGCGCTTGGCAGCTATTTCGTTGGCGCTTTAGTTCTTCTCGCTCCTACTTTTGCTCTTCTGCGATTGAAGTGAGATGCATCGAAGCGGCAAGGGCTGTGCCTGCGTCAGCGACATAGAGCCGCGCCAGCGGCGTAGGAGCAGAGCAGGCACAGCCCTTGCCGTT
>CAITHK010000076.1 GCA_903892175.1 uncultured Burkholderiales bacterium | reverse complement strand
TTCAATCATTTTGCTGGCGATGTCAGCAGGCTTGCCGGATTCGGCCGCTTTGGCCGTGGCCACAGAGCGCTCTTTCTCAATCAGATCGGCTGGCACATCAGCGCTGGTCAAAGCCACAGGCTTCATCGCTGCCACATGCATGGCGACGTCTTTGGCCGCCACCATATCGCCGTCGAACTCCACGACAACGCCAATGCGTGTGCCGTGCAGGTAAGAGGCCACTTGGGCGCCTTCGAAGCGCTTGTAACGACGGAAACTCATGTTCTCGCCGATCTTGCCAATCAATCCTTTGCGAACATCTTCCAGGGTGGGGCCGAAACCGTCTTGGCTATAGGGAAGCGCACCCAGCGCTTCCAAAGAAGCGGGATTGTGAGAGGCGATCAATTGGGCTGCAGCCTGCGCCAAGGCCAAAAAGCTATCGTTCTTAGTCACAAAATCGGTCTCGCAATTGACTTCCAGCAATGCACCGTGGTTGCCATCGATGAAGCTGGTGATCACGCCCTCGGCGGTGATTCTGCTTGCGGCCTTACCGGCTTTGCTGCCGAGCTTGACACGCAGCAATTCCTCGGCCTTGGCCATGTCGCCGTCTGCCTCAGTCAAAGCTTTTTTACACTCCATCATCGGGGCATCGGTTTTGCCACGCAATTCAGCGACCATGCTTGCAGTAATAGCTGCCATATGTTTCTCCGTCTTCAGTTCAGTTCAATCAGGGTGTGAAAAAGGGGCTGCACGAGCCCCTTCTCAACGTTGGGCAAATACTTAAGCAGCAACTTCAACGAATTCATCGTCCGCTTCAGCAACCGCTTTGACCACGTCATTCACAGCGTTGGCACGGCCTTCCAAGATCGCATCAGCAATACCACGAGCGTACAAAGTCACTGCCTTGGAAGAGTCGTCGTTGCCAGGAATCACGTAATCGATGCCTTCTGGGGAGTGGTTTGAGTCCACAACACCAATCAAAGGAATGCCAAGCTTTTTGGCTTCAGCAATGGCAATTTTGTGGTAACCGACATCAATGACAAAAATGGCATCAGGCAAAGTCGCCATGTCTTGGATACCACCGATGTCTTTCTCGAGTTTGTCGATTTCACGCTTGAACATCAACTGCTCTTTTTTAGACAACGCATCCAAACCAGCTTCTTGTTGGATTTTCATGTCCTTCAAGCGCTTGATTGAAGTTTTGACCGTTTTGAAGTTGGTCAACATACCACCCAACCAACGTTGGTCCACAAATGGGACGCCTGCTCTTTGCGCTTCGGAGGCGACGATTTCACGCGACTGGCGTTTCGTGCCTACCATCAAAACAGTACCCCGGTTCGCAGACAGTTGCTTGACAAACTTAGCTGCGTCTTGAAACATCGGCAACGATTTTTCAAGGTTGATGATGTGAATTTTGTTGCGATGGCCAAAAATGAATGGGGCCATTTTGGGGTTCCAGAAACGGGTTTGGTGACCGAAGTGGACGCCGGCTTCCAGCATTTCGCGCATAGTGACTGACATGTGATTACTCCAAAGGTTGAGTCTAAAATTCAGCCCGTCATCGCCGCATTTTTTCATTTGAAAAACTTTGGCAACACCTTGAGGGGGGCTGATTTGCGAGTGATGTTTAGACCAAGCCCTCACAGAGGAGGCACTTAGAAAAACCCAATGATTCTAGCACAGCAAGTACAACAGATGACCGACAAATCAACGCGAAACGCAAGGCCGTGCGCATGAGAGTCGCCGTGATTGGGGCTGGCGTGATTGGTATTACCACGGCTTATGAGTTAATCGAACAAGGTCATGAGGTGACTGTGTATGAGCGAAGCAGTTCAGCCGCTGAAGGCTGCAGTTTTGCGAATGCGGGTGTCATTTCTCCTGGATATGTCACGCCGTGGGCCAAACCCGGCATGGCTTTGCACGTTCTCACACACTTATTGCAAAAACACAGCCCGGTTCGCTTTTCGCGTCCCAGTTGGGCAGAAATTCAGTGGCTCTGGAAATGGTGGCAAGCGTGCGACAAAGGGACGTTTGATCAAAACAGGGGCCGCCTACTGCGACTCGCCTCCTACAGCCATGAGCGGATGCGCTTACTGACTGAAAGACTTCACCTTCACCATGATCGATCACAGGGTTACTTGGTATTGTTACGCGGCGAGCGTGAGCACGAAATGATCAAGCCATCTTTGAGTGCAATGCAAGACGCCGGCCTGAGTTTCAAAATGATAGATGCCGCTCAAGCGCGTCAAATTGAACCTGCACTCAACTCAGACACTCCGCTGGCCCATGCCATCCATTTTCCGAACGATGAAGTCGGCAATTGCAGGCAACTCACGCTTATTTTGAAAAATATTGCAGAGTCATTGGGTGTGAAATTTCATTTCAATGCCGACATTCAACCCCTCAACCGCCAAGAACCACGTCGTATTCGCCTCAATCCCAGTGATCCAGGTGAGTCCTATGACACAGTAGTGGTCTGCGCAGGTTTAGCAAGCGCTCCTTTGCTTTCACCTTTGGGGATACAACTGCCCTTGGCCGCAGTACATGGCTATTCAATCAGCGCGTCCGTACGCGAACCACTGGATGCACCCAGAAGCGGTGTGATGGATGAACGTTACAAAGTTGCAATCTCTCGACTTGGCCAACGCGTGAGGGTTTCAGGCGGCGCAGAAATCGGTGGCAATTTGCGCCAACATCATGCGCCCAGTGTGCGGACGCTTTACCGTGTGCTTGACGATTGGTTTCCAGGGGCAGCAAGGACACAAGACAGTGTTCAAGTGTGGAAGGGCTCTCGCCCCATGCTTCCCGACGGCCCGCCTGTGATGGGCCCCAGCGGCATCCCCGGTGTGTGGTTGAACCTAGGTCACGGCTCCAGTGGGTGGGCATTGTCGTTCGGGTGTGCTCGTGCAGTTGCCGATCAAATTTCCGGTAACCCCCCCGAGATCGATGTTGAGGGGCTTGGCCTAGAACGTTTGAAACTTCAATCATGAAGTGCAATGTACGCAACGTGTCTCAAATCTCGAAGTTTGGAGCGCTTGCGCTCTACAGCTCTGCAGGTACACGCGCCCTAGAAGCACATCTACAAACAATGCTCCCTGAGCACAGCTTGATGCAACGTGCCGGTCTGGCATGTGCTGAACTCGCACTGGCCATTGCGCCCCATGCGCGCAAAATTTGGATTGCCTGCGGACCGGGTAACAACGGTGGCGATGGGCTAGAGGCAGCGGTTCATTTGAAGCAATGGGGCAAAGATGTCACGGCCACTTGGCTTGGCAATGCACAAGATTCGCCAAAGCACGCCCTAAGTTCGTGGCAACGCGCAAAAATGGCAGGCGTTGTCATTCATTCAAAACCACCGGAATCGTTTGACCTCAGCATCGATGCACTGCTTGGCCTGGGCTGCAGTCGACCGCCTGAAGGACCCATGGCGCAATGGCTCCACACCATGCACGCCAGTGGCAAACCTGTTTTAGCCATTGACTTACCTACAGGTTTGAACGCTGATACAGGGACTTGGTTTCGACCTGCAAACACCCTCACCAGTTTCTCGCCTGTTCACACCTTGAGCTTGCTGACCCTCAAACCTGGACTTTTTACGGCTGACGGGCGTGACGCCTGTGGACAAGTTTGGTTCGATGATTTGGGGAGTAGCTCGGTTGAGCAAGCTTGGCAGCAAGTGATTCCCAATGCTTACCTGCAATCCCCATACGCCAAGAATCTCACCCCGCGTCGCCACAACAGCCACAAAGGAACGTATGGAGATCTCATTGTGATCGGAGGAGCACCAGGCATGGCGGGCGCTGCAATTTTGGCAAGTGTGGCCGCCCTTCATTCAGGTGCGGGACGCGTGTATGCCTGCTTGCTGGACACCGCATTTGGCCTCAACGCCACGGCTCAATACCCAGCCTTGATGGTGCGAGATGTGAACTCATTGCAATTAGAGAAAGCGTCCATCGTTTGTGGTTGCGGCGGCGGTGATGAAGTACGTGCCATCTTGCCCAAAATATTGAGTGCATCCGCACAGTTGGTGCTAGATGCCGATGCGCTCAATGCCATCTCAAGTGACAGTTCACTTTTTCATTTATTGAAAGGTCGCACTCGCACAGGCCGCTCAACGGTTCTCACACCCCATCCACTGGAGGCTGCACGCTTGCTAAAGTGCACCGCACAGGACATTCAAAACAACCGCCTATAAGCTGCACAACAGCTGGCCGGATTAACCGGTGCAGTCGTTGTCCTCAAGGGCTCTGGCACTGTGATTGCCACTGATCAAACAACCCCAGTGATCAACCCAACTGGCAACGCCAGGTTGGCCTCCGCCGGAACAGGCGATGTCTTGGCAGGGGTGATAGGCGCCAAAATGGCCCAAGGGCTCAGTGCTTTTGACGCAGCCTGTGATGGTGTGCGAGTCCATGGATTTGCCGCAGACGCATGGCCCGACTCAGGTCCTACCCTCGACGCGGCATCACTGGCGACTTGCATTGGCACACAACACTGAATTCCCTGCTCAAGGCCGCGGCCGACGATTATTTTTTTTAGGTGCTCCGGACTTCTTGGTGGTGGCCTTGCCACCCTTGTCACTCGATTTGGTGAATGCCTTCTTCACTGCTGCTTTGAAGTTTTGCATGGGTGATTTACTCAGATCTTTGGGTGAGCGCGTCAGGGGTTCTTCGCCGTCACGAACCAAACGGAAATCAATTTTGCGTCCATCTAGGTCCACACGGCTGACTTGAATCCGGACGCGAGAACCAATGGCGTAACGAATCCCGGTTCTTTCTCCGCGTAACTCTTGCCGCGCTTCGTCAAAACGGAAGTACTCACCGCCCAACTCGGTGATGTGCACCAAACCCTCGACATACATCGCATCCAAAGTCACAAACAATCCAAAGCCTGTGGCGGAAGTGACAACCCCTCCATACTCTTCGCCCAAATGTTCCCGCATGTATTTGCATTTGAGCCAAGCCTCAACATCGCGACTGGCCTCATCCGCACGTCGTTCATTGGCGCTGCAATGCAAACCTGCAGCCTCCCATGCTTGTTGATCGGGCGACGGCTTAGTGGGGGCTTCCAGTTTTTGAGAGGGCTCGCGCACACGGGTGGCCAGTCGACGCGCCAATTTGGCATGCGCTTCCCCGGGTGTGGGAAGAACTGGCAACTGATAGCGCCTCTTGAGCAAAATGGCTTTGATCACACGATGAACCAACAAGTCGGGGTAACGACGGATGGGACTTGTGAAGTGGGTATAGGCCTCGAACGCCAAGCCGAAATGACCGCTGTTGATAGGCGTATAGATGGCTTGCTGCATCGAACGCAGCAGCATCGAATGAATTTGCTGCGCGTCCACACGCTCTTTGGTTGCTTCAGCAATGGCCTGGAATTCTGCAGGCTTGGGGTTATCCGTGATGGTCAGTCCGACCCCAGTTGTTTTCAGGTAGTTGCGAAGAATGTCTTTCTTCTCGGGTGTAGGACCTTCGTGCACCCGAAACAAACCAGGGTGCTTGCTTTGCAAAATAAAATCGGCACTGCACACGTTGGCAGCGAGCATCGCCTCCTCAATCAACTTGTGCGCATCATTGCGTACGCGTGGGATGATTTTTTCGATGCGCCCACTGTCATCGCACACTATTTGTGTCTCAGTGGTCTCAAAGTCCACTGCACCGCGCGTGTGACGTGACTTCAACAATGCCCCATAAACATCGTGCAAATTGATCAAATCTGACACGCGATCTTTGCGCTTTGCGGCTTCCGGGCCTCGCGTATTGGCCAAAATGGCAGCCACTTCGGTATAAGTAAATCGAGCGTGACTGTGCATGACTGCTGGATAAAACTGGTAAGCATGGATTTCGCCGTTGGCGGTGATCAACATGTCGCACACCATACACAAACGCTCTACATCGGGATTGAGCGAACATAAACCGTTGGACAGTTTTTCTGGCAACATCGGAATAACGCGGCGCGGAAAGTACACGCTGGTTGCCCGGTCATAGGCGTCAATGTCGATCGCACTGCCAGTTTCCACATAATGGCTCACATCGGCAATGGCCACCAAAAGACGCCAACCTTTGCCGCGACCCACTTTGGCTGGCTCGCAATAAACAGCATCGTCAAAGTCACGCGCATCTTCGCCATCGATGGTGACCAAAGCCACATCGGTCAAATCAATGCGATCTTTTTTATCTTGGGAACGCACTTTATCGGGCAGCCCACGGGCCAACCCCAGGCAAGCTTGAGAAAACTCATGCGGTACGCCATATTTGCGCACCGCAATTTCTATTTCCATGCCAGGATCATCGACTTCGCCCAAGACCTCTTTGATACGACCAACGGGCTGTCCATACAAACTGGGGGGTTCGGTCAACTCGACCACGACCACCTGTCCTGTGCTTGCGCGACCGGTCGCACCTTTAGGGATTAGCACATCTTGGCCATATCGTTTGTCTTCAGGCGCGACTAACCAAACACCACTTTCTTGAAGCAGTCGACCGATGATTGGTTGCGTTGAGCGTTCTACGATTTCAACGACACGACCTTCTGGGCGCCCCTTTTTGTCGAAACGGACAACACGCGCTTTGACGCGATCTCGGTGCAAAACAGCGCGCATTTCGTTCGGTGGCAAATAAATATCTGCTGCGCCATCGTCACGCTGTACAAAGCCGTGGCCATCGCGATGGCCGAAGACTGTGCCTTCAAACTCTTCCAGCAATCCGCTGGTGGTTGATGAATTTTTGATACAATACCTTTCTTTCCTGAAATGCCCAGGTGGCGGAATTGGTAGACGCACTAGTTTCAGGTACTAGCGAGTAACTTCGTGGGGGTTCGAGTCCCTTCCTGGGCACCAATATAAGTTAAATAAAAGCCACCTTCACGGTGGCTTTTGTGTTTTTGTTCTTTAAATCGGCAATGCAACAAGGTCATGGCCTTCTGTCGCCACCACACGCGCACGCGTGAATTCGCCCACCTTCAGAACTTTGCTGATTTTTTCAGATGGCAACAACTTCACCACACCATCGATTTCAGGAGCATCCGCGTAACTGCGCCCTAAACCACCTTTGCGACCGTTGCCAGGCGCTTGGTCAACCAAGACCTGGAGAGTGGAGCCAATGCGTTGTTTGAGTTTTTGAATAGATACCTCTTCGGCCACAGCCATGAAACGGGCCTGCCGCTCTTCGCGGACCGATTGAGGCAACATACCAGGCAACTCGTTCGCCGTTGCACCATCAACCGGGCTATAAGCAAAACAACCGGCGCGATCGATTTGTGCTTCTTGCACAAAGTCCAACAAATGCTCAAATTCGGATTCGGTTTCGCCCGGAAAACCAGCAATGAAGGTGCTTCGAATCACAATTTGTGGACACAATTCCCGCCATCGAGCGATACGCTCCAGATTTTTTTCTCCGCTGGCAGGTCTTTTCATGCGTTTCAGCACATCGGGATGACTGTGCTGAAAAGGCACATCCAAATAAGGCAAGACATGGCCAGTCGCCATCAAAGGAATGATGTCATCCACACTTGGATATGGGTATACATAGTGAAGTCGGATCCAGGCACCGTAACCTTGCGCCAACTGGGCCAACGCTTGCGCCAGCTCCAATGTGCGAGTTTTGATCGGCTGTCCATCCCAAAAACCTGTTCGGTATTTCACATCTACGCCATAGGCTGAAGTGTCTTGGCTGATGACCAACAACTCTTTAACACCGCCCTCAAACAAAGCACGCGCCTCTTTGAGGATGTCGCCAATGGGGCGGCTAACCAAATCGCCTCGCATGGATGGAATGATGCAAAACGTACAACGATGATTGCAACCTTCACTGATTTTCAAGTATGCGTAATGCTTGGGCGTGAGCTTGATACCCGCTTCACCAAAAGCATGTGGCACTAAGTCTAGAAAAGGGTCGTGGGGCTTTGGTAGGTGCGCATGCACAGCATCCATCACTTCTTGTGTGGCATGAGGTCCTGTGACGGCCAACACCCTAGGATGAATTTGTTGAACCAGATTGGCTCCACCTTCACCGCTTCTCGCCCCCAAACACCCGGTCACAATGACTTTTCCGTTCTCAGCCAACGCCTCGCCGATCGTGTCAAGACTCTCCTTGACGGCATCATCAATGAATCCGCAGGTGTTGACGATTACCAAATCCGCACCAGCAAAGGTTTTGGAAGTTTGGTATCCCTCTGCGCTGAGTTGGGTCAGAATCAATTCAGAGTCTGTCAAAGCCTTGGGACAGCCCAAGCTGACAAACCCTACTTTGGGTGTCATCACATCACTCATCAGCGTTTCAGCCTCATCACATCCATCATCTGGTCAGTTTGCTTTTTAAATTGCTCTTGCATTTGAACTTGCATTTCTGTCAACGCTAGCGTCGATTGGTCCACGTATCTTCCCACCATTCCATGCATCAGGCTCAACGGGGCTTGGTCTTGGGTCGTTCTTGTCAATTGGCTTTGGAAATCCATGAACGTTTGTACATTTTTTTCCAAATAAGAACCCATGAAACTCTGCATGGCATGACCATAAAAACGGATGATGTTGGCCAACATCCGCTCCGTCAAAATAGGAGCCCCATCACTCTCTTCTTCCAAAATGATTTGCAACAAGATACTGCGGGTCAGGTCGTCTCCCGTTTTTGCATCCACCACCACAAAATGCAGATGGTCCATGACCAAGCGTTTGATATCACTGAGGGCTATGTAACTAGACAACTTGGTGTCGTAAAGGCGACGATTCGGGTATTTTTTGATGATACGTCGGTCGACTTCGTCAGGGGGCATGTGTTTGTTGCTGCTCATCAGTCAGCTCCCGCTGTAAACAAAAGCCCGTCACCGTTGTAACAGTGCCGGGCTGGACGGGGAACAATTGGTAGGCGCGATTGGACTCGAACCAACGACCCCCACCATGTCAAGGTGGTGCTCTAACCAGCTGAGCTACGCGCCTAATTGTCCGAAGCGCAAATTGTAACAGACTCAACGTCGTCGTCCGGACTTGACGCCAGAAACTTCGCGCAAAGCAGTTAAAACTTTTTGCAAACGCCCTGAATCGCTCACCTCGACCGTAAAAGTCATCAATGCCAACTCTTTGATGGATTGTGTCTGCACACCGATCACATTCATTTTTTCCTTTGAAAAAACTTCGGAAATATCGCGCAGCAAACCTTGGCGGTCAAAAGCCTCAATGTAGACATCCACTGGGTACACCTGTTCTTGCGATTTCTTGGATTTTCCCCAGTCCACATCAATCACCCGCTCCGCATTGCGAAGTGCCATTTGGTGAAAGTTACTGCAATCGGCCCGGTGAATGCTGACACCCTTGCCGCGCGTGACAAACCCTCTGATGACATCAGGGGGAGCCGGTTTGCAGCACTTGGCCAATTGCGTCAACAAAGAATCAATGCCGACAACCAATACGCCGCCTTTGGAGGCTTGCTCGGCGTGTCGTGCTTTTTTCAGGAGCACATGGTCATCCGCAGACACCGGTGTCTGCGGCGGCTTGAGCAGTGTTTCAATATTGCGTAAAGAGAATTCGTCCTTACCGACAACCTCAAACAAAGCATCTGCAGACTTAAAACCCAACTGAAAAGCCAGGTCGTCCAATTTGATGGCTGTTTTACCTTCCCGCTGTAGTAACTTTTCAACGGCTTCACGGCCTTTGGCTGCAGTTTCTTGCATCGCTTGCGCATTGAACCAAGCTCGCACCTTAGCCCTTGCCCTAGGACTGGCAAGAAAGCCAAGTTCTGAGTTCAACCAATCGCGTGAAGGTCCGCCCTCTTTGACTGCCGTGACCTCAACTGTCTGACCATTTTTCAAAACAGTGTGCAGTGGCACCATGACGCCGTCCACCTTAGCTCCACGGCAGCGGTGTCCCAAGTTGGTATGCAAGGCATACGCAAAATCAATCGGCGTGGCACCTTGTGGCAAGTCAACGACTGAAGCATCTGGGGTCAAGACATAAATACGATCGCTCAATGCGTCCGTCTTGGTCGTCATGTTGGTCGTAGTGGACTGCTCAGAAGCAGAGACCAAATCTCGCTCCCATGCCAACAACTGACGAAGCACGGCTATCTTGGCGTCATAAGCCCCAGAGGCCGTAACTCCGGCATAACCCTTCGCACCCGCCTCTTTATAGGCCCAATGAGCCGCGACCCCTTGCTCTGCGTGATCATGCATCGCACGGGTTCTAATTTGGACTTCAATGGGTCGAGTTTTTTCGTCTCGAACAACCGTGTGCAAGGACTGGTATCCATTTGACTTAGGTCGCGCAATGTAATCATCAAACTCTTCCACAATGGGGTTGAAGTGCGTATGAACCCAGCTTAAAACAGCATAGCAATCGGGTACTGAGTCAACAATCACCCGCAAAGCGCGCACATCAAAAACCCGATCAAATTCCAAAGATTTGCCTCGCATTTTTTTGACAATGCTGTAGATGTGCTTTGGCCTCCCCTGAACACTGGCCTCAATGCCCTGCTCTTTCAATGAGTCAGAGAGTTGATGCTGCAACTCAACCATGTATTTTTCACGCTCAACACGCTTTTCATCCAGCCAGCCAGCGACTTCGCGGTAAGTTTCAGGTTCAAGAAACCTCAGCGATAAATCTTCAATTTCCCATTTGATTTGCCAGATACCCAACCGATTGGCAAGTGGCGCAAACACATGCAAAGACTCATGAGCCAAGCCATCAGGCAAAGGCTTTTTACTGGCCGCGTAATAACGAAGCGTTTGTAATCGGGATGCCAATCGCAGCAAGACAACGCGCAGATCGCGCGAAAAAGCCAAAAGCATTTTTCGTACGTTTTCGGTTTGCATCTGCGCAGAGGGTCGATCGGATGCAACTGTGCGTGCTTGTCGCTGGACCCGAATCAAATTCACCGTCTCCATCGCCAGTTCTGCATAACTTGCGCCAAATGCTTTGGCAATGACCTCTTGCGGCTTATTGAGAAACTCTGTGGCGTAGACCAAATAGCATGCAGCCTGCATCGCTTCGGAACCACCGATGTGACTCAGAATGGAGGCAACAGCATCTGCATGCGCCAGCACATCCTCCCCTGTATCCAACGATGCACCCATGAACAATGGCTCAACAAAGGCACGCGCCCGTAACAAAGCATCGGGTTGATCAGGTAAGTCCTGCAGGGTTGAGTCCAACATCATCGGGGGTGATGTGGTGTCTGAAACATGTTTCATAAGCAGCGAGCAATAATTTCAGTGAGGTGACGACTGAAAACTCCATAATGTCGATTAATTCTCATCGTAATTCATATGGAGATCTCTTATGTCGCATCGCACTCTCGCAGGTAAATCAGCATTGGTAACAGGTTCTACCAGCGGAATTGGGCTTGGCATTGCCAAAAGCTTGGCAAGTCAAGGCGCCAACATCATCTTGAATGGATTTGGTGACTACCACTTGGCCAAAAATGAACTAGAAGCTTTTGGAGTTCAAGTTCACTACCACGGTGCAGACATGAGCAAAATTGCCGAGATCGAAGCCATGATGCAATTTGCAGCAGATACATCCGCAGGTGTAGACATCTTGATCAACAACGCAGGTATCCAGCACGTGGCATCCGTAGAAAACTTTCCTGTTGAACGCTGGGATGCCATCATTGCCATCAACCTGAGCAGCGCCTTTCATACCTCGCGCTTGGCGTTGCCACACATGAAACAAAAAAACTGGGGGCGCATCATCAACATTGCGTCTGTGCATGGTTTGGTGGGTTCGGCACAAAAGTCTGCTTATGTTGCTGCAAAACATGGCATTGTGGGTCTGACAAAAGTCATTGCACTTGAAAACGCCACTTCAGGCGTGACCTGCAACGCCATTTGTCCTGGCTGGGTGCTAACACCCTTGGTACAAAAGCAAGTTGATGCAAAAGCACAAGAACTGCAACTCTCCAACGAGCAGGCGACCAAACTGCTGCTGGGTGAAAAGGAACCATCGATGGCCTTCACAACACCCCAAGAATTGGGTGAATTGGCGGTCTTTCTATGCTCAGAGGCTGGAAACAATGTGCGTGGCGTGGCGTGGAATATGGATGGCGGATGGACAGCCCAATAGCGAATAGCCAATAGCCAACAGCCAACAGCCAACAGCCAATAACAATACTCAAGTATCAATTAATAAATTTCTTTTGCCTATAATTTACTGAAATTTGTTTAATTTTACTTGGGTGAGGCACATGGCAGTCAATGATCAGTTTGCAAAACGTCTTCGTCAGGCACTCAAAGAAGCAGGTGTTCAAAGATCCGCAACTGTTGTGGCTACACAGTTCAACCTTCGATACTGGGGTGATGGAATCTCATCGCATGCTGCAAGAAATTGGCTCATGGGAGTGTCTATTCCCAAACAAGACAAATTATTCATCTTATGCAATTGGTTGAAGATCTCTCCGGAAGGTTTACTTTTTGGCACGCCGCCCCCAAAGGTGGGCTTGTTCGCTGACCAAGAAGAAAGTTTGTCATTGGTGGACAGGCAACTCATGGTCAATTACTTATCTATGTCTACGGATCACCGCCGAATAGTTCGCGAAATCGTAGATGCATTTTTAGCTTTGTCCAAATTGCCAACTCAAGCCAATTGATAAATCAAAGCCACTGCCCGCGCCTCCATGCTTTGGCCATGGCCTATATGGCCCATTTTTTCAGCTGTTTTGGCCTTCACATTGACTTGACCTGCTTCGATTTCTAAAGCCTTTGAAATACTTGTACACATGAGCGGGATGTAAGTTGCCAACTTGGGCGCTTGAGCGATCACGGTGCAATCGATATTGCCAATGCGCCAGCCCCGTTCTCCCAAGAGATTACCCGTGTGCTGAAGTAGCGCCCATGAATCTGCGCCCTTGAATTCATCACTGGTGTCGGGGAAATGTCTTCCGATATCACCCAAAGCTGCTGCACCAAGCAAAGCGTCGGTGATTGCATGAAGCAACACATCAGCATCCGAGTGTCCCAACAAACCGTGGGTATGCTCAATTCGCACACCTCCCAAAAGCAGTGGACGGTCCTTGACCAAGGCATGCACATCCCATCCCTCGCCAATGCGAAACTGAGGCCTGATCATCTTCTTAACTTTCTGCTCGCAGCTTGAGAACTGCCTGAGCCAAAACAAAGTCCTCAGGATAAGTGACTTTGAAATTATGCGAACTGCCTGCAATCAATAGCGGCGCAAAGCCCATGGCTTCCATGGCACTGGCCTCGTCGGTCACCGCTTCATTGCCATTGCTCAAGGCCTCCGTCAGCGCCTCCAAACGGAACATTTGGGGGGTTTGAGCCAGCCACTTACTGTCTCGGCTGATGGTGGCGCTCACACGTCCAGCGGCCTCTTGCTTTAAGGTGTCAGCTAGTGGGAGGGCTAGGATGCCGCCCACGGCGTCAGCTTGGCAAGCATCGATCAAAAGATTGATTTGCGTTGGGGTTACCAAACAACGAGCTGCGTCATGCACCAGCACCCAATCGCGACTAGAGGCCCCGTGCTGAACAAGCGCATGCAAGCCCGCGAGCACACTGGCAGCTCGACTAGCCCCCCCGACATGGGCCAAAGAAAAAAGAGGTTGGGGGTGGTCAGTTAACAGGTCCTGCATCCGGTGATCGTCAGGGGCGACTACCAGCAAGCCATGCGTCAAACGCGGGATTGTTGCGAATGCCCTCAGCGTATGAACCACCAAGGGCAGATCTCCAATCAATTGGTATTGCTTGGGTAGAGAGGATCCAGCACGATTGCCTTTGCCTGCGCAGGGAATCAACGCAAAGATGCGGTCAGCGGAAGGTGGGTTGAACGTCATAAGCCAAATGGTGCGGATCATGGTCCGGGGCTCCATTCTAGAATTGCATCAATGCATCTGCCCTCATTGAGTCCCGGCAAACGGTTTGCCATACCCCGCCCAGTTGGGTCTGCGGACGCTTTGCTGCTGACGCAGCTGAGCGTCCGAGAAAAAACTCGCCATCAACGGGTCGCCATCGTCACTGCAAACGCAACCGATGCGCATCGACTTCAGGAGGAGATGGCGTTTTTTTCGCCAGATCTTCGATGCGTTCTGTTCCCGGATTGGGAAACGCTCCCATACGACAGTTTTTCGCCACACCAAGACCTGATCAGCGAACGCTTGGCCACGCTCTGGGGTATTTCGCAAGGCGAGGCCGATGTGGTGCTGATTCCTGCGACCACCGCACTTTACCGATTGGCCCCACCTGCCTTCCTAGCTGGGTACACCTTTCATTTCAAGGTACATCAATCCCTGGACGAAGCCAAACTCAAAGCGCAGCTGACTCTTGCGGGTTACAGCCACGTGTCGCAAGTGGTCAGCCCAGGCGAATACGCAGTTCGAGGAGGCTTGATTGACCTCTTCCCCATGGGTTCTTTGGTGCCTTACCGCGTCGATCTTTTTGACAACGAGATTGACTCCATCAGAACCTTTGACCCTGACAGCCAGCGCAGCTTGTATCCGGTGCCAGAAGTGCGGCTGTTGCCAGGTCGTGAGTTTCCAATGGACGATGCCGCGCGTTCCCAATTCAGAAGCCGATGGCGTGAATTGCTAGAAGGTGACCCCACGAAAAGCAGGATCTACAAAGACATCGGCAATGGGGTAGCGACTGCAGGGATTGAGTACTACTTGCCATTGTTCTTTGAAGAAACGTCCACCGTCTTTGACTATCTTGGCTCACATGCCACGGTGGTACTGCATGGTGACTTGGAGCCGGTGATTCAACAATTTTGGCAGGACACCCAAGACAGATTCCGCTTGGTCCGTGGCGACCCTGAGCGCCCAGCCTTGCCTCCTCACAGTTTGTTCTTATCCGCAGAGCAGTTCTATGGGGCCGCCAATGCTTACGCTCAGTTTTCTCTGCGCCCCCAAGTCACCGACATTCAAGACAATGCCTTTGCTCAAACACTGCCCGATCTGACGGTCGTGCGTGGAGCCTCTGAACCTTTGCAGCGCTTGAAAGAACACGCCAAAAGCAGCCCACACCGCTTGCTGGTGTTGGCCGAGAGCGATGGCAGACGCGAAAGCTTGTTGGATTTTCTGCGGGCCTCCCAGTTCAGCCCACCTGCGTTTGACTCCTTGGCTGAATTTCAAGCCAGCGAGGAAAAAATTGGCATCGCCACTGCCCCGCTGAACGTGGGCTTCAGCTGGACAGAAGCTGGCATCGACCTGATCACTGAGACCGAGTTGTTTTCGGCGGGTACCACCACGCGCCGTCGTAAAAAGCAAGAGCAAGTGAGCGATGTCGAGTCACTCATCAAAGACCTGTCCGAACTCAATCTCGGCGACCCTGTGGTGCACAACGCCCATGGCATAGGCCGCTACCGAGGCCTGGTCAACATGGACCTGGGCGAAAAGAATGCCGATGGGACGCCAGCACTTCAAGAGTTTTTGCACCTGGAATACGCCGACCATGCGGTGCTCTATGTCCCTGTGAGTCAGTTGCACTTGATCGGCCGTTACACAGGGGTCAGTGCGGACGAAGCCCCCTTGCATAAACTGGGCTCAGCACAGTGGGACAAAGCCAAGCGCCGCGCCGCAGAGCAGGTGCGTGATGCCGCCGCGGAGTTGCTCAACATTTACGCGCGTCGCGCTGCGCGCCAAGGCCACCCCTTCCGTTACTCACCACAAGACTACGAAACGTTCGCCAACGACTTTGGCTTTGAAGAAACGGCCGACCAACGTGCGGCGATCCACGCCGTCATACAGGACATGATCAGCCCACGCCCCATGGACCGCTTGGTCTGTGGAGATGTGGGCTTTGGCAAAACA
>CAITHK010000075.1 GCA_903892175.1 uncultured Burkholderiales bacterium | reverse complement strand
GCCAGGGCCAGCAGCAACTGTTCGGTGGGGGTCCACAGGCCTTGCCACCAAACCCACAGGTAGGCGGTGTGTAAAGCCAACACCCCCATGCTGACCAAGTCTTCCCAAAAGAAAGCGTGTGCAAACAGGTATTGGCCAAAGACCACTTTTTCCCAAATGGCACCGGTGACCATGATGGCGTAGAGCACCAAGGTTTTGACGACCACCGAAGCCAGCGCCCAATCGGTGTGTTCGCTGGTTTTTAGGCTGTGGACCACGAGGTACAGGCTGATGAGAAACACCAAAAATTGAACCGGGGCCAACACGCCTTGCACCCAGGTCCACGCCGTTGCATCACGCCGTGCGCGCTGCGCTGGCGTGTACAAAACCTGAGGAGCGGATACGGACATGCAGGGCCTTGAGAGGGTTGTGTTGGGAATGAATGTAAGGCTGGTTGTGCAGTGTGTCAACATAAATTGACATTAAAAATGAAATTTAGGGTTTACACCAAATTGAAGTGACGAGAATCAAAAGACACTCTCTTGTGTGTTTTGTGGTGGCCTGACGAGCCGCTGCTTTACGCGACTCTTGCGTCAAGCGCTCTGATGTGTGTCGAGTGTTGCCGTTGGTGTTTCACTTTGACGATGGGTGCTTGCGATGGCGCAATTCAATACCGACAATCTCCAAATCCCGCCTCAGGCGCTTGAACACGCGGCCCCGATGCCGCAGGCTCTGCGACGTGGTCAACCTATTGGCCCGCGTCTGGTGGGGGGCACGACATTCAGTGGCAAATCCGCATTGGACTCGGCGCAGGTTCAGGTCCTGGGGCAGGCTTGTCTGCAAAGCCTGGATGCGGCCAGGCAGGTGGTGTTTGGCTGGCAACGTCAAGGCCTCTCGCTGGCCGATATTTATGTGCGGGGCATTGCACCGTGTGCCCGTTTGATTGGCGAATGGTGGAGTTCAGACCGCTTGGATTTCGCCATGGTCTCGATCGTCTCAACGTATTTGCAACAGCTCTTGCATGACTTCAGTGCCGAGTTTTTGCAAGAGGCCCCTCAACCGCGCAATGGTTTGAGCTTGTTGCTGTTGACCGAGCCAGGTGCGCAGCACAGCATGGGGCTGTTCATGCTCAGCGAGTTTTTCAAGCAAGCCGGTTGGACCGTGACCTTGGGTGTGCCCCAAGATGTGGCCGAGTTCAAGCGCCTGTTTCAAACCGATTGGTTCGATGCGGTGGGGGTGTCGATCAGCACCGACCGGCACCTCGACACGTTGGCCACGGTGCTGACGCAACTCAAGGGCAGTTCGGTCAACCTGAATGTGCGTCTTTTTGTGGGTGGCCCCATGGCTCTGCGAGAGCCTTCGCAGCTGGCTGGCATGCCGGCAGAGGTGGTGGCGCAAGATGCACCGGCCACCGTGCAATGGATCACACAGAGCATGTCCGCAACGTCTGCAGATGTCGATGGCACGCAGGTCGTGTGACGGTATAGATGCATCCGCGAAAAAATTTATCGCCGTGATGGCCTTGTCGGCACGTATACTGCCTTGACAAATTTAAGTGTCAACTCTCTGATTCTTAAACATCCTTGGTTTACAACATGAAGCTTCCTTCTTTGGATTCGTCCACCTTCTCCCAATTGCTGGGGGTTGTGTCGGATGTCACTGTGGTGATGGATGCTCAGGGTGTGATTGAAGACGTCTCCACAGGGCAAGACAAGCTGGCGTCTCTGGGTTGCCAGACTTGGATCGGGCGGCGTTGGATCGACACGGTCACGAGCGAAAGCCGCATCAAAATTCAAGAGATGCTGAAGTCGCAAGGCCTTCCAGATGTGATGCGCTGGCGCCATGTCAACCACCTCACCCCTTTGGGCAGCGAAGTGGCTTTGCAGTACGTGGTGTTGCCACTCGGTGCAGGCAAATTGTTGGCCATGGGCCGTGACTTAGAGAGTTTGGCCGAGTTGCAGCGTCGCTTGGTCGAAACCCAGCAGTCCATGGAGCGTGACTATTTGCGCTTGCGGCATATTGAGGCCCGTTACCGTGTCTTGTTTGACACCTCGCCAGAAGCGGTGTTGGTGGTGGACGCCGGCTCCCAGCGGGTGCTGGAGGCCAACTTGGGGGCCCAAACGCTGCTCAAAGATGCCGGTAAACGTCTGGTGGGACGTGATGTGCGCGAATGTTTTGATGGCGACAGCCAAGGAGAGGTGCAGTCTTTGCTGCGCATGGCGTTGGCAACTGGACGCATTGAAATGTGCGCCGCTCGTGTCGCAGGGCAAAGCGCGCCTTGGACGGTGTCTGCCACGGTGTTTCGCCAAGAGGGCGGCGCGCAATTTCTGGTGCGATTGGTCACCCGCGAGGCTGTGGCTGAGCCTCGCCATGATCCACAGTCCCCCGCAATGTTGGGTGAAGCCATGGCGCATTTCCCAGACGGTTGGCTGCTGACAGACCAAGCAGGCGTGATCAAGAGCGTCAACGAAGAAGGCATGGCATTGCTCGGCTTGACCGCCTCTTCACAAGTGGTGGGTCAGACCATGGAGCGCTGGTTGTTGCGCGGCGCGGTGGATTGGGGCGTGCTGCAAACCAGCTTGCGCCAGCAACTGCCCGTGCGCAATTTCGCGACCGAGGTGCGAACACTCTCTGGGATGACTTTGCCTGTGGAGGTCTCGGCCATCAGCCTGGCACGGCCAGAACCGATGTATGTGTTCTTTGTCCGCGACATGGATCGCAGGCTGCAGGCAGGCACGTCCATGTCGCAACATCAGGTCAACCCGTTTGCCGAGTTGTCGCAGTTGGTGGGGCGCCGCCCCATCAAAGACATCGTCGGTGAGACAGTGGACACGATTGAGCGCATGTGCATTGAGACGGCGCTCGAGCTGACCCACAACAACCGGGCTTCGGCCGCAGAAATGCTGGGTCTGTCGCGTCAAAGCCTGTATGTGAAGCTGCGCAGATTTGGCATGGTCGCCGATGTTGAAGTTGACAACGCCTGAGCCCTGTCATTTTTAATTGACTATTAGTGTCAATCCTAGTTGACATTTAGATTCGACTCACCACAATGCGGGTATGAACACCCCGCCCATCGCCTTGACCCCAGCCCGCAACCGCCCTGCGTTGGGCACGGTGGCTGAGCTTCTCAAGCCCATCACTTGGTTTCCGCCTATGTGGGCTTTTGCATGCGGTGTGGTGGCGTCGGGTCAGGACATCGCTGCGCATTGGGGGCTGTTGCTTCTGGGCTTGGTTCTCACAGGCCCCTTGGTGTGTGCCAGCAGCCAAGCCGTCAACGACTGGTTTGACCGCCATGTCGACGCCATCAATGAGCCCCATCGCCCCATCCCATCGGGCCGCATGCCGGGTCGCTGGGGCTTAGGGATCGCGGTCGGCTGGACGGTGCTGTCCTTGCTGTGGGCCACGCTCATGGGGCCCTGGGGCTTTGCGGCCTGTGGGTTGGCGATTGCTTTGTCATGGGCCTACAGCGCGCCTCCCTTGCGTTTGAAACACAACGGCTGGTGGGGCAATGCGGCCTGCGGGTTGAGCTACGAAGGCTTGGCTTGGTTGACGGGAACGGCCGTCATGCTAGGGGGGGCTTGGCCAGGGCCACATGCTTTGGCGCTGGCGTTGCTTTACAGCGTGGGGGCGCACGGGATCATGACCCTCAATGATTTCAAGGCCATCGAAGGTGATCAGCGCATGGGCATTGCCTCATTGCCTGTGCAATTGGGCGCCAAGGGCGCTGCGCGCGTGGCTTGTTTGTTGATGGTGCTGGCCCAGTTGGCGGTGGTGCTGCTGTTGGCTTTTTGGCAATTGCCATGGCATGCCACTGCGGTGTTGGCACTGACCCTGGCCCAGTGGCCGCTGATGCAGAAATTTGTGCAACACCCCGTTGAGCGGGCCTTGCGTGTCAGCGCCTTTGGCGTGCCGATGTTTGTCACCGGGATGATGGTCAGCGCTTGGGGCCTGCGCCAACTCCAACCTTTGCAACAACTCTTGGGGGCCACATGAACACATCGGGTTTTGGTTGGTTGCAGATCGTCCGCTTGGGCCTGATTCAAGCCTGTTTGGGTGCGGTGGTGGTGGTGACCACGTCCACACTGAACCGCATCATGGTGGTGGAGTTGGCCCTGCCCGCTGTGTTGCCCGGCTTTTTGGTGGCTTGGCATTACGCTGTGCAAATGGTGCGCCCGCGCATGGGCTTTGGGGCCGACAAGGGCCGGCGCTGCACGCCGTGGATGATGGGCGGCATGTTGGTGCTGGGGGTGGGCGGCGTGATGGCTGCATCGGCCACGGTTTGGATGACCACGCAACCGGTGTATGGCAGCTTGCTGGCCATGTTGTCGTTCAGCCTGATTGGTTTAGGTGTCAGTGCATGCGGCACATCGCTGTTGGCTTTGATGGCCAAGCAAGTGCCCGACGATCGACGGGCACCTGCTGCGACAGCGGTTTGGATGATGATGATCATGGGCTTTGCCGTCACGGCCGCAGTGGTGGGCAAGCTGATTGACCCGTACTCACCAGAGGTCCTTTTGCAAGTCTGCGCTGGCCTGAGCGGTTTGACCGCTGTGATCACCGCGCTGTGTTTGTGGGGCCTCGAAAAAAATGCAACGCCAGGTCAGCCCGCAACGCAACCAGAAGCGAGCGCGCAAGGTCCACAACAAAATTTCAAACAAGCCTTGCAAGAGGTATGGCGCGAGCCGGTGGCGCGCACCTTCACGGTTTTTGTCTTCACGTCCATGTTGGCCTACAGCGCACAAGATTTGATTCTTGAGCCGTTTGCGGGCGCGGTTCATGGCTTCTCGCCGGGGCAGACCACGCAACTGTCGGGCTGGCACCACATGGGCGTGTTGATCGGCATGCTGGCAGTGGCGGGCGCTGGTTCGCGTTGGGTGGATGGACGTCTTGGCACTGTGTCAGCCTGGATGGTGGGCGGTTGCCTGATGTCGGCCTTGGCCACGGTGGGCTTGTGCAGTGCTGCGCTGGCAGAAGGCTGGCCGCTTCAAGCCAATGTCGTGTTTTTGGGAGTCGCCAACGGCGCGTTTTCGATTGCCGCCATCGCCACCATGATGCGCTTGGCAGGTGAGGGCGGGCCTGGGCGTGAAGGCACGCGCATGGGCTTGTGGGGCGCAGCGCAAGCAGCAGCCTTTGGATTGGGTGGTTTGTTGGGCACGGCGGCCAGTGATTTGGCCCATGCCTTGTTGGGCGAACAACGCACGGCCTATGCGGCTGTGTTTGGCATGCAAGCGCTCATGTTTGCGGTCTCGGCTGTCTTGGCCTCGCGCCTGCGAAAGCCTGCAGCGGCACGTGAGCGCATGCAATTTGAAACTTTTTTATGGCTGAAAGGCGGGTCTCGCTCATGAACTACACCAATTACGATTTCGTTGTGGTGGGCGGTGGCCCATCGGGTGCGACGGCGGCTCACGACTTGGTGCGTGAAGGATGGCGCGTCTTGCTGATTGACCGCCAAGGCAGAACCAAGCCTTGCGGCGGCGCAATTCCGCCGCGCCTGATCCAAGACTTTGACATTCCTGATCATTTGCTGGTGGCCAAGGTGCGCTGCGCCCGGATGATTTCGCCCGCAGACAACAAGGTGGACATCCCCATCGACAACGGCTTTGTGGGCATGGTGGACCGCGATGAGTTCGATGAGTTCTTGCGAGCGCGCGCTGCGCAATCGGGGGTGGTGCGATGCCAGGCGATTTTTGACAAGATCGAGCACGATGAAAACGGTCAGTTGTGGGTTTACTACACCCCCGTCACGGGCAAAGAGCATGCAGCGAGCCAACCTGCCAAGCCTTTCAAAGTCAGCACGCGCATGGTGGTGGGGGCCGATGGGGCCCGCTCGGAAGTGGCGCGCCAGGCGATCCCCAATGCACACAAAACCAAATACGTGTTCGCGTACCACGAGATCATCGAGTCGCCGGTCGGCCAACCTGGGTATGACGCGGCGCGCTGTGATGTCTATTACCAAGGCGATGTCTCGCCCGACTTTTACGGTTGGGTGTTTCCGCACGGCAAGACCATGAGTGTGGGCATGGGCAGTGCCGACAAAGGGTATTCGTTGCGCAGTGCCACGGCGCGACTGCGCGAAATTGCCGGACTGACCCAAGCGAGCACTTTGCGCCGTGAGGGGGCACCGATTCCGCTCAAACCCTTGCCGCAATGGGACAACGGCCGCGATGTGGTGGTGGTGGGCGATGCGGCGGGCGTGGTGGCACCATCCTCGGGTGAAGGGATTTATTACGCGATGGATTGCGCCAGGCGCGTGGCCCTTGCCGCCCACCAGGCCTTGAAAACAGGCAACAGCGCGTGTCTCAAGCAGGGCCGCAAAAGCTTCATGAAGCAGCATGGGCGCGTGTTCTGGATTTTGGGCGTGATGCAGTATTTCTGGTACCAGAACGACCGCCGTCGCGAGAAGTTCGTCAAGATTTGTGAGGACCGCGACGTGCAGCGCTTGACCTTCGAGTCGTACATGAACAAAGAGTTGGCCCGCAAAGACCCGATGGCGCATGTGCGCATCTTCTTCAAGGACATGGCGCACTTGTTAGGACTGGCGCGGACTTGAAACGCTGCGCCGAAAAGTCTGGCTCGTTTGGGGTCGGAAAATTCCGATCAAAATACCGCAGATGAACCGGCAAGCTTTTATTTCTTTGACTTTGGCCCTGGCATTGAGCTACGCCACGGCCGGCCTGGGTGCGGCTTTGACGGATTTGGGGCCTTGGTACTTTGCCCTGCGGCAGCCCGAATGGAAACCGCCAGACCCTGCATTTGGCGTGATTTGGACCACCATCTTCACCCTGTGTGCCATCAGCGCTTGGCTGGCTTGGCAGGCGGCCAACACCCAAGCGCTGCGCCGTCGTGTGCTCGTGCTGTTTGCTGCCAATGCGCTGTTGAATGTGGTGTGGAGTGCGCTGTACTTCAAGCTGCAGCGCCCGGACTGGGCGCTGCTGGAAGTGGTGTTTCTTTGGCTCTCTATCTTGGCACTGATGGTGGGGTTGTGGCGCATCTCTCGAAGGGCCAGTGTGTTGTTGGTGCCTTACTGCGTGTGGGTCTCGATCGCGGCTGTTTTGAACTTGGAAACGATTCGCCTCAATGGGCCTTTTGTGGGCATGACCTGAGCTTTCGGGGTGGTTTGCCTAAGGGTTTTCACCTGTTCTTTAAAAAGGCAAGTACACGCTCTCGGGGTCGAAAGGCAGCTTGCAGAGACACGGATGGGACAAGTCTAGGGTTTGCCATGCTTGAAACATGAGGTCAAAAAAATTACAAACGTGCCTGCAGCTGCGGATCGGAATGCTATGTCGCTGGCGGATTGACGCCCCGGTTTTTACCTACCCCAGGGTGACGCGCACTTGCTGCTAGGGACGTATATGTCTGAGTTCAATGGCTTGGGTGGTCAATCGAGAGATTTCAAACCGGCTCGAAATCTGGAGGAGGATTGCAAGGAATCTCTTTTGGCGGTGATCGAAAAGCAGATCATTCCGCGGTTACTCAATGTCCAGCAATTCTTCAACGGTCAATCCAAAACTTTGGATGAGTCAGAGTTTGCCAACGCACAACCTGGTTATGAAGAGTTCACGCAGTCTTGCCTGAAGGGGGATTCGCTCAAGGCCAATGGCATCGTTGATGGCTTGATGGCCCGGGGTTTGTCGCAGGAGCGGATTTTTCTGGAACTGATCACACCCGCTGCCCGGCAATTGGGTGTTTTGTGGGAGCAAGACCTGTGTGATTTCACGCAAGTGACCTGTGGCTTGGCGATCATGCACCAGACGATTTATCGATTGGGTTACGAGTCCCCAGCCCGACCTCGCGAAGAAGGGGACACAGAGCGCATCATGCTGGCTTGCGCCCCTGGTTCCCAACATTTTTTGGGTTTGACCATCGTGGCAGACTTTTTCAGAAAGTCTGGAGCCGAGGTGGTGCTGGAGATTTCATCCACAGAATCAGAGTTGCTGCGCGCGGTTTCCAACGAGTGGTTTGATGTGGTGGGCATTTCAGTTGCTCTAGAGGTGCAATTGCAGGCCTTGCCCTCATTGATTCAACACATCAGGAGCAGCTCTGGCAATCCCAAAGTCCGGGTGGTGCTTGGCGGGCCGATTTTTTTACTCAAAGAGTTCAGCCCGCAGACCTTGGGGGCCGATGCCATCTTCACGGATGCCCGAGAGGCCGTGGGCCCTGTCAAGCGTTTGGTTCGTGGCGCCTAAATTTCAGCGCCAGCAGTTGACGGGTTGGCTGACCTTCAATCGCTCACAGTGCGTTGCTCCAGCGCGCAATCCACTGCGCCGTGCCCATGGGGTCTTGCTCGTGCGCCAAATGGCCGAGTCCTTGTTGGATGATTTTTTGTGCGTGAGGCATGCGTTGGCATGCGTCATCGGCAAGGCTGGGTGACACGGTCTGGTCGTTGCCTGCGATGGCCATGTAGACCGGATTTCGCAAGTGCTGTAAACGTGCAGCCAGGGGCTTGAGGCGCCAAGCCGCCATCATCGACAACACCCCGTGGACATGGCCAGAGTTCCTGAGCACGCTGCTGTAGAGGTCAATGCCTTGCGCATCCAATGTGGATCCGGTGCGCTCAATCCAACGGGCCACTGCCCCGGGTTGGGCCGCCATTTTGGCGGTGGCCCAGGCCGACAGCGGGTTGAGTTGGGCCAGTTTGGCAGCAGGGCCAAACAGCCAAGAGGACACGCCGGGCAGCGGCAGCCACGCGGGGTTGAGCCCAATCAGTGTGCTGCGCGCCAAGCTGGTGTGGCTGAGCACCATGTGCGCGCCAATGGCCGCGCCAGCCGAATGACCGACGATCACCTGCGGGGTGAGGTCGAGTTGCCGCATCAAGGCACGCAGGCCCTCGCTCATGCCAGGCAGTGACAGCGCGCCTTCAGGTCCACGACTCGAGAAAGCATGTCCGGGCAAATCGGGCGCAATCACCGTGAAATGTTCGCCCAGCAAGGGCAGCAGGCCACGCCAGCTGAAGTTGCCAGAGCCGGTGCCGTGCAGCAGCAGCATGCAAGGGCCTTGTCCCAGCATCTGCACATGCCAGTCGATGCCACCCGCTCGCACAAAGCGGCTGTGTTGTGCGTGGGGCCAAGTCCCCCGATGTGCAGGCCATGACATGCCGGGGTAGAAGCTTTCGTACATGTTCAATGGGGTGGGATAGAGCGCGGGACGCCTGTGTGGAGGGATCAGCTGGTCGCCGTTCGCAAGCGATCCATGCTCTGGGCCATGCGCTGCGCCTGCACATGCGGCATGGGCAGGTAGCTCGCCCCCAACGTGGCGGCCAGTTGCTGAGCCTGCGCATCGGGTTGCAGGCTGGTGTCGATCCACAAGGCGCGGTGGCCGCTGAGTTGCCACTGCTGGGCCCAGATTTGTGCATCGGCCTGCGCCTGGGCTCGCCCGCCCAAACCTTGCAGGGTGACGTTGGCGCGGCCATCGCTGAGCACCACCAACATGGGCGTGACGCCTTGGCGCTGCAATTGCAAGGCCTGTTCGTGGGCCATCTTGAGTGCCAGGGCCAGCGGCGTGCCGCCGCCGCCAGGTAAACCTGTCATGGCACGCTTGGCGCGCACCAACGAGCGCGTGGCCGGCAAAAGCAGTTGTGCTTGCGCGCCCCGAAAAGCCACGATGCACACGCTGTCTCGGCGCGCGTAAGACTGCTGCAGCAGCAGCTCAACCGCACCCTTGGCTTCGGCCAGGCGCTGCAGCGCAGCGGAGCCCGAGGCGTCGAGCGCCAAGATCAAACAACTTGAGGAGCGTTGCTGGTAACGCTGGATGTGAAAGTCCTCGGCTCGGATGAGCACGCCACGTTGTGTGGGTGCGGCTGCGCCGCTGCGCTCCTGTGCGACGTGCCCAGCTTGGCGCAAACGTTGCCTAGGCGCGGCAGCACGCAAGGTTGCCAGCACATGCAAGCGCGCATGCCCACCGGGACGACCTGGGCGGGGGGGCAGGGGTCTGCCGCGCTGTTGGCCTGCGCGGGTTTGGCCGCTGCGACCCGAGGTGTTGCTTTGACCCGCACGGGTTTGCGTGGCCAAGGCATCCAGCATGTGCGGCGGCAAGCTGGCCAGTGCGGCGGCCACCATCATCTCTTGCAGGTCTTGGGCGCTGGGTTCAGGGGGCAACGGTTCGGACTCGGGCGGCGAATCCGGCCGTGAGTCTTGGCCTGATTCGGGAGGGGGGGTGGGCTCTTGGGGTGGCGGTGGGTCTGTTTGGGTGTTTTCAGAGGGCGGAGGTGGCTCGGACGGTGCATCGTCGGAGGGCTCGGCAGGCCACTGGGTGGCGCGTGGCGCCAACACACAGCGGGCGGCGAACCCGAGGTCCTCGTCGTCCAGGGTGCTGCGGCCGTTCACGGCCGCATGTGCACCGGCCACGCGCAAAGCCAGACTGGGTGCGCGCAGAGAGCCTATCCCTAAGGCCATGGCCGAAGCGCACAGCGCTTGCAGCTGTGCATCGCTGGCTTGGATCTGTTGCAGGCGTTCACGGGCATGCGTCAAAGCCTGAGGGCTGAGCCGGATGTCAAGCCCGTCCTCCCCGCCAGGGTGGTCAGCGTGGACGGCATTTGACCAATCAGCTTCGATGTCCGACAGAGACAGCGCTTGCAAGTCCAGCCAGATGGCCAAACGTTCTTGCAGCGCAGCCCCCAGGCCGGGTTCATCGGGCATTGACTCGTCCAGCGCCACCACACCAAAGCGGGTGCTTTGGGCTTGGCTGTGGTGGTGTGTGGCAGGCACTTGGCCGGTGTCGAGTGCTTGCACCAAGGGGGCCAACAGGGACGGGGGCAGCCGCTCGGCCATGGGCAGGCAAACCAGCCCTTGGTCGGCTTGTTGGAGCAAACCGGCTTGCATGCGCAGCTGGCCGGTTTGCAGGGTGTGGGCCAAGTCAATGCCGCCCAGCAGCCGTTCGGCATCGGCCGAGCCTGGCACTTTGACCAGAGGCAGTCCCAGACTTGCCAGCGCGCTGAGCCATCGGTCGCGCACTGGGCCATGCGGTGCACGCAGGCACACACCGCCAAAGCCCTGCGGCTCGAGTTGCAAAATTTGCAAACTCAACAAGGCATCGTCCCAAGCACTCAAGGGCTCGGCGGGGGAGATGTGTTCGCGCTTCATGGCCGGCCCGCAGACTCAGGCCGCCAGCACTTCTTGCAAACTGCGCTGCACGCGCGAGCCAGAGTCAGTGTCGTCCAGCGGGTTGCGGCGCAGGCGGTGACGCAAGGCCAGCGGGGCCATGCTTTGCAGGTGCTGGGCTTCAACGCTGAGCTGTCCTTGCAGGGCCGCAAACGCCCGGGTGGCGCGCAACAAAGTGAGCTCGGCACGCAGGCCATCGGTGCCCAGTTGTTGGCACAGCCGTGCGCACAGCATCAACATGTCATCGCTCACGGTGACTTGGGCCAGCCGTTCACGCGCTTTGACAATGCGTTTTTGCAGCTTTTGGTTGTCTTTGTGCCAGTGCGCTTTGAACGCGCCGGGGTCTCTCTCAAATTCATCGCGGCGCTTGATGATCTGCACGCGCAGCGCCAAGTCTTGGGGCGTTCTTACCTGCACCGACAAACCAAAGCGGTCGAGCAACTGGGGCCTCAACTCGCCTTCTTCTGGATTGCCGCTGCCCACCAGCACAAAGCGGGCAGGGTGGCGCACGCTCAGGCCTTCGCGCTCGACCAGGTTTTCACCCGAGGCGGCCACATCGATCAGCAGATCGACCAAGTGGTCGTCCAACAGGTTGACCTCGTCAATGTACAAAAAGCCCCGGTGCGCTTGCGCCAGCAAGCCGGGGGAGAACTGCTTGATGCCCTGGGAGAGGGCTTTTTCAAGGTCCAATGCGCCGACCACCCGATCTTCGGTGGCGCCCAAAGGCAGGTCCACCACGGCCACCGCTTGACGCTCCACCACGGTTTTGGCTTTGGGGTCTTTGGCCTGGCACACTGGGCAGGCATTGGCGGTTTGGGCCGGGTCGCAACGGTAGGGACAACCTTTGACCACCTGGATGGGTGGCAGCAAGTCTGCCAAGGCCCGCACTGCGGTGGATTTGCCCGTGCCACGGTCGCCCAGCACAAGCACGCCTCCAATCGAGGGGTCGACCGCCACCACTTGGATGGCGAGTGTCATTTCGTCTTGACCGACGATGGCCGCAAAAGGGAAGGTCAGTGCCATGGGGCGTTCCAGAAAAGAATTCTCAAGTCATCATCCAAAAGTCGCACGCAAGTGTCAAGTTAAATTTACAGTTTTTCTTGCGAAATGTCCGCCGCGTGACGCGTTTGGGACGTGTTGGCCTCGGGTTTGAGCCCATAAGTTGCGGCCAGTTGCCACACATGGTGGGGCAGCATGTTCTTGATGCGAGAGGGGGCCTCACGGCGCAGGTGCAAGATGGATTCGATGGCTTTCATCTCCACCCGTGCACGGGCGAATTCCAGGCCACGTGGGCCCACCCGAGGCATGAGCCAGTTGACCAGCGGTTTGATCCAAGCGGGCATGCGACGCAGAGGCAGGCCGCCAGCCGCACGTTCGGTGTTCGCCTTGAACCCGCGCACTGGGCCCTCGCGTCGGCCCTTGCTGATGGGCGCGCTGGTGATGAGTTGTGGGCCCAGCAAGTCGAGCAGGGTTTGGCCACGTGCGTTGCGCACCAGCAACCACTGCTGGCCGTGTCCGCCCATATAGCCCACGGTGATGTCCGACAGCACATTGGTGTAGTCCACGCAGGTGCGGCAGGTGAGGGGAAAGAAGTCGGGCGGCAGGGTGGACAAGGGCAGGTTCAAAAATGGGATCAGGCGCTTGTCGCCCTGGTCGGTGCGGACTTCTACCTTGTAATCGGCACGGAACTCGACGTAGCTGATGTCTTGCGGCCGGTCTGAGATCAAGCCTAAAAACTGGTGGAAATTCTCTGTGGTGGTGTTGTCTGAGCAGGGCGTGCCAATGACGAACAGCTCTTTCAAACCTTGCTCGCGCTCAAGTTGCGCTTGGATGGCGCGCAGGGCATAAATCTGGCAGGGAATGCCAATCACGGCCAAGCGCTTGTGGCCCTGTGCCAAGGCCGGTTCGACGAGGCTCAACAAGGGCGCGTAGCCCATGCGCATGCCCCGGCACTGCTTCATGTCTTGTGCTTGGGTGACCAGCACGGGGCGTGGACGCCAGCGGTCGTTGGGATCGGCTGCCACGGCAATCACGGCATCGACCAAGCCTTGCTCCAGCAGCACTTCGGCCAGGCGGGTGGTGATGCCGGTCCACTGCGCGCCTTCGGCGGGCGACGCCATGCGCGCGCTCAGGATCTGTTGGTAGGGGCCGAAAAATAGCTCGTCGGGCTGTGCGGTGTGTTGGGCGGTGACTTGCTGGCGCTGGCGACCGTGCACGCGCGTCTCCAACCCGGGGTAGTCGGGCTGGATGAATTGGCAGGCTTGGCCGCAGCGCTTGGGGTCATCGGTGCGAGAAAGTCCGCAATCCGTACACAGCTTGCGAAGAGGTGCGGTGTCGTGCTGCATGCCGCGATCAAGACCTGCGCAATTGGCGTGAATGGCTGTGCACGGCTTCAACCAAGGCCGCCACATGCTCTGGTGGGGTGAACTGGCTGATGCCATGTCCAAGGTTGAAGATGTGGGTGGGCCCTGTGGTCTGTGGATCGGTGTGGGGTGTGCCAAAACTGTCGAGCACACGGCGCACCTCGGTGGCGATTTGCTCAGGTGGCGCAAACAGCACATTGGGGTCAATATTGCCCTGCAGGGCTTTGCCCGGGCCACCCACCTGGCCCCCGACCAAAGCGCGTGCTTTGCCCAGGTTGGCGGTCCAGTCCAGGCCCAGCACGTCGCAGTCCAATGCGTTCATTTCCTCCAGCCACAGTCCGCCACCTTTGGTGAACACAATGCGGGGAATTTGTTGGCCTTCATGGTGGGTGTGCACGTGTGCCAACACCTTGGCGGTGTAGGCCAAGCTGAACTGTTGAAAAGCACCGTCGGCCAAGACGCCCCCCCAACTGTCAAAGATCATCACGGCTTGCGCGCCAGCTTTGATTTGTTCATTCAAATAGGCCGCCACGGACAGGGCGTTGACCTCCAAAATGCGATGCATCAAGTCTGGCCGGCTGTACATCAAGCTCTTGACCAAGCGGTAGTCGTCCGATCCCCCGCCCTCGACCATGTAGCAAGCCAAGGTCCAGGGGCTGCCTGAAAAGCCAATCAAGGGCACCCGTCCGTTCAACGCCTTGCGGATGGACGTCACGGCATCGAACACATAACGCAAGCGGTTCATGTCGGGGACTTGGAGGGCAGCCACGGCGGCATCGTCGCGAACCACTTTTTCAAATTTGGGGCCTTCGCCTTGGGTGAAGCTCAAACCCAGCCCCATGGCATCGGGCACCGTCAAAATGTCGCTGAACAAGATGGCGGCGTCTAAGGGGTATCTGTCCAGGGGTTGCAGGGTGACCTCGGTGGCGAAGTCGGTGTTGGTGGCCAAACCCATGAAGCTGCCTGCTTTGGCCCGGGTGGCGCAGTATTCAGGCAGGTAGCGACCCGCTTGGCGCATCAACCAAATGGGCGTGTGCTCAGTGGACTGGCGCAAACATGCGCGTAAAAATTGGTCGTTTTGTAAGCGGGTGTGCATGTGAATGAGTTCGTTGGAAGTCAATGAGTGATGTTGGTGTGTCAATGAAATAGTACAGCAAGTGTCAATTTAACTTGACATCTTGTCAAATGTCTGTAAATTCAAGGTCAGACAAGCAACATCAAAGGCCAATCATGGACGCCTTGCAAGAGTGGATTCAATCGCCCTCTCAATTGAGAAATCTTCCTTTGGCGCATTTGCCGGCATTGGCCGATGAACTGCGGGAGCGGCTGATTCGTTCAGTGTCACAAACAGGTGGGCACTTCAGCTCTAACTTGGGCACGGTTGAGCTGACCATTGCCCTCCATTACGTGTTCAATACCCCAGAGGATCGCTTGATTTGGGATGTTGGCCATCAAACCTATGCCCACAAAATGTTGACCGGGCGGATGCAGAGGATGGGCACTTTGCGTCAGCGTGGCGGTTTGAGTGGGTTTCCTCATCGAGAAGAAAGTGTGTACGACGCTTTCGGCACTGCACACTCGTCCACCAGCATCTCGGCTGCCTTGGGCATGGCCATGGCCTCCAAACTCACTGGCAGCAACCGAAAAGCGGTCGCCATC
This sequence comes from uncultured Burkholderiales bacterium, assembly GCA_903892175.1. Classification (GTDB taxonomy): domain Bacteria; phylum Pseudomonadota; class Gammaproteobacteria; order Burkholderiales; family Burkholderiaceae_C; genus Limnohabitans. Next base: position 6,686 of record CAITHK010000075.1, on the reverse strand, counting down.
ATTGGGGATGGAGCACTCACGGCTGGCATGGCGTATGAAGCCATGAACAACGCAGGCACCAGTGAATGCGATATGTTGGTCGTGCTCAATGACAACGACATGTCGATCAGTCCTCCCGTGGGGGCCTTGAATCAATACCTGTCTGAATTGATGTCTGGTCGTTTTTATGCACAAGCCAAAAAACTCAGCCAGCAACTGCTGCGCAATGCGCCGCCCTTGTTTGCGCTGGCGCGCCATCTGGAACAGCAAACCCAACAGCTGATTCAGCCCGCCACCATTTTTGAAAAGCTGGGCTTTACCTATACCGGACCGATCGATGGACACGATGTCCTTGGTTTGGTCCAAGCCCTAGAAAGAATTTCAAAAGAAAAAGGCCCCCAGTTTTTGCATGTTGTCACCCGCAAAGGCCAGGGATACGCCAAAGCGGAGGCCGATCCCATCAGCTACCACGGTCCGGGCAAATTTGACCCTGCGGTCGGATTGATGCCGGCTGTTCAGACCAAAGTGACGTTCACCCAAGTGTTCGGGCAATGGCTGTGCGACATGGCCAACAAGGATCCGCGCTTGGTGGGCATCACCCCCGCCATGCGCGAAGGCTCAGGCATGGTTGAGTTCAGTCAACGCTTTCCGGGCCGCTATCACGATGTGGGCATTGCCGAACAGCACGCTGTGACATTTGCCGCAGGCTTGGCCTGTGAAGGACTCAAACCTGTGGTGGCCATCTATTCGACCTTTTTGCAAAGAGCCTATGACCAATTGATCCACGATGTTGCTTTGCAAAAACTTCCAGTTGTGTTTGCTTTGGATCGGGCTGGCCTTGTGGGACCCGATGGACCGACCCATGCGGGGATATTTGACATTGCTTACACCCGTTGCATTCCCAACATGAGCGTGGCGTGTCCTGCCGATGAAAACGAATGTCGGCAATTGCTCAGCACAGCCTACGCGCATGACCGGGCTGTCACGGTGCGCTACCCACGAGGTTCAGGTGTGGGCGTCCAAGTGCAAGCAGATTTGAGCACCCTGCCTTTTGGAAAGGCAGACATTCGCCGCGAGGGCGAAGGCATGGCCATTTTGGCTTTCGGTCCACTGTTGTATGAAGCACTGAAAGCTGCCGAGTCGTTGAACGCGACCGTGATCAACATGCGTTGGGCCAAGCCGCTCGATCTGCAGACTCTGCGCCAGGCCGCACTCACACACGAGCGCTTCATCACCATCGAAGATGGCGCCCGCATGGGCGGAGCAGGCGCAGCGGTTTTGGAGGCCCTGCAAGACATGGGCATCTTCAAGCCCGTTCTTGTGATGGGTTTTGAGGATGAGTTCACCGAGCATGGAGATCCCCAAGGCTTGATGCAGCACTATGGATTGACAGCGACGGGCATTCTTCAGCGTGTGGCCCAGGCTTGGCCGGATCTGTACGCCACACCCATGCTCAGGCGGGTGGTCTGAATGGCGGTCTGGACCTTAGGGCTCAACCACCGAACGGCGCCCATCGATTTGCGTGAGCGGTTTGCCTTCGCGTCAGATCAATTGGTGCTGTCATTGCAAGGGCTACGCCGTAGTTTTGAGACGCACAAGGAAGTGGCGATTTTGTCCACCTGCAACCGAACAGAAGTTTATTGTGCAGGCGATGAGGTGCATTGGCGACAGACCCTCAAGTGGTTGGCCGACACGGGCAAGGCACATGTGGAGGTTTTGCAATCGCACATTTACCGACTCGAAGGTGACGCTTCGGCACGGCACGCGTTTCGGGTAGCGAGTGGTCTGGACTCGATGGTTCTGGGCGAATCTCAAATACTGGGTCAATTCAAAAATGCGGTGCGATTGGCTGCTGATTCGGGTGCGCTTGGAACCACCTTGAATCAATTGTTTCAACGGTCATTTGCTGTGGCCAAAGAGGTTCGAACATCCACAGACATTGGGGTTCACTCCATCAGCATGGCCGCAGCGAGTGTTCGACTGGCAAGCCGAATTTTTGAAAATATCAAAGACACCAACGTGTTGTTTGTCGGTGCTGGAGAGATGATCGAGTTGTGCGTTGCGCACTTTGCCGCCAAATCTCCCCGCTCCATCACGATTGCCAATCGTTCACCCGAAAAGGCGGCGATGTTGGCAACGCAGCACGGTGGACAAAGTATTTCTTTGGCAGATCTGCCAATGCGCTTGCAGGATTTTGATGTGGTCATCAGTTGCACGGCCAGTACCTTGCCCTTGATTGGCCTGGGGGCAGTTCAACGGGCACTTCGTGCTCGAAAAAATCGGCCAATATTCATGGTGGATTTGGCTGTACCACGCGACATCGAACCGGAAGTCAAAGACTTGTCGGGTGTTTACCTCTACACCATCGATGATCTGACACAAGTGATCAACAGTGGACAAAATCAGCGGCAAGAGGCGGTGGCTGAGGCTGAAGTCATCATCGATGAGGGTGTTGAGAAATTCATGGCTTGGTTAGATCGCAGAAGCCATGTGCCTTTGATTCAAGAACTCAATCTCCAAGCAGACGCGTGGCGTCAAACAGAATTAGCCCGTGCCCGTAAGCGAATTGAAAAAGGGCAAACGGTCGATAGCGTTTTAGAGTCTCTGTCCATGGCGTTGATGAAGAAAATGCTCAATGGCCCCTTGCGAGAACTCAACCACCCGAATGGCGTTCAAAGAGAAAAAGCCCTTGAAGCAGTCCGGCATATTTTTTTAAACGATTGAATGATGCGACTGCTTCAAAGCTTGTGGCGTTGTGGCGGACGCATACAGCGCTTGACCCGCGTGTGAGCCAGTTTTCATCATGACAACGGGGCATTGGAGGCGTGTGTTGCTGATCAGTGCATTTGTGCTTGCCGCAGGGTTGTATGGTTTGTGGACGCCAGACTTGGATCGCGCAGAATTGCAGCGCCGTTATGGCGGCCCCTCCCAGCATGTGCTGGATGTGGATGGACTGCACATCAACTACCAAGATTCAGGCCCACCAGACGCACCCGCACTTTTACTGCTGCACGGGTTTGGTTCGAGCCTACAAACCTGGGACAGGTGGACCCCTCAGTTGGCATTGAAGTACCGTGTGATCCGACTCGATTTGCCAGGGTTTGGCTTGACGGGAGAGAGTCCTTCCAAAAAGTATTCGCAAGATCAAGACGTGGCGACGCTGGTCGATTTTGTGAACAAACTCAACGTGTCAAGCTATGCCTTGGTGGGTCATTCCTTGGGTGGAAAAATGGCGTGGGGCTTGGCAGCCGCACAACCAGAGCGCGTCAAGGCCTTGGTGTTGATGGCCCCCGATGGCTTTGCACCTGAGTCGCAATGGGGGAGCAAACCCTACGAAGTCCCCGCCATCATGGAACTGATGAAGCTTTGTTTGCCCAAGTACTTGGTGCGTCGCTTTGTCGACACCGCATTTTCAGATCCGCAATGGTTGACTGAGCCCTTGGTCGATCGTTACCACGACATGCTGAGAGCGCCCGGGGTGAGGGGGGCCATCTTGGACAGGGCCGATCAAACCATTTACACCAACCCGATACCACGGCTCAAGCAAATTCAAGCGCCTACCTTGCTGCTATGGGGGGCAGATGACCCAATGATCCCCAGCAGCAATGCGGCAAGTTATGCCGCAGTGTTGCGGCACTCGACGACGGTGGTGCTACCCAAACTCGGACATGTGATTCAGGAGGAGCAACCTGAAATTGGACTGGCACAGGTGGAGGCTTTTTTAAGCGCCCACTTGCCAGCGACGCGTGATGCGCCTTGACACCTGCCGCGCTGACTTGCGGCAGTGTTGGGTGTTCACACAGGCATGCGCAGGCCTTTGGGCAGGGGGTACTTGGTGTGCTCTTGTAAACCGTTCATCTTGCGCACGCTGACAGCACCCATCTCACGCAGCCGCGCCACGACTTCTTGCACCAACACCTCTGGGGCCGATGCGCCAGCGGTCAATCCAACTCTGGGCTTTTTTTCAAACCAATGCGCTTGGAGTTCACTTGCATTGTCAATCATGTGGCTGTCAGCCCCCATGCGTTGGGCCAATTCACGAAGGCGGTTGCTGTTGGAACTCGCCGGGCTTCCAACGACGATCACGACATCCACTTGTCCACTGAGTAACTTCACCGCATCTTGACGATTTTGCGTGGCATAGCAAATGTCTTGTTGTTTGGGTTGCCGAATGGAAGGGAATTTCTTTTTCACATGGGCCAAGATCTCAGCCGTATCGTCCGTGCTCAGTGTGGTTTGGGTGACCACGGCCAAGTACTCGGTTTGGCTGGGCTTCACACCGGCGACATCAGCCACGGTTTCGACCAAATGGATGCCACTGTTGATCTGCCCCAAAGTGCCTTCGACTTCAGGGTGTCCTTTGTGACCGATCATGATGAATTCGTAACCCTCTTTGTGAAGTTTGGCCACTTCTACATGAACCTTGGTCACCAGTGGGCAAGTCGCATCGAAGATGGAAAAACCTCTGGTCTGTGCCTCTTGCTGGACGGATCGGCTGACACCGTGCGCGCTGAAGATCAAGGTTGCGCCGGGTGGCACTTCATTCAGATCTTCCACAAAAACAGCGCCCTTTTTTTTCAAGGCGTCGACAACAAAGTTGTTGTGCACGATTTCGTGCCGAACATAGATGGGAGGGCCGAATTTGGTGAGTGCCTGTTCGACTATCTCTATGGCGCGGTCGACACCCGCACAAAAGCCGCGAGGTTCAGCCAACAAAACAGAGTCGACACCCATATTTGTAATCCACAGTCAGTTGTTGAAAGGAAATCAGCGCCATACATTTCTAGTGCATGGGGACACTGACAGGAATATATCTTGTCTGATATACCCATGTCGCCTCGCTTGACCCTATGCTTTAATCTTGCGTCAGTTTTCACCAACAGATGGAGGTAGTTGCATGAACAAGAACATGGATCGACGTCAATTTTTACGGAGTTCAGCCAGCGCAGCGGCCTTGGTTGCTGGTGCCTTGCCATCTGGGTCGGTTGGCGCTGCGGTGCTTGAGACGCCTGACGTAGACAAGTTGAGCATTCGCGTCTTGGTCGACAGCAGCTACGACTTGTTTTTTCGTCCCAACAAAGTGAACGGCGTCGTCATTCAGCCGCCGCCCCGTGCGGCAGATTTCAGACGCTCTCTGCACAACGAGTGGGGGCTGTCCCTGTGGCTGGAGTCTGTGCGGGACGCGCAGGAGCGCACCATCATGCTCGACTATGGGTACAGCCAAAACGTGTTGTTCAACAACATGGAGTTGCTGGGTGTGGATCCCCGCAAGCTCGATGCTCTGGTGGTGAGCCACGGCCATTACGACCATTTTGGTGGCTTGCTTGGCTTTTTGGACAAGTACCGCGCCATGTTGCAACCCGGCATCAAGCTCTATGCCGGTGGAGAAGATAATTTTTGCCATCGCCTCAACGGTGCCCCGGGTCAGTTCAGCGACTTCGGCACGCTGGATCGACGCGAGTTGGCTGCCCGCAACATCTCTGCCGTGCTCGCCGACAAGCCCACGGTTTTGGTGAACCATGCTTTCACCACCGGGCAAATCAAGCGCCGCAGCATTGAGCGCGTGTTGCCCAACACGCATGTGGAATTTGGTGTGAAAAACGGTGCAGGTTGTGATGTGGCCCAGTATTTATCTGCCGATATGGCGGGCAAGACGGTGCCAGACGAGCACCTGCATGAGCATGCCACTTGTTTCAACATCAAGGGCAAAGGTTTGGTTGTCATCAGCTCGTGCGGCCACGTGGGGATTGTCAATTCGGTGCGTCAAGCGCAAGAGGTCTCAGGCATTGAGAAGGTCCACGCGATTGTGGGAGGTTTCCACCTGGGTCCCGCACCCAAAGATTACCTGAGCGACGTGGTGGCAGAGGTCAAAAAACTCAAGCCCGATGTGCTGATTCCTATGCATTGCAGTGGGCTCAATTTCATTCAAGAAGCTCGCAATCAGATGCCTGACAACGTGTTGGTCACCACCACGGGTAGCCGAATCACTTTTGGCGCTTGAGATGCGGGGTCGTTATGCCATGCGAGCAAGCATGGTCGTGTCAGCCCTGAACCACACGGTGAAGTGGCTGGCGTGTGGCCTGTTGGTGACGCTGGCTTTTGCCAATGAGCCACAGCCAAACAAACGCTCGGCCGCAGACCTGATGGATGCTGTCATGTGGAGCCGAGAACCGGTCGGCGGGCCTTTCCGTTTGACAGACCATCAAGGACGTGTTCGACGCGATACAGACTTTCGCGGCAAGCTGATGCTGGTTTATTTTGGCTACACCACGTGTCCGGATGTCTGCCCAACGGATTTGTATCAAATCAGCCAAGCCATGGGCTTGTTGGGTGCCTCTGCCATTGAGGTGGTGCCGATTTTCATCACCCTCGATCCCAAGCGAGACACGGTCAAACTGCTGTCGGCCTATGTCGCGTCTTTTCACCCCCAGCTGATAGGGTTGACGGGCAGCGAGGCTGACATAAGCAAGGTGGCCAACCTGTATCGGGTGTTCCATCAAAAAGTTCCCGTCAGCGGTTGGTTGCGTTACACGATTGACCACTCTGCTTTCATCTATGTGATGGGCGAAGATGGCAGCTACCTTGGGTTCTTGCCGCCCGGGACAGATGCCCAACGCATCGTGGATGTGGTGCGTCCTTTTCTTTCTGTCAAAAATCGCTGACCGGGGAGGGGCGTGCTCTGGTCGCCAGGTTGGGTTGCCAAAAGG
>CAITHK010000074.1 GCA_903892175.1 uncultured Burkholderiales bacterium | reverse complement strand
TGTGAGCTGGGATGAGGCGCTAACTTATGCAGCAACTCGCATTAAGAAGATCCAATCTGAATACGGCAAAGACTCTGTTGGGGGCATTACTTCTTCTCGTTGTACCAACGAGGAAACTTATTTGGTGCAAAAGCTGATTCGTGCTGCATTTGGCACTAACAACGTTGACACCTGTGCCCGTGTTTGTCATTCGCCCACAGGTTTTGGCTTGGGTCAAACCTTGGGTACTTCTGCTGGCACACAAACATTCAAGTCAGTTAAGCATGCTGACGTAATCATGGTAATTGGCGCGAACCCAAGCGATGCGCACCCTGTGTTCGCATCTCGCATGAAGCGACGTATCCGCGAAGGTGCACGCTTGATCGTGATTGACCCACGTAAGATTGATTTGGTTAATGGCGTTCACGTCAAGGCTGACCATCATTTGGCTTTGAAGCCAGGAACCAACGTGGCCATGATCACTGCAATGGCTCACGTGGTGGTGACCGAAGGTTTGATTGCCGATGCTTATGTCAAAGAGCGTTGCGACGATAAGAGCTTCAATGAATGGCGTGACTTTGTGTCCAAGCCTGAGAATTCACCCGAGACGTTTGAGACTGTCACTGGCGTTCCAGCATCTGAGGTGCGCGCTGCCGCACGTTTGTACGCCAGTGGTCCCAACTCAGCAATCTACTACGGTTTGGGTGTGACCGAGCATGCACAAGGTTCGACCATGGTGTTGGGCATTGCTAACTTGGCGATGGCTTGCGGCATGGTAGGTCGCGAGGGCGTAGGCATTAACCCCTTGCGCGGACAAAACAACGTGCAAGGCAGCTGTGACATGGGCAGCTTCCCACATGAGTTGCCTGGATACCGCCATATTTCGGACACGACGACTCGCACACTCTTTGAAGACGCATGGGGCGTTACGTTGAGTCCTGAGCCAGGTCTGCGCATCCCCAATATGTTTGAAGCAGCCTTAGACGGCAGCTTCAAAGGCTTGTATTGCCAAGGCGAAGACATTGTTCAGTCGGATCCCAATACGCAGCACGTAGAAGCAGCGTTGTCTTCAATGGACTGCATCGTGGTGCAAGACATCTTTTTGAATGAGACTGCTAAGTTTGCGCACGTCTTCTTGCCCGGTAGTTCATTCCTTGAAAAAGATGGCACGTTTACAAATGCAGAGCGTCGCATCTCTCGAGTTCGTCAGGCAATGCCTCCAATGGCCGGTTTGGCAGATTGGGAAGTAACTTTGAAGTTTGCTAATGCTTTGGGTTACCCAATGCATTACGACCATCCCGAGCAAATCATGCAAGAAATTGCTGAGTTGACGCCAAGCTTCCGTGGTGTGAGCTACGAGAAGATTGAGCGCTTGGGTAGTGTGCAATGGCCTTGTAACGAAAACACCGATGAGGCAGGCACACCTATCATGCACATCGATAAATTTGTGCGTGGTAAAGGCAAGTTCTTCAATACGCTTTACATCGCCAGTGATGAAAAGGTGACACAGAAGTTCCCGCTGTTGTTGACAACGGGGCGCATTTTGTCGCAATACAACGTGGGTGCTCAAACACGACGCACACCTAACAATATGTGGCACAGCGAAGACCGTTTGGAGCTCCATCCATATGATGCGCAAGAGCGTGGCATCAAGGACATGGATTGGGTAGGAATCGAAAGCCGCGCTGGGCGCACCGTGTTGCGTGCCGAGGTTAGCGAGCGCATGCAGCCTGGCGTGGTCTACACCACCTTCCATTTCCCAGAGTCTGGTGCAAACGTTATTACCACTGACAGTTCAGACTGGGCCACCAATTGCCCTGAATACAAGGTGACTGCGGTTCAGGTCGTGGCGGTGAGTCAGCCGTCTGAATGGCAAAAACGCTACGTGAAATTCAGTAAAAACCAAATTGACTTGCTGCCTAAGACTGATGTTAAGCACCCTGAGGTGATGGGCAAATGATGGTCAGATCGGCAGAGGTCCTTCCTGTTGGTGTTTCTCAGATTGCAGTCACTGGCTGCAAGGCTGGGCAACTTCAAACAAGGCAGGATTTTGTTGCGCAAGAAGTACCCGTGGCGTTGGTGTTCAACGGCATTTCACATGCCGTGATGATGGCCAGCCCCGCCGACCTTGAAGATTTTGCTCTAGGCTTTGGTTTAACCGAAGGTCTGTTGGCCTCGCCGCAAGAACTTTATGGCACTGAGCAGCGCGAGGTGGCTGAGGGCATTGAGCTTCATTTGGAAGTGTCATCGGCGTGTGAGTGGCGTTTGAAAGAACGTCGGCGTACCTTGGCTGGTCGAACCGGTTGTGGCTTGTGCGGCACCGACAGCTTGTCACAAGTCCGTCGTGCTTTGAGTCCGGTGCCTCCATTTCAAGTGAGCGCCGAGGATGTCATCAAGGCGGAAGCCAGCCTACGCGATTGGCAGCACATTCAGCAACTCACAGGTGCCACGCATGCTGCCGCTTGGGTGGATAGCAAAGGCCAAATTTTGCGTGTACGTGAAGACATTGGTCGCCACAATGCACTTGACAAGCTGATCGGCGATTTGGTGCGTCACAAGGTCAGCCCCAGTAATGGGTTTTTGTGCATCACCAGTCGAGCCAGTTTTGAAATGGTTCAAAAGGCGGTAGTGTTTGGTGCGGGTGTGTTGGTTGCAGTTTCTGCGCCTACAGCCCTTGCGATAGAAGTGGCTCAGGCCAGCAACTTAGCGCTCGCTGGCTATGTCAGAGGTGGCAACTTGGTTGCGTACAGTTTTCCCGAGCGCTTTGGCTTGGTGGCGGTTTAACAAATAAATAAAACGAGGTAGAACAGCATGGATATCGGTAATCTTGTGGGTATGGCCAATCGCATTGGTGATTTTTTTCAAAGCATGCCTGATCGCCATGAGGCCAAGCATGACATTGCGATGCACATCAGCAAGTTTTGGGAGCCTCGTATGCGTGAAGCTCTTATTACCAAGCTTGACGACGCGGCCACAGCGGACCTTCATGAACTAGTGCGTGAAGCAGTTAAGGAAAACTTGGACATGTTGGCTACCAAGAAGGCTGTTCCACGCAGTTGATCTGCCTCTCTCAATAAAAAATGGGAGCTTC
>CAITHK010000073.1 GCA_903892175.1 uncultured Burkholderiales bacterium | reverse complement strand
GCCCGATGGTTACACCTTGCTGGTCACCGACAACTCGTTTGCCGTGTCCTCTGCGCTTTACGACAAACTGCCCTACGACCCTGAAAAAGACATCGTCAAAATCAGCACCATCGCCGAAGCGCCTGCCGTGCTGATGGTCAAAGCTGACGCACCCTACAAAACTTTGAAAGACTTGGTGGACCAAGCCCACAAGAGCCCGAAAACTTTGACCTATGGCTCAGGCGGTCAAGGCTCTTCCGCGCACTTGGCCACGGAACTGTTTTTTATTCAAGCCAACGCAGAACTCACCCATGTGCCCTACCGGGGCGTGGCCGCAGCCTTGCTCGACTTGATGGCAGGTCGCATTGATGTGGGCTTGTCCAGCGCAGGTTCTGCCGCACAGCACATAAAAGGCGGCAAGTTGCGTGGCCTGGCTGTGGTTGGCAAGGAGCGACACCCACTCATCCCCGAGGTGCCCACCTTCACGGAAGCCGGCTACGGCAGCTATGAGATGGTCTACTGGTTTGGCCTGATGGCTCCTGCTGGTTTGCCGCCCTCCGTGCTGGCGCGCATTCAGCAAGGCGTGGCGCGTGCTGTGGAGCAACCCAAAGTCATGGAGGTGTTTGCCGCCACGGGCGCGCGCGCTGTGGCGCGCAGCAGCGCAGACTTCAGCAAAAAAGTTCAAGACGAATCACGCATTTGGAAAAGCGTGGTGACCAAATCTGCCATCAAAGTTGAATAACCCGAAAGAAGAAACCGATATGACTACGCCCAATTACCAAAACAAAGCCAAACAAGCCCTGCTCGCCGACCAACTGGTGTTGTGCATGGGCTTGCGCCAAGCGCGTACCGCAGATATCGGCCCGATGGCCGCTTCGTGCGGCTTTGATGCCATTTACGTGGACATGGAGCACAGCGCAATTTCGCACGACACCACCTCAGCCATTTGCGTGGCCGCCATTGGCCACGGCATCACGCCCTTCGTGCGTGTACCCGGCCACTTGGCCAGCGACATGAGCCGCGTACTCGATGGTGGTGCGCAAGGCATCATCATTCCGCACGTCAACACAGCAGAACAAGCCCAAGCCATCATCTCCGCTTGCAAATTCCCCCCCATCGGCCACCGCTCGGTCATGGGCGCCAACCCGGCCTTGGGCTACCAAGCCATCCCTCTGGCGGAGAACAACAGCCGACTCAACCACGACACGGTGGTCATCGTGATGCTGGAAACGCCACAGGGCATTGAAAACGCAGAGGCCATTGCAGCCGTACAAGGCGTTGACATGCTGCTGATTGGCTCCAACGATTTGTGTACCGAGATGGGTATCCCCGGACAGCTCAAACACCCCAAGATCAAAGAAGCTTACGAAACCACCGCCGCAGCGTGTCGCAAGCATGGCAAGTTTCTGGGCGTTGGCGGCATTCGCGGTGACTTGGAATTGCAAAGCCAGCTCACCGCACTGGGCGCGCGCTTCATCATTGCTGGCAACGACGTGGCGTATCTGATGTCCGCCGCACGACAAGACGTTCAAGCACTGCGTAAGGCCTGCGTAAAATAGTTAGCATGCCTACACACCACGACACAGACCCTGCCTTTGAGTCGCCAGCACTCGCTTGCGATGCCCATTTCCACGTCTTTGGACCCTCTGATCGCTATCCCTACGCGGGTGGCTTGCGTTACACGCCTCCCGTCGCAGAACTCAGCGATTACTTGCAGTTGGCTGAACTCTTGGGCATGAAACGTTTTGTGTTTGTGCAACCTTCAGCCTATGGCCGTGACAACAGCTGCATGTTTGACGCCATGCGCCACATGGACCCGGCGCTGCGACGCGCCATCGTGGATGTGGACGAGCACATCGCGGACGCAGAACTGGCCACCATGCATGCGCTGGGCGTACGCGGCGTGCGCATCAACGTGTCGCCTGTGCATCCTTACGAAGAAGGTTTGCTTGAGCGCATGCTGCCGCGCATACAGCGCCTGGATGCGCGCTGCGCCGAACTGGGCTGGCACCTCGATTTTTTGTTGCCCGGCTGGTTGACCCACCTAATGTTGCCCACCTTGGCGCAACTCAAAGTCGACCACAGCTTGGCCCACATGGGCATGTTCTTGGGCGCGAAAGGCCCACAGCAAGACGGCTTTGTGCAGTTGCTGGACTTGCTGAAAAACGGCCCCGGTAAAACCTGGATCAAATTCACCGGCACCTACCGCATGGCCACGGCCCCCACATTTACCGATGCATTGCCGATGGCCCAAGCCATCTTGGGCGCAGCCGCAGACCGCGTGATTTGGGGTAGCGATTACCCCCATCTGTCTTTTGCCGACAAAGTGGGCTCAGTGGCCTTGTTCAACTTACTCAAAGACTGGGCCCCAGATGCCGCCACGCGTCAAAAAATTCTGCAAGACAACCCGGCCCGACTGTTTGGCTTTTAAGGACGAGGTATGAGTACCGATGTATTGGTCATAGGGGGTGGCAATGCCGCCTTGTGTGCAGCGCTGATGGCTGCAGAAGCGGGAGCCAGCGTGACCTTGCTGGAGGCTGCTCCCAAAGAATGGCGTGGCGGCAACTCGATGCACACACGCAACTTGCGCTGCATGCACGATGAGCCACAAGATGTGCTGGTGGAGGCCTACCCCGAAGAAGAGTATTGGCAAGACTTGCTCAAAGTCACGGGCGGCATCACCAACGAAAAACTCGCCCGCTTGGTGATTCGCGCATCGTCTAACTGCCGCGACTGGATGCGCAAGCACGGCGTGCACTTTCAGCCACCGCTATCAGGCACGCTGCACGTGGCCCGGACCAACGCCTTCTTCATGGGCGGAGGCAAAGCCCTCGTCAACGCCTACTTTCGCAGCGCCGAACAACTGGGCGTGAAGGTGCGCTACAACGCCCCCGTCGATCACATTGAGATGGAAGACGGGCGTTTTGTGGCGGCCTATGTGGGCCAAGAACGCATCACCGCCAAAGCCTGCGTGTTGGCATGTGGCGGCTTTGAATCCAACCGTGAGTGGCTGCGCGAAGCCTGGGGCCAAAACGAATGGGGCGAGTGGACGGCAGACAACTTTTTGGTCCGTGGCACCCGCTACAACCAAGGCCTCATGATCAAAGACCTGATGGCCCATGGCGCCGACATGATTGGCGACAAAACCCAAGCCCACATGGTGGCCATTGATGCGCGTGCGCCCGAGTACGACGGTGGCATTTGCACCCGCCTGGACTGCGTGTCGCTGGGCGTGGTGCTCAACCAAGAAGGCAAACGCTTCTACGACGAGGGCGAAGACTTCTGGCCCAAGCGCTACGCCATCTGGGGTCGCCTGGTGGCGCTACAACCTGGCCAAATTGGTTACACCATCATCGACAGCAAAGCAATTGGCCGATTCATGCCGCCCGTATTTGACGGCATCCAAGCCGACACCCTGCCCGAACTGGCCGCCCTATTGGGCCTGCCCGTGGACACCTTCATGCACACGATCACCGAATTCAACCAAGCCTGCCGCGTGGGCACCTTTGACCACAATGTGCAAGACGACTGCCACACCGAAGGCATCACCCCGGCAAAAACCCATTGGGCTCGCCCCATCGACACTGGCCCTTTCTACGGCTACGCACTGCGTCCCGGCATCACCTTCACCTATTTGGGTCTGAAAACCGACGAAACGGCCGCTGTCCGCTTCCAAGACAAACCCAGCGAGAACTTGTTTGCGGCGGGAGAGATCATGTCTGGCAACGTACTGGGCAAAGGCTACACAGCCGGTGTTGGCATGTCCATTGGCACCGCCTTCGGCCGCATTGCAGGCAGCAACGCAGCACGCGCGGCACTGGGCCAGACACAGGGGGCAGACCATGCAAACGCTTGAAGCCCTGACCCAAGAAGCACGCGCTTTGGCGCAAGGTGCTCTGCCCCTGTCCACCGCTGAAGCCGAGGTGGCGCGACAACTGCAAATCTGCAACGCATGTCGCTACTGCGAAGGGTTTTGCGCGGTGTTTCCTGCAATGACCCGCCGACTTGAATTTGGCAAGGCCGATGTGCACTACCTGGCGAACCTGTGCCACAACTGCGGCGCGTGTTTGCATGCTTGCCAATACGCACCACCCCATGTGTTTGCTGTCAACGTGCCGCAATCGATGGCGCAGCTGCGCGGGCAAACCTACACCGACTACGCCTGGCCACCGGCCCTGGGTGCGCTGTACCAGCGCAACGGTCTCACGCTGTCGCTGGCGTTGGCGGCTGGCCTGACCTTGTTCTTGCTGCTGGCCTTGCAGTTCAATGGCACGCTGACAGCCCAAGGCTTGGGCGGCAACTTTTACAAAATCTTCCCGCACAACCTGTTGGTCAGTCTGTTTGCGCCGGTGTTCTTGTTCGCTGCACTGGCCTTGGGCTTGGGTGTGCGCCGTTTCTGGCGTGAAGTCACCCCAGCCACCAGCGGCGCGGCGCTCACATCACCCGCCACGGCTGAAGCTGCGCATGACGCGCTGCGTCTGCGGTACTTGGACGGAGGCCATGGCGAAGGCTGCAACAACGAAGACGACGCTTTCAGTCTGTCGCGTCAACGCGCCCACCACTTGACCTTCTATGGATTCATGTTGTGCTTTGCGGCCACCAGCGTGGCCACGCTGTACCACTATGTGCTGGGTTGGCAAGCGCCGTATGACTTGCCCAGCTTGCCCAAAATTTTGGGCGTGGTGGGCGGGCTGAGCTTGCTGCTGGGCACGGTGGGCTTGTTCAAACTCAAATGGCAACGTCACCCCATGCACGGGGACACCGCACAAAAACCCATGGACTATGGCTTCATCGCCCTGTTGTTTTTCACCAGCTTGACAGGCCTGGCCCTGTGGTTGGCGCGTGACAGCGCGGCCTTGCCGGCCTTGCTGGCAGCTCACCTAGGCGTGGTGATGGCCTTGTTTGCCACCCTGCCCTACGGCAAGTTCGCGCATGGCGTGTTTCGCACCGCCGCGCTGCTGCGCTATGCCGTGGAAAAACGCCAACCCAAAACCATTGGTTTGAGTGATGAGTAAACCGACGCCTTGTATGCGGTTGATACGATGAAAATCAATTTCGACGGCATCCAAGCGTTTGTGGTCACCGCAGAGTTGGGTAACTTCAGCAAGGCGGCTGACCAGCTGCACATCACACAAACCGCCTTGTCTCGACGGGTTCAAGCCCTCGAAGCACAACTCGACCTCCAATTACTGCACCGCACCACGCGCCAGGTTGAGCTCACCCCCGTAGGTAAAGAGTTTTTGCCACAAGCCCGTGCGATGGTCAGTGAGATGAAGACCACGATTGCGCGGCTCAAAGAATCGACCGCTCAAAACAAGGGCAGTTTCACCTTGGCCTGCCTTCCCTCCATGGCGTCTTACCTGCTGCCCAAGTTGATTCAACGCTATGCCAGGCACTACCCGCACAACCGCATTCGCATGATCGATGCGTCGTCATTCGAAGTGCGTGAAGCGGTTTTGAAAAATCATGCGGAATTTGGCGTTGCGATTCAAAACGAAGCGCATCCGGATTTGCTGGAGTCACACCTGTTAGACGACCCTTTGGTTTTCATTTGTCCTAAAAAGCATGTCCTGAGCCAACAGGCGACGGTGAGTTGGTCAGAGATGAAAGGTATCGACCTGATCTCGGTCAGCGGCTTGATGGCCACGCGCATTTCCATGGACTACCAACTCTCCAAACGTGGCATCGCTTTGAAAAGTGCTTACGAGGTGCAGCACCACGCCACGGCGGTGAGCTTGGTGTCGGCGGGCTTGGGATGCGCCATCTTGCCTTCGTCAACCTTGCCAGATGGGGAGCGGCCCGGCCTGGTAAAAGTCCCCTTGGTGCGTCCCACGGTAAAACGCAAAGTGGCTTTGATTCGTCGAAAAAACACGCAACTCTCACCCGCAGCACAAATCTTTCACGACCTGATGTTGGAAGATACCCAAGATGTTTTGAATCCTTGAGTGGTGAATTTTTTTATGCTTAGAGAGCATCAATGCCTGCAAAAAATACATCAAACGCACGACACCTCGTTTGTAAAATTCCACGATTCGCGCATTTCATGAAAGCTTCCATGTTCCACACCACACGTCGCCATCTCAGTCTTTGTTTGCTCAGCGGTTTATTGGCCTTCTCGGCAAGCGCACAAGACTTCCCTCCCAAAAAATCGATCACCATGGTGGTCGGCTTCGCTGCTGGGGGTGCCGCCGACACAGCGGCACGCATCATCGCCAAGAAGCTCAGCGAGAACATCGGGGCCTCGGTGGTCATCGACAACAAGGGCGGCGCTGGTGGCAACATTGCGCACCAATACACGGCCACAGGCCCCACCGATGGCAGCTTGATT
>CAITHK010000072.1 GCA_903892175.1 uncultured Burkholderiales bacterium | reverse complement strand
GATGCGCAACACCAAGCCCTTTGGGACAAATTGCAACGCTTCACGGGTAGCAAAACGCAAGACGAATTGCTGGTGGACATTGGCTTGGGAAAACGTGTGGCCAGTATTGTGGCCAAGCGCTTGGCCACATTACTCGCCGAGGCGGGTCAAAAGCCCGATGCACTGCTGATGAGCCGCGAGCGCTTCACAGCCCACGAAAACGTTTCTCAAGGCGGCGTGGTGGTGGATGGCAGCGAAAACGCGTCGGTGCAATACGCGCCCTGTTGTCGCCCCATTCCAGGCGACGCGATCTTGGGCTACTTAGGCCGAGGTGAAGGCTTGGTGGTGCATACCCACGATTGCGGGGTTGCCCAACGACTCAAGCACAAAGACAGCGAGCGCTTCATCGCCGTCGAGTGGACGGATGAGCCCACCCGCCACTTCGAAGTGGCGCTGGTCGTCACCGTCAACAATGGCAAAGGTGTTTTGGCACGCGTTGCCGCAGCCATCGCCAATGCCGAAGCTGACATCACCTTGGTGAACATGGCCGATGAGGTCAGCGGCCAAGAAGCCACCGATTTGCGTTTTGTGATTTCCGTGCGCGACAAAGAACACTTAGATTCGGTGCTCAACAGTCTGCGCCGGGTGCCTTCGGTACTTCAAGCGCAACGCGTGATCTCTGGCATTGACCGTGAAACGTGATCAAGCCGGCGCTTGCGGTGCTGGGTAGTTCACCTTCACGACTTCGACCTCTTGCACGCCCACGGGGGTGACCAATTTGACGGCGTCTCCCACACGCGCCTTCAACAAGGCCCGTGCAATGGGTGAAATCCAGCTGACTTCGCCTTTGAGGCTGTCGGCCTCGTCGATGCCCCGAATGGTGACGGTCCGTTTGACATCGTCCTCGTCCACATAGGTCAC
The DNA here is from genome assembly GCA_903892175.1 of uncultured Burkholderiales bacterium. Classification (GTDB taxonomy): domain Bacteria; phylum Pseudomonadota; class Gammaproteobacteria; order Burkholderiales; family Burkholderiaceae_C; genus Limnohabitans. Next base: position 9,398 of record CAITHK010000072.1, on the reverse strand, counting down.
GGTCGCGCCAAAAAAGACCTGTTCTAAGCCATGGTGCACGCTGGGGTCGGTGACCTCGGCGATTTCAAGGCGTTTGGTCAAAAAACGAATGCGGCGATCAATTTCACGCAGGCGTTTTTTGCCATAGTGGTAGTCACCGTTTTCGGAGCGGTCGCCATTGCTGGCCGCCCAGTGCACGATCTCGACCATGCGTGGTCGCTCGTTGTCCATCAAATCAAACAGTTCCGCCCGCAAGACCGCGTATCCCTGAGGCGTGATGTAGTTTTTGCCCCCCGCTGGCAGCGGTGGCAAACCGACTTCTTCATCATCGTCCGAATCGGTTTCGCGGGTGAACGCTTTGCTCATACAACAGTCTGGTTTGAAAACACCCAGTCAATGCGCCAACTCAAACCCTAAAGCTGTGCGCAAGCCGCGTGTGCTGTCGCTGCACAGTCGATCGGCCAATTGCTGCGCCAATGCGGCTTGCTGGGCGTGGGTGGCAACACCCAAGGCGTAAACCGTGGCCAGCTCAAACTCTTGGGGAAACAAGCCAATCAACTCCACGCCCTGGGTGTAATTGATCTCCGTGACCTGCGTACCGCCCATGACATGACCGCTGGCCTTGGCCATTTCACGCATCGCCGTGGCGCCGTTGGGGTAGGTGCGAAAGCGGTCTGCCAACTCTTCGTGCAAGCCCAGTGCGGTGAGCACTTTCAAAAAGTGAATACCGGCGGTGGCCAACTGGGGATCTGGAAAATAAATGCCCTGCGCCGCACGGAAGGCCGCTTGCAAATCGGCACGGGTTTGAATCGCTGGATGTGGCGTGCCCGTCTTGACAGCAAGCCCTGTTTTGACCACCCCCAGATTGCGCAAGCTGTCGGCGCGCACGTGACCCGAGGCAATCAAGCCTTCCACCAAGGCTTGGGTCAAGATGACGAGGTCACACGGTGCACCCGCCAACAATTTTTCTTTCATGGCGCCCACCGCGCTGAAGGTGCCCATCAAGCGACACCCGTGTGCTGCTTCAAACTCTGCCTGCAAGGGCTCCACCAGGCCCGCCGCAGCGCCGCCACTCAAAATATGCAATTCCATCAAAGCTCCTCAATCGTGAATTTGTCTGATCAAGCAGTATCTGCCTGATTCATGGCGGTGAGAATTTGCTCAGGGGTGATCGGCATGTCGCGCACCCTGACCCCTAAAGCGTGGAACACCGCATTGCCAATGGCCGCCGCGCAAGGACCGATGGTGGCTTCACCGGCGCCCACCGAGGGGTGAGATGAATCGCCCACCAAGTCCACAGAGACCTCAGGCACATCCTCAAAACGAAAAATGGGGTAATTTTCCCAGTCCACGCTGAGGATTTGTTGGCGATCAAATCGTGCCGCTTCCATCAAGGTCCAACTGGCGGCTTGGATCGCACCGCCTTCGAGTTGGTTGATGGCGCCGTCTGCATCCACCACATGGCCCACATCGGCCACGATGTAGAGACGCTTGACGCGCACCTGTTCGCCCACTTCGACTTCGGCCACCATCGCACAGTAAGCCCCAGTGTTTTTGTAACGGGCATAGGCCAGGCCTTGCCCCCAAGCTGTGTCATCGCCAAGTGCTGCGTGGGCCTGCTGGCGAGCCTGACGTTGTGTCCAACGGGCTTGCTCAACCACCTTCTCCAGCACTGCGCGCCCACGCGGGTCCGCCAGATGGTTCAAGCGCAAGGACAAGGGGTCTTGGCCAGTGGCATGCGCCACTTCATCCATGAACGACTCGGCGGCAAACACATTGGCATGCGCCCCCAAGCCCCGCAGGGCAGACACGCGCATGGGCATCTGCATCACGCGGTGGTTGAAGATGTGTGAGGAGTCAAACGCATAAGGTGGCACCGCATTGCGGTCTGAACCACCGCCCACAGCCAAAGCGGCGTTCTCGGCCAACAGCACTGGGAATTTGCCATGCTGCAACCAACACCCCAGCAAGGCCGGTGTCGGATTGCGCCCTGGCCGAGTGCCATGCCCTTGGCTCCAGACATCGTGCTGCCAGAACACCACGCGGTCTTGGGCATCCAGGCCCGCTTGCAAACGAATGCTCATGGCTGGCCCCAAAGGCGACCAGGCCATTTCGTCGTGACGCGACCACAGCACTCGCACCGGAGAACCGTCGGCAAAACGCGCCAGCCACGCGGCATCAAACGCCACGTCGTCGGCCCCGTTGTGACCATAACAACCGGCGCCTTGCACATGCGCAATGGTGACCTGCTCGGGGACACACCCTAAGGCCAAGGCCATGTCGCGTCGCAAATTGAAAATACCTTGCGAGTGGCTCCACACCTGAACACCGTCCCCCAACCACTGCGCCAGCGCGCAAGAAGGTGCCATCGACGCATGGTGCAAATAGCCGCGTGCGTAGTCTGCTTGCAAGCTTCGCACTGCGGGGCTTTGGGCCAGATCTGGCGCAGGCCCTGCGCTAGCCACCGTGGTGGTTTGCAAAGGACTTTGGCGCAGCCAGTTGCTCAACTCGGCGGCATTGGGAAACTCTGCGGGCACATGCCAAGCCCCTAACTGGGTCAATTGCAGCGCCAAGGCTTCCACGGCCTGGATGGCTTGGGCTTCGGTGCTGGCAATGACCCCTATCTGGCACCCTTCGCGGTAAACCCCTTGCACCCCATTCAAAGCCTGCACATGGCCCTGGGCTTGCAACCAAGCCTCTTCGTTCAAGCGAGACTGCAAATTGGGTGGACGCAACATGCGCGCGTGCAACATGCCCGGTAACTCCAGGTCTTGAAGGTACTCGGGAGAAGCGAAAAATTTACGAACCAAATCGGGACGAATGGGCGAGGCCACCCGGGTCATTGGTCCTGCAGGCAATTGGCTGGCAGGCAGCACCTCTAGCGCGAGATCAACCCGATGGCAAAGGTCAGCGTAACTGCCCAGCACACGCCCGGCTTGGATGAACTGTCCATTTGTCACGTCCATGTCTTGCACAGGCACGCCAGCGTGCTCGGCCGCAGCCCGGGTGAACAAAAGCCGTGCATGGCGGGAGGCCAGGCGCACCGCGATGCCTGAATCTTGAATTGACAAACTGCCAGAGGTGACGGCTTCATTGGGGCTGAATGCGGTGCTTGCAGCCACTGCCTCGATGCACCTCACGTCCACGGCCAACTCTTGCGCTGCAATTTGCGCCAGAGCATGCAAGATGCCTTGACCAATTTCAACCTTGCCAGACAACAAGCGCACGCGCCCGTCGGGTAAAAATTGCAACCACTGCGACAGCAGACGGTTGGTATTCAGACCACCAGGCAGCACAACGGGTTTTTCGATGGCGGCACTCATACGCGCTCCATCGACTGGGCGGCTTGACACACAGCACGCACGATGCGGTTGTGGGCACCACAACGGCATAAATTGCCCTGCAAGGCTTCACGCACTTGGTCGGGCGAGGGGTGCGGGTTGTGCTTGAGCAAAGCCGCGGCCGTCATCAACATGCCGCTGCTGCAATAGCCACATTGCGCAGCTTGCTGCTGACAAAAAGCAGTTTGTAAAGGATGGGGGTTATCGGTCTGCCCCAAACCTTCCAGGGTGATCACCTGCTTACCCGCCACCGACCACATGGGCGTGCTGCATGCGGGGACCGCATGGTTATCGAGCATCACATGACAAGCCCCGCACTGAGACAAGCCACACCCCAAGCGTGCCGACTTTTGGCCACATTGGTTGCGCAACACGTCGAGCAAGTTGTCGTTGTCTTGGGCGTCCACGCTGTGGGATTGACCATTCAATTCAAACTGAATCAAAGACATGGCGGTTCTCGCTGTGGGGGGGGGTCAATCGGCTTTGGCGCCAGAGACCTTGACGATGGTGGCCCACTTGGCCACGTCGTCAGCCAAATATTTGGTGAATGCAGGCACCGTCATCGACATCGGCACCGCGCCTTGCTTGGCCCAAGCCGTTTTGACGTCGGCTGAGTTGATGATCTTGTTGACCTCGGTGTTCAAACGATTGACCACAGCATCGGGCGTGCCCACAGGTGCCATCAAGCCCAGCCAAATCACCGCTTCGTATTTGCCGACACCTTGCTCGCTGACCGTGGGCACCTCGGGCACCACCAACGACCTTACACGCCCGGTGGTGGCCAAGCCACGCACTTTGCCGGCCTTGATGTTTTCTGTCATGGTGGTCACGGCATCGAACATCATGTCCACCTGTCCCGACAACACATCGGTACGGGCCGCTGCACTGCCTTTGTAAGGGATGTGCGTCATTTGAATGTCGGCCATGTGTTTGAACAATTCGCCGGCCATGTGATAAGGCGTGCCGTTGCCGGAGGACGCATAGTTCAACTTGCCAGGGTTGGCCTTGGCCAATTTAATCAGGTCTTGCAAAGAATTGGCAGCCACTGCGGGGTTAACCACCAACACCAAGTCTGAGTAATTGATGGGGGCAATGGGCGCAAAGTCTTTGAGCAAATTGAACGGCTTGTTCGGAATCAAGGACTCATTGACCGTTTGGGTGTTGGACATCATCAGCAAGGTGTAACCGTCTGCCGGTGATTTGGCCGCAGCATCTGTCCCGATGATGGAGCCAGCGCCTGGTCGGTTGTCGACCACAAAGGGCTGCCCAAGCGCATCTTGCAGACGTTGCGCCATGAAGCGGGCATAGTTGTCTGCAGGACCACTGGCCGCAAAGGGCACGATGATTTTGACGGGCCGATTGGGGTAGCCCTGTTGGGCTTGTGCGCTCGATAACGCGCCCAGTGTGGTTGCGGCGAAGCAAGTCACAAAAAGCCAAGGTTTGAAATGCATGCTGTGATCTCCGAGAAGGGTGAAGACAAAGAGCCAAAAACTTCAGGCGACATTAGAGAAGAAAAAACGGTTCTTCACGGTCACCTAAAGCAATTGGCGGTGCTTGCTGAAGGCCAAAAGAAAAAGGGTTTGCGTCTTTCGATGCAAACCCTTGTTCAATTTGGTGCGGCTGGCAGGAATCGAACCCACGACCCCTTGGTTCGTAGCCAAGTACTCTATCCAGCTGAGCTACAGCCGCTCTGGAAAACCAAGACTATAACACAAGAACGCAGGCCTTCACACAGCCAGACTTGGGTAATCGGTGTAGCCCTTCTCGCCTGGCGTGTAAAACGTGCTCATGTCTGGATCGTTCAAAGCAGCGCCTGTCTTGAGACGTGTCACCAAATCAGGGTTGGCGATGAAGGGGCGACCAAACGCAATCAAATCCGCCTCGTGCGAAGCAAGTGCCTTCTCTGCCGTCTCCGCTGTGAAGCCGCCCACAGCAATGAAGGTTCCCGCGAAGGTTTGACGCAATTTGGACTTGAGCTCCACCGACACGGGCGGAGCCCCCATCGCCGAATGGTCCACGACATGCAAATACACCAGGCCCAACTCAGACAATTTGTGTATGAGCGACAAGTACTGGGGCTCGAGATCGTCAAAACTACCCGTACCGTTGAACACACCTTGTGGAGAAATTCGGATTCCGACTTGACCCGCCCCAATGGCCTGGGCGCAAGCATGCGCGACTTCAACCACGAAACGATTGCGGTTGGCCATGATGCCCCCGTATCCATCGGTGCGTTTGTTCACCAAGGGGTTTAAGAACTGCTCCAACAAATAGCCATTGGCTGCATGCAACTCAATGCCATCAAAGCCCGATTGAATCGCCAATTGGGCTGAGTGCGCAAATTCCAACACAACATCGCGAATTTCCGCTTCGGTCAACGCGTGTGGCAGCGTATGCGTCTGCATGCCGCCACTTCGGTCCACCCACATTTCGCCGGGACAGGTCTCAGCGCAGGGCCCCACCACTTTGGCACCTTCGGGCAAGTTATCTTGATGCGCGACACGCCCTGTGTGCATCAATTGCGCAAATATCTTTCCGCCTTTGTCGTGCACGGCCTGAGTGACCTTTTTCCACCCTGCCACATGGTGCTCATTGAACAAGCCAGGAATGCGCGCATAGCCTAGGCCATTGGGAGATGGCGAAACGCCTTCCGTCACGATCAAGTCAGCACTGGCGCGCTGCCCGTAATACTCGGCCATCAGCGCATTGGGGGTGTTGTGGTCTAGCGCCCTGCTGCGCGTCATTGGCGCCATCACCACCCGATTGACAAGCTCGGTACCACCTAAAGAATAACGATCAAACAACAACATATCTCTCCTTACATTTCATGAAATCAAGCGTGCAGCAAAGGAGCAAGCTTACGGATGGAATCAATTTTTTCTAAAGAATCAATGGCCTGGATCAGTCGTTTGGACTTGGCCAATCCCAACACGGGGCCCAGCAAATCTTGCGCTTTGGCAAATACCTCGGCTTGGGTCATTGGGTTGCGAGGGGTGCCTCGAACGGCGTCAACACGCTCGGTCAAAAGCTCGCCGCTTTTTAAGCTCACCTCCACCACGGCCACACGCACGGGCAAAAACTCTGTCAGGGCAACGTCTGCAATCAGCTCAATGCGTTCACGTATTTGCAGCACCTCTGGATGTTTCATGCGAGGAACGTCGTGCGCGGCCTTGAAAGAAGCCGTCTTGTCTAGCAGCATCACAGCTACCATGTGCTGCAAACACACATCGGGCATGTCGCGGTTGTTCACCACTTTCGAGACCGAAGGCTCTAGACGCACGGAGATTTTCTCGACCTGATCGGCCTGGAACGGCCGGCGCTGCTGGATCAACGCAATGGCATCCAAGGGACCTTGGATCGGCGAACCCACACTCCATTTTTTGATGTCTGTTTGAACAATTTCAAACCGCTCCCCCAACTTGTCCGCGATGAGTTCGCGGTTCACGTCAGGCGCATAGGCTTGGAAAAAATTATCTGCGCCAGAAAAAACATCAGAGATGCCCGTCCAGCCTGCTTTCACCAGCAACGCCGACAACGTACCGCTGCGGGCAGGCATGCCACCAAACACAAACGCTTTTTCAATGTGATCAACGTCACGTCCCCAAGCGGCAATGCCCGAAGATTGTTGCGAGGTGTAGTCCAACAACCAGCGCATCTGTTGCAGGTTTAAATTTGCCGCACACCCAGCCGCCGCCGCCGCCCCAAATACACCCGCAATGCTGTGAGAACTCTTGTGGCTGGTGTAGCTGAATTTGGGACCGCCCATGGCCATCATGACCCGCGTGCCCACGTCATAGCCCAAGGCGACCGAGCGCATGAAGTGGGTGCCCGACACATTGAACTCTTCACCCGCAGCAAACGCGGCGGGGATCACTGCGCAACCAGGATGCGAGCGAGAGCGGCCGTGCGAATCGTCGGTTTCGTCGGCATGACCCATGACCCCATTGGCCAAAGCGGCATCGAGCGTGCTGGCCGACAAACGGGAGGCCATGACCGTGCGCGCCCCCTGACCGCTGAATCGTTGGATGTAACGAAACGCCGCCTCGCCTGGCAAGAGTTTTGACCCAGAAACAATGGCTGCCAGTGTGTCCAAAATGTGGAACTTGGTTGCTTGCGCCACGTCTTCTGGCAGATTTTTTTGGGACGCTTGGCTCATGTACAAGCTCAGCACCTGCATTTCCGGGCTGATGCCTTGGCTTTGAGCCCACGCAGGCAAGCTTGGCAATCCAAGTCCTAGCCCCAAAAAGCCAGATCGGTTCATCCATTGGCGTCGATTCATGGTTACTCCTTATCCTCGCTGTCCACAGCATGTGATGGGTTTGATTAGCATGTCAATCGGGCATCCTATCGGATCGCACATGACCCGTCGGTGCGGCAAGCCACGATCAAGATGTCAGCCTCCTGCTGAAGGAAACATTGGATTTATGGCCCAGCACTTAGTCTTCAAAATTCACAGACATTGAAAACCTGGGCAAGCTGAAACTGGCACGCCAAGTCTGCCCTGACTCGATGGGGTAAGCGTCGGTCCAAGTGCCGGTGGTCACGACATCACCGGCTTGGATATCGGTTGAACCAGGGCAGTCTCTGAGCTCCTTGAGGAAATGTTCCAGCGCATGCAGGGGGCTGTCCAATACATGTCCCCCCACACCCACTTCAACCTGCGTTTGTGCTCGATACAAAGCAACCGATGCTTTGGCAAGCAAAGCATGGAGGTCTTGTGCTGAACTAGCAACCGCAGACACCGCGGTTTGTTCCCCTAAGATCAGTTTCCCATGGAGACCGCCGTCCGCAATGGTGTCAGCGACCTCAAACTTCCAATCCGGCAAGTGCGATTGAACCACCTCAAATCCGGGCGCCATCCATTCCAAAGAGTGGTAGATGTCATCCAGGGTGGCGTCAGGCTTGGGTGTGTGCTTGAAGCCAAAAACAATTTCTGGTTCGATCCTCGGTTGACACAAGCCAAACAAAGAACACTCATGAGCACTTGAACTGGACGTGAGCGTTGTGTCCCACACCGCGCCCCAAATGGGCCCAAAGACGTTGTAACGAGGCCAGATCGTGCGGTTGGTGAATCCAATCTTGTAACCACGCGGTTTTTCTCCTCTGGCTATCCGTAGGGCGCGAACAGCGAGTGCATCTTGGTATGCCGCATGGACGTCATAACCTTGCTTGGCACTGAGTGCCTGTGGCCAGCATTGCCCGTTGTCGCCATGGGCCAGAAGTTCTTGAGGGGTCATCATTCAAGCGTACCAAGACAGCAGCAACACACGTCAGAATTCGACCGCTTCGAAATCAGCCTTGGCCACGCCACAGTCAGGGCATGCCCAATCCTCTGGAACATCTGCCCATGGGGTACCTGGTGCGATACCGTCTTCGGGGCGACCAGCGGCCTCGTCATACACAAAGCCGCAAACAATACAAATGTAGGTTTTGAAATCAGCGTGAGTCATGGTGTTTCCTTTGTCAGTTGAAAAATGGGGGTTGAATCAAGCCGTGGCCTTCAGTTTGTCGAGCTGGGCTTGGTAATGGTTGGCGTGACGTTCTTCCACTTTGGCCAAAGCTGCGAAGCGCTTTTGCGCCTTCACCAAAGTGGCCGTGAATTCGGCGGCATGGACTTTGGACTCTTCAATTTGTTCATCCAACTCAGCCACTGCGGCAGCATTGCCTTCAGCTTCAGCCGTTTTTCTGAAAGTGGGGTACATCTCGGTGTACTCGTAGGTTTCACCGTCGATGGCAATTTGCAAGGCCTTGGCGGGGGTCATGGTGGCTTTGGGGTAAAGCAAGTCCAAGTGACCAAAGGCGTGCATCACTTCTTGATCTGCCGTTGCGTCAAAAGTGCGAGCAGTTTCCTCGTCGCCCATTTCACGGGCCAACTTTGCAAAGTAGCGGTACTTGATATGGGCCATGGATTCGCCAGCAAAAGCTGCTTCGAGGTTGGCCATGGTTTTGATGTCTGGGCGGGCTTGTGTGGTCATGAGGAACTCCTTAGGTTAACGAAATTAATCGATAGATGCCAAATGATAGTCACTGTTAATTTAATTGCCCAATTGAAACTCACTAAACAGTCGATAGCTTTTG
>CAITHK010000071.1 GCA_903892175.1 uncultured Burkholderiales bacterium | reverse complement strand
GGTTTTGTCGTAATGGCCTTTGGCCACGTAGCTCAAAAAGTTGGCGGTGCACTTGGGCGCTTTCTCGGCATCGAGTTCCAGCGTGATGACGCCGTGGTCCAAGATGTGCAGTTCGACGTGTGGGTTGCTCATGGTTTTATTTCTCAAGGGTTGCAGATTGAATGACGATGGCCGTGCGGGGCACATCGGTGGCGAAGGGGCCGCCAGAACTGGTGGGCGCCGATTTGATACGTTGCACCACCTCCATGCCAGAGACCACGCGGCCAAACACGGTGTAGCCGGGTTGCTGTGGGCTGGGATCTAAAAAACCGTTGTCGGCCACGTTGATGAAAAACTGTGACGTCGCTGAGTTGGGGACGTTGGTGCGTGCCATGGCGATGGTGCCCACGGTGTTGCGTGGGCCACCTTTGGCCAAGGCCTCACGGCCTTCGTGCACCACCGGAGCGCGGGTGGCGCGCTCCATGTAGCGCTGGTCGTAGCCGCCGCCTTGGATCATGAAGTTGCCAATCACGCGGTGAAAAATCGTGCCGTCGTAGTGCTTGTCGCGCACATATTGCAAAAAGTTCTCGGCGGTCTTGGGTGCTTTGTCCGGGTAGACCTCGACCACGATGTCGCCCGCATTGGTGGTCAGTTTGACCCGGGGTGCGTCTTGTGCCCAGGCCACAGAGGTGGACCATGCGCACAAGACCCAGGCGGTGATGTGCAGGGTTTTGCGTGAAAGGTGGAGGAAGGTCATCATTTTCTTTCGCTGAGTTCAAGCGCAGGCTTGAGTTGCTGAATTTTTTTGTGGGCGCTGAGTTGCTTGGGCTCCAAGCTCAAGGCCCGTTGGTACGACTGCTGAGACAGGTGCAACAGCACATCGCCCAAGTTCTCATGCGCCACAGCATAGCTGGGGTTGTTGCGAATGGCCAAGTCAAAAGACGCTTTGGCCCGGGCGTAATCGCCTTGGGCCGCATACAGCACCCCCAAGTTGTTGTGGGGTTCGGGCAGCTCGGGGAAGTCTTGCGTCAGGCTCAAGTAAATAGGCAGGGCTTTGTCGGCGCGAGCGGTTTGTTCGAAGACAAAGGCTTGCCAGAACAACATTTGTGGGTCGCGCGGGTTTTTGGCCAGGCTGCCTTCAATCCAGATCAGGGCAGCGCTGTATTTCGCTTGGCGCAACAACTTGCGCACTTCTTGGTGCTCGTCGGTTTGGGTGGTGTTGGCCAATTCACCGGGTTGCCAAGCCTGTGGCATGTCGGATTGCGAGAAGGCAGGCATTGCCACACACGCCCACACCAAACCCAAGGCCGCGAAGCTTGGTAGGACGCCCCAAGGTCGATGGCGGCCCGTGCTGTCAAAAGATGGGGGAGGGTTTTTCATGTGCTTTGTATACTGAGAGCCATTGTAAAACAGCGGGTCTTCATCACCCTTTGCCTTTGCACCCTTATTGACCCGATCTGCGGTCCTGAACCATTCACTCATGACGCTTCGCATTCACAACACGCTCACGCGTGAGCTGGAGACCTTTTCGCCGCTCGAACCCGGACACGTCCGCATGTACGTCTGCGGCATGACGGTGTACGACCTGTGCCATTTGGGCCATGCCCGTTCGATGGTGGCCTTTGACGTGGTGCAGCGCTGGCTCAAAGCCAGCGGTTACCGCGTGACCTATGTGCGCAACATCACCGACATTGACGACAAGATCATCAAACGCTCGGTTGAAAACGGCGAGAGCGTGCGTGCCTTGACCGACCGCATGGTGGACGCCTTGCACCAAGACGCCGACGCACTGGGCATCGAACGCCCGAGCTTTGAGCCCCGCGCCATGGACTATGTGCCACAGATGCTGGCCATGATTGGTGCGCTTGAAAACAAAGGCTTGGCCTATCGCGCCAGCCACGGCGACGTGAATTACGCCGTGCGCAAATTTGCGGGTTATGGCAAGCTGTCTGGCAAGTCGTTGGACGAGTTGCAAGCGGGGGAGCGTGTGGCCGTGGACGACGGCAAGCACGACCCGATGGACTTTGTGTTGTGGAAGTCGGCCAAAGCCACGGAGCCCGATGAGGTGAAATGGGCCAGTTCGTTTGGTGCCGGGCGCCCAGGCTGGCACATCGAGTGCTCGGCCATGAGCTGCGAGCTCTTGGGTGAGAGCTTTGACATCCATGGCGGGGGGGCTGACTTGCAGTTTCCTCACCACGAAAACGAAATCGCCCAAAGCGAAGGTGTGTCAGGCAGGCCGATGGCCCAGGTATGGATGCACAACGGCTTCATCAATGTGGACAACGAAAAAATGTCCAAGAGCTTGGGCAACTTTTTCACCATCCGCGATGTGCTTCAAGAGTTTGACGCAGAAACCATTCGTTTCTTTGTCGTGCGCAGCCACTACCGCAGTCCGCTCAATTACAGCGATGTGCATTTGAACGATGCCCGTGGCGCCTTGAAGCGCTTGTACACCGCCTTGCATGCCGTGCCTCCTGCAGCGGTGCCCATCGATTGGGCACATCCGCTGGCTGCGCGTTTTCAAGCGGCCATGAATGAAGACTTTGGTACCCCGGAAGCCGTGGCAGTGTTGTTTGAATTGGCGGGCGAAGTCAATCGCAGCCAATCAGCGCAAACCTCGGGCTTGCTCAAAGCCTTGGGAGGCGTGCTGGGTTTGTTGCAAGAGTCCCCACAAACCTTTTTGCAGGCAGGTGCTTCGTTGGATGAAGCCGCAATTCAGGCCCAGATTGCTGCGCGTGCCGCCGCCAAAGCCGCGAAAAACTTTGCCGAGGCCGATCGCATTCGCCAAGAGTTGGCCGCTTTGGGCGTGGTGCTCAAAGACTCGCCCACTGGCACCACTTGGGAGCGCGGGTGATGATGGCGCGCCAAGACAAAATCACCATCTCAACGCCCACGTATTGGGCTGAGGCATGCAAACACCTGGTCAAGAAGGACCGGGTGATGAAGCGGCTGATCCCTCAGTTTGGCGACGCTTGTTTGCAGTCGCGCGGCGAAGCGTTTGTGACCTTGGCGCGCAGCATCGTTGGACAACAAATTTCGGTCAAAGCCGCCCAAAGCGTGTGGGACAAATTTGCGCTGTTGCCCCGAAAAATCACGCCCGCCAATGTGCTCAAACTCAAGGTGGACGACATGCGCGCTGCAGGTCTATCGGCCCGCAAAATTGAATACCTGGTGGACCTGGCCATTAACTTTGACAGCGGTTCGCTGCATGTGGGCCAGTGGACCGAGATGGACGACGAGCTCATCATCAACGAGCTGGTCGCCATTCGCGGCATTGGGCGATGGACGGCAGAAATGTTTTTGATTTTTCATCTTATGCGACCCAATGTGTTGCCGCTGGATGATGTGGGCTTGATCAACGGCATCAGCCACAATTATTTTTCAGGCGAGGCCGTGAGCCGCAGCGAAGTGCGCGAAGTAGCCGCCGCTTGGGCCCCCTACTGCAGTGTGGCGACTTGGTATATTTGGCGATCGCTAGATCCGCTGCCAGTGGAATACTGAGTGGCTAAGGAGTAATTGATTTTGGCTAAGAGAACTTTCCTCGATTTTGAACAACCGATTGCCGAGCTGGAAGGCAAGATCGACGAGCTGCGCTATGTGCAAAGTGAGTCGGCGGTCGATATATCGCAGGAGATCGATCAGCTCAGCAAGAAAAGCTTGCAGCTGACAAAAGACATTTACAGCAACCTCACGCCTTGGCAAATCACCAAGATTGCCCGCCATGCCGAGCGTCCTTACACGCTGGACTACATCAACGACATCTTCACCGACTTTGTCGAGATGCACGGTGACCGCCACTTTGCCGATGACTTGAGCATCGTGGGCGGCTTGGCCCGCTTCAACGGCAATGCCTGCATGGTACTGGGTCACCAAAAGGGCCGCGACACCAAAGAACGCGCCATTCGCAACTTTGGCATGAGCCGCCCCGAGGGCTACCGCAAGGCCTTGCGCTTGATGAAGACGGCCGAGAAATTCAAACTGCCCGTGTTCACCTTTGTCGACACGCCCGGCGCCTACCCGGGCATAGATGCCGAAGAGCGCAGCCAAAGCGAGGCCATTGGTCGCAATATTTTTGAAATGGCCCAACTCGAAGTGCCCATCATCACCACCATCATTGGTGAAGGTGGCTCTGGCGGCGCCTTGGCCATCAGCGTGGCCGACCAAGTGTTGATGTTGCAGTACTCGGTGTACTCGGTCATCAGCCCTGAAGGCTGCGCCTCCATTCTGTGGAAAACCTCAGACCGCGCCGAAGACGCTGCCGAAGCGCTGGGCATCACCGCGCACCGGCTCAAAGCCCTGGGTTTGATCGACAAAATTGTCAACGAGCCTGTGGGTGGCGCGCACCGAGACTCCAAACAAATGTCCGCCCAGCTCAAGCGCGGCTTGAACGATGCGTGGCGCCAGGTGACAGACCTCAAGGTCAAAGAGTTGCTGGACAAGCGCTACGAACGTCTGCAAAGCTATGGCCGGTTCAACGACACCAAAGCCGACGCCCGCTGACTTTCCGTCGCTGGACGCACTCCAGCAGGACTTGCCCCTGACCGTGGCTTTGAGTGGCGGGGCCGACTCCACCGCCATGTTGGTGGCCTGTGCCACGCGTTGGCCGGGTCGGGTGTTTGCAGTGCATGTGCACCACGGTTTGCAGCAAGCCGCTGACTCCTTCGAAGCCCATTGTGTGACCCTGTGCGCGCACCATCATGTGCCCTTGGTGGTGCAGCGTGTCCATGCTGCGCATGCCAGCGGCGAGAGCCCAGAAGATGCTGCCCGCCAAGCCCGCTACCGCGCTTTGGCTGATGCGGTGAAACAGCATTGGCATGGCCAAGCCCAGCACGTGGTGCTGGCCCAACATGCCGATGACCAAGTAGAAACTTTGTTGCTGGCCTTGTCACGCGGCGCAGGCTTGCCCGGCTTGGCCAGCATGCCAAGCCGCTTGGTGCGCGACGGTGTGACCTACCACCGTCCTTGGTTACAGGCTTCGGGTGCCGGTCTGCGTGAGACTTTGCGTCGCTTGGGCCAAGCCTGGGTGGAAGACCCCACCAACCAAGACACCCGCTACACCCGCAACCGAATTCGTGCGCATGTGCTGCCGGTGTTGGCGGCAACCTTTCCTGCTTTTCGCGACACCTTTGCGCGCAGTGCCGCGCATGCGGCACAGGCCCAAGAAATTTTGCAAGACGTGGCCGAACAAGATCTGCAAACTGTGGGCGATCCACCGCACATCTCCGCCTTGCAAGGCTTGAGCGTGGCGCGTCAAAGCAATGTGCTGCGCCACTGGTTGGTGCGGCAGAAACAACCCCCCAGCACAGCGCAGTTGCATGCCTTGTTGGCGCAAGTGAAAGCCTGCACCACGCGCGGCCACCACATCGACATCAAGGTGGGGCGCGGCTTTGTCAGGCGCGATGGCGCGGTGCTGCGTTGCTACAATCTTTAGCTTTGCTTTGATCTTTAACCCTTTTCACGCAATATGGCATTGATTGTTCATAAATACGGCGGCACCTCGATGGGCTCGACAGAGCGCATCCGCAACGTCGCCAAGCGCGTGGCCAAGTGGGCCCGTGCCGGCCACCAAATGGTGGTGGTTCCCTCGGCCATGAGCGGAGAAACCAACCGTTTGTTGGGTTTGGCCAAAGAACTGGCCCCCTCTAAAGCCGACTCCGCTTACAACCGCGAACTCGACATGCTGGCCTCCACCGGCGAGCAGGCCTCGTCGGCCTTGTTGGCCATTGCATTGCAAGCTGAAGGCCAGCCCTCGGTGAGTTATGCCGGCTGGCAAGTGCCCATTCGCACCAACAGCGCGTTCACCAAGGCCCGCATCGAATCCATCGACGACGCACGCGTGCGTGCCGACTTGGATGCAGGCCGCGTGGTCATCATCACCGGCTTTCAGGGCAAAGACGAGCACGACAACATCACCACGCTAGGCCGTGGCGGCTCAGACACCTCGGCCGTGGCCGTGGCTGCTGCCATGAAAGCCCACGAGTGTTTGATTTACACCGACGTTGACGGCGTTTACACCACCGACCCGCGCGTGGTGCCCGAAGCGCGTCGTTTACAGACCTTGTGCTTTGAAGAGATGCTGGAAATGGCCTCTTTGGGCAGCAAAGTGTTGCAAATTCGCTCGGTCGAATTTGCCGGCAAGTACCAGGTACCGCTCAGGGTTTTATCGAGCTTCACGCCTTGGGATATCGATTTGGAAG
>CAITHK010000070.1 GCA_903892175.1 uncultured Burkholderiales bacterium | reverse complement strand
GCGCTCTCAGTGGTGTGAGTTGCAGTCACATTGAACACACCCTTGGCTTAGCCTCGTGACTGAAAATCCCTTCTACAACGTTTGCGTTCACCCCTTATCTACTTTGACCCCATGACCCACACCGCACGCCCTCCTCTGGTCATTGACTTTCATGTGCACATGTTGGAGCACGAGGTGTTTGAGGCATCCACCAACCGCACCGTGTTCACCGGCTTTGGGGCCACGCCCGCCAAAGCGCCGCGCCCGGGTGCACAGGCGTTGATGGGCAAGATGTTTGACCCGCAGGCGATCTTGCAAGACATGGATGCACGCGGCATCGACCGCTCGGTGGTCAGCGCCAGCACGGTGTTGCAAGGCACCTCGTGGGCCGATGCCGCCACCGACTTGAGGCTGTGCCAGCGCTGCAACGACCAAGCGGCACGCTGGGTGGCGCTGTACCCCGAGCGTTTCATTGGCAGCATGGTGTTGCCACTGCAAGACCCACAACTGGCGATACAAGAGCTAGAGCGCGCCAGCAGCCAGCTGGGCTTGCAGGTGGTGAACATGTCGTCGAGCTACCAAGGCGTCTACATGGGCGACCCGTTGTACCACCCATTTTGGGCCTTGCTGGATGCGCACCAACTGACCGCGTGGATTCACCCCGAAGGCGTGAGCGACCCGTGGTTTCAGCGCTATGCGTTGTGGAACTCGCTGGGCCAATCGATCGAAGAAACCAAGTGCATGGCCTCGCTGATTTACGAAGGGGTGATGACGCGCCACCCCCAACTCAAGGTGGTGATGGCCCACGGCGGCGGTTACTTTGCGCACTACATGGGCCGCTTAGACCGCAACACGGCCAACCGACCTGACACCGTGCGCCACATGAATGGCCAAAGCCCGAGCGCGTTTTTGCGCCGCTTTTACTACGACACCTGCGTGTACGACCCGCAGGTGTTGCAGGTGCTGATTGACCGCGTCGGGGTGGACCGTCTGGTCATGGGCAGCGACTACCCAGTGGGCGAAGCCGACCCGGTGGCTTGGCTGCAAGAGGCCGGGTTACAAGGCGATGATTTGGCGGCCGTCGCCGGTGGCAACGCCGCCGCGCTGCTTCAGCGCAACACGTAAACCGCAGCGGCCAGCAACAAAGCACCGGCCACCCAGACCCACACGGGCACCGAGGTGGTGGCTGCAGGCGCGGCCTGTGCTGCCGCAGCGTGGGCGTCATCGGATGCGCGGCCTTGCGCGTCGGCACAGGCTGAGTCGTCTTTCAACACTTGTTCAAATCGGCTGAAGAAATCTTCGGTCAGCGACTTGGCCGCGCCGTCGATCAGGCGCTGGCCCATTTGTGCCAGCTTGCCGCCGATGCGCGAATGCACGGTGTAGTGCAGCTCGCAGCCTGTCTCCAAGGGCTTGAGTTCCACCTTGCAATCGCCTTTGCCAAAACCGGCTACGCCGCCTTGGGCGTCGAACTGCAAGGCATAGCTGTGCGGAGGCACGATGTCATTGAGTTGGACCGAGCCCGAGAACTTGGCCGACACGGGGCCAATCTTGATCGCCACGCCCACGGTGTAGCGGTTGTCACCCGAGGCTTCAAATTTGTCACACCCCGGGATGCAGCGTTTGAGCACCTCGGGGTTGTTGAGCGCGTCCCAGGCCTGCTGTTGCGTCACAGCCAGAGTGCGGCTTCCTTGCATGTCCATCTCATTCTCCGTTCAGGGTTTCAGTGTTGCACCACCTGGGCCACGGCGTGCGCCAAGTCTTCAAGGCTGTTGAGGTTGTGGATGGGCAACACGCCATCGACGCAACGGTTCAACACCTCGGGGCCACGCGCTGAGGGCGTGTAGCCCGCAAAGCGCAGCAGAGGATTCAACCACAAGACGCGCCGCGTGCGCCGCTTGAGTTGACGCAGGGCCACTTCCAGCGCCTCTGGCTCGCCGGTGTCCAAGCCGTCGCTGATGAGCAGCACCACAGTACGCCGTCCCACCAGCTGGCGTGCGTGCTGTGTCAGCAGCCCATGCAGGGCGTCTCCCAGTCGGGTGCCCGAGCCGTAGTCGCGCACCGTGCGGTTGACGCTCGCCAGCATGGCGTCGGTGTCGGGCTGGCGAAACGCGGCGTTCAAGTCGGTCAACTGGGTGCCAAAGGCAAACACCGAGCGTGGCACTTTGCGCGTGGCCTGGTGCAAGAACGCCAGCAGCCAGCGTGCATACACCGCCATCGAACCGGACACGTCCACCAAGATGAGCAGCGGCAAGGCTTGTTTGCGGCGTTGCAAATGCGGCAAGCTCACCAGCTCGCCGTCGTGGCGTGCTGCCGATTGCATGGCGCGGGCCCAGTCGAGCCGCGTGCCTTGCCCGCTGGCGGCCACACGTCGGCCACGCAGGCGCGGCAAGTCCAGGTGCACATCACGCAGCAAGCGCTGCATGTGGCGCATGTCTTGGGCGCTGAGGCTTCTGAAATCGGCCTGACGCAAGCGCGCAAAAGCACTGGCACGCAGCGCCAAGGGGTCGTCGTCTGGCGCATCCGACATGTCGTGCAGCGGCTGCACCATGGCAGGCGTGGCCAAGGCCTCTTGCGCACGGCGCTGGGCGGCGGAGGGTTCGGGCTGATCGCGCTCGGGCGATGCCTCTTCACGCATCAACAAGAGCGCCGACGCATCACCGGGCGCACGAAAAAACGCCTCGAAGACCGCCTCAAACACAGCCCGGTCTTGGGGCCGTGACACCAGCACGGCTTCGAGGGCAAATCGCAGGTCCTCTTTGCGGGCCACCCCCACCTGCACCGCGGCTTGCGCGGCCAAAGCCACGCGGGCGCTGTCGATGGGCACACCGGCGCGCTGCAAAGCCCGTGCAAAGGCGGCCAAGTTGTCAAGCGCCAACATGTGGGTCGGGGAGGTGATCAACCGTGAGACGTGGGGTTGAGGAGTTGTGCCAACAGGTCGTTGAGGGCGGCCACGTCCTCGCGCTGCTTGAACAGCAGGCCGGCGGTGTCTTGCACCCGCTGTGCATCCAAGGTGGTGGTGTGCAAAGCGACCAGGGCCTTGGCCCATTCCACGCTCTCGGCAATGCCCGGCACACGGGCAAAGTGCGCGGCCAGGGATTGGCTGCGCAGTTGGGCCACAAAGTCGCTCACCTGCTGGGTCAGTTGCTGGCTGGCTTGCGGCACCTGAGCCCGCAAAATGGCCAGCTCGCGCTCGCGCTCGGGGTAGTCCATCCAGTGGTACAGGCAGCGGCGCTTGACCGCGTCGTTGAGCTCACGGGTGCGGTTGCTGGTCAGCAGGGTGATGGGCGGCAGCTGTGCGGTGACCGTGCCCAACTCAGGTATGCTGATTTGGTACTCGCCCAAATACTCCAGCAAAAACGCTTCAAAGGGCTCGTCGGCGCGGTCTACTTCGTCGATCAGAAGCACCGCCCCAGGGGCCGGGGTTTGCAAGGCTTGCAACAGCGGGCGACGAATCAGGTAGCGCTCTTGGTAAATCTCGCGCTCGAGTTGCTCAGGCGTGGCGCTGTCGTGCGCGGCGCGCATGTGCAAGAGCTGGGCGGCGTGGTTCCACTCGTACAGGGTTTCGCGCTGTTCAATGCCGTCGTAGCACTGCAAGCGAATCAGCGGACGCGCCAGCACCTTGGACAAGGCCTTGGCCAACTCGGTTTTTCCCACGCCCGGCTCGCCTTCGAGCAGCAAGGGGCGCTGCAAGGTGAGCGCCAGAAACACCGTGGTGGCCAAGCGCCGATCGGCCCAGTAGCCATTGGCGGCCAGGGCCTGGGTCAGTGCGTCAATGCTGGCCAGTCCAGCCACTGCGCTCATGCCAGGGCCAGGCGGACCGCACGTTGGGTTTGCACCGTGATCAAGTGGGCGCGGTAGTCGGCGCTGGCGTGCAAGTCACCGTTCAAGTCGGAAGCGTCAATGGCCACATGCGCCACCGACTCGGGCGTGAAGCTTTGGGTCAACGCGGCTTCCAGGCCGGCGTGGCGGAACACGCCATTGCCCGCGCCGGTGATGGCAACGCGCACACCGGTTGAGGTTTGTGCCACAAACACGCCCACCAAGGCAAAGCGCGAGGCCGACTGCTTGAACTTGGCATAGGCGGCGCGCTGTACCAAGGGGAAGCGAATGGCCACAATCAACTCGCCTGGCTCCAAGGCCGTGCTGTAGAGCCCTTGAAAGAAGTCTTGCGCCGCAATGCTGCGCTGGGTGGTGACCACCGTGGCACCCAACGCCAGCACCGCGCTGGGGTAGCAAGCCGCAGGGTCGTTGTTGGCGACCGAGCCGCCCAAGGTGCCCATGGCGCGAATTTGTTTGTCGCCAATGCCGTTGGCCAGTGCAGCCAAGCCGGGCAAGTGCTGACGCACCAGGGCGTTGCTGGCCACGTCTTGGTGACGCGTCATGGCGCCGATGACCAAGTGTTCGCCGTCTTGGCACACACCTTGGAGTTCGGGCAGTGCGCCCAAGTCCACCAGCAGTTCAGGCGCGAGCAAGCGCTGTTTCATGGAGGCCAGCAGCGTTTGACCGCCAGCCAGTGCTTGACCGCCGGCTTGCAGTTGGCTCACGGCTTGCGCCAGGGCGCTGGGACGTTCGAAGTTGAATGCGTACACGTGGGGCCCCCTTTCAAGCCTTCATGGCGGCAGCACCTTGCTGCACCGCCAAGACAATGTTTTGGTAACCCGTGCAGCGGCACAAATTGCCTTCGAGCATGTCGCGGATTTCGTGGGCCGAAGCGTCAGGCTTTTTCTGGCACAGATCGACGGCGCTCATCACCATGCCGGGGGTGCAAAAGCCGCACTGCAAGCCGTGGCAGGCTTTGAACGCGGCCTGCATGGGGTGCAGCGTGCCGTCGGCTTGGGCCAAGCCTTCGATGGTGGTGATGTGTGCGCCCTGGGCTTGCGCCAGCAGCACATTGCACGACTTGACCGAGCTGCCGTTCATCAGCACGGTGCAAGCACCGCATTGGGCGGTATCACAGCCCACATGGGTGCCGGTGAGTTGCATGTGTTCACGGATGGCCTGTACCAACAAGGTGTTGGGCGCGGCGTCGAGGGTCACGGCTTGGCCGTTGACGTGGAGAGAAACCTGCATCGTTGTGTCCTTTTGATTTCAAGCCGCGTGCATCAAGCGCCACAGGCGATAAGGGGTGAGCGGCATTTGCAATTGCGCTGCCAACTCGGCACGGCCATGGCGGGCCAAAGCATCGGCCACGGCGTTGACTACAGCGGGTGTGGCACCGATGGTGCCCAACTCGCCCACGCCTTTGACACCCAAAACGTTGTTTTTGCACGGGATGCTTTGGTCCATCTCGGTGACAAACAGGTTGGGCATGATGTCGGCGTGGGGAACGGCGTAGTCCATCAAGCTGCCAGTCAGCAGCTGGCCGGTCTCGTCGTCGTACACCACATGCTCAAGCAGCGCTTGGCCAATGCCTTGCACCGCGCCACCGTCGAGTTGACCACGCACGATCATCGGGTTGATGACACGGCCCACGTCGTTGACCGAGGCATAGGCCACCACTTGCACTTCGCCAGTCTGTGGGTCAAGTTCGACCTCGCACACATGGCAGCCGTTGGGCCAGGTTGGGCCTTTGGCGGCGGTGGTGGAGTTGAGTTCAATGCGCTGGTTGGGTTGGGCACTGGCCAACTCGGCCAGGCTGACTTGGAGGTCGGTGCCCGCGACATGGAAGCTGCCTTGTTCGTAGCGTAAATCTTGCGGTGCGGCTTCTAGCGCTTGAGCGGCCAGCTCTTGGGCTTTGTCCAGCGCTTGCTTGGCACCCACGCTGACCGCGGAGCCACCGGTGAACAGCGAGCGTGAACCCGCGCTGCCAAAACCGTTACCACGGTCGGTGTCTCCCATGACCACGCGCACTTGCGACAAGGGCACGCCAAACACGTCCACCACCAACTGCGCCAGTGAGGTTGCAATGCCCTGCCCCATGGCGTTGACGGCGGTGAACACCTCAATCACGCCATCGGCCAGCACTTGCACGTGCACGTTTTCTTCCAAGGCGTTGCCACCCGTCCATTCCAAGAACGTGGCCACGCCCAAACCGCGCCACAGGCCTTGCTTGGCCGACTCGGCGGCGCGCACCTCGAAGCTGTCCCAATGCGCCAGCGCCAAGCCTTGGTCCATGATGGACTCGAAGTGGCCCACGTCATAGGTTTGCCCCATGGGGTTTTTGTAGGGCATCTGCTCGGGCTGCACAAAGTTGCGGCGACGCAGGGCAATGCGGTCGATGCCGGTTTGGCGCGCGGCCTCGTCCATCAAGCGCTCGATGTTGTAGATTGCCTCCGGACGACCCGCACCGCGGTAAGCACCGGTGCTGGCGGTGTTGGTCAACACGCCCGTGAAGTGGAAGTCGATGACGGGGATGTCGTACACGCTGGTTTGCACCCAGGGGCCAATCAACAGCTGAATGGCCACGCCGGTCATGACGGCGTAGGCACCCACGTTGGCGTTGTTTTCAATGCGCAGGGCCAAAATTTTGCCGCTCGCGTCCAAGGCCAACGAGGCGTGCGACTCGATGTCGCGCCCGTGAGAGCTGCTCAAGAAGTCTTCGCTGCGGTCGGCAATCCATTTGACAGGCAACTGCAAGCGGTGCGCACAGTAGGCCACTACCAGGTCTTCAGGGTAAGGGCCGGTTTTCATGCCAAAGCCGCCCCCTACGTCGCCCACCACCACGCGGACCTGCTCAGGCTTGAGGCCCAGCAAACCCGCGACCGCACCGCGCACCGCGGTGGGCATTTGCGAGCTCATGCGCACCACCAGACGACCCGAGTCGATGGAGGCCACCACGCTGCGAGGCTCCAAAGTCAAAGCGGCCAAGCGCTGGTTGGTGATGTCGAGTTGCACCACATGGGCTGCCGAGGCAAAGGCTTTGGCAGCAGCCTCGCGGTCGCCATAACGGGTTTCGGCCACGCGGTTGTCGGGCGCATCAGCAATCAAAGGCGCACCAGGCTTGAGGGCATCGGTCAGCGTCACGGCGCAAGGCAACTCGTCAAAGTCGATTTGCACCGCCTCTGCCGCATCACGCGCTTGTTGCTCGGTGTCGGCCACCACGGCCACGATGGGTTCACCCACGAAGCGCACCCGGTCAACCGCCAAGATATGGCGCACAGGTGTCGCTGCGGGCGTGCCGTCGGCTCGCGTGAAGTTGGCCACGCCCGGCATGGGGGGGCGACCTTGGTCGACCAGCTGCTGGCCGGTGACGACCAAGCGCACACCGGGCATGGCCTGCGCGGCGGTGGTGTCGATGGACACAATGCGTGCATGAGGATAAGAGGAGCGCACAAAGCACAAACGCGTTTGGCCTTGCGGCGTCACATCGTTGGCATAAACGCCCGTGCCTTTGAGCAATTGCTCGTCTTCCAGTCGTTGAACAGCTTGTCCGCTGCCAAACCGTGTCGTTGTTGAGACCAAGTTCAAACTCCCGTGGGTTGATTAACTTGGACGAGTGTATCGCCCGAGAAATCACCCTGTGTCACTCAGGTTTGCTCCAGCGCGCTTTGCGCGGACCCAGGTGCCCATAATTCGCACACACCCACCCACAGCATCGACCACGTGAGGAGCATTGCTTTGACATCCCCCAAAAAACACCCCACCCCAACCAACACCCGCCCCCGCATTGGCATCATCGGACTTGGCATCATGGGAGGCGTGATGGCCCAAGAGTTACTTCGCCAAGGTTTCAAGGTGTGCGGCTTTGACATCGCGCCTGCCGCCAAAACACGGCTCAAAAGCCATGGGGGTCGGGCTTTGGCCAGCGTGCAAGCAGTGAGCGACCAATCCGACATCGTGATCGTCTCGCTGGCCACCTCTAACGCGCTGCAGCAAGTCACGCAATCACTGGCCGACGCCGCAGCCAAGAGCAAGCACACGCCCTTGGTGATTGAAACCAGCACCCTGCCCTTGGCCGACAAGATGCATTGCGCAAAAGCCCTCAAAGCCGTGGGCGTGAGTGCGCTGGACTGCCCCATCAGCGGCACCGCCGTGCGCATGAAAGACCGCGCCTGGACCATTTATGCCAGCGGCCCCAAAGCCGCCTTCCAACAAGCCTTGCCGATTTTGAATGCCTTCACCGACAGCGTGCCGCACGTGGGCGCTTATGGCAACGGCACCAAGATGAAGTACGCCGCCAACCACTTGGTGGCGATTTACAACGTGGCCTATGCCGAGTCGGTGACGCTGGCGCGCAAGATGGGCTTGGACCCGCAGCAAATGCTGGACTTGTTTGGCCCCAGCCCCGTGCTGGGCACGGGCGTGATGCGTCTGCGCATGGACATGATGGTCAAGCAGCAATACACCCCGCCCACCATGAAGGTGGAGGTGTGGCAAAAAGACATGCAGGTGATTGGCGACATGGCCAAGTCCCTCAATTGCCCCACCCCGGTGTTCACGGCCTGTGCGTCGGTTTACACCGCGGCCATGGCCCAAGGCTTGGCCCTGCATGACACGGCGTCCACCGCCGAGGTGTTAGGGCGGATGGCGGGGTTGGACAGCCCAACCTCTGCCCAGTAACTTCAGGGCTGAAAGCCTCGCGCTACACTGAGGCATGCCGGACATCAGCCCCTTCTTCGGGATTGTGATCGCCATGTACTACCGCGATCATGCACCAGCGCACTTCCATGCCTTTAATGGCGAGCACGAAGCCACGATCGACATCCAAACCGGTCAGGTCAACGGCAACTTTCCAAAGCACGCACTGGCTCATGTCCTGTAATGGCGGTCTCTTCACAAGACCGAATTGATGAGCACGTGGACCTTGGCTCGCGCAAGCAAGCCCCTACCGAGAATTGAACCACTGGAGTCGCTCATGTTGCCTCGCATTGTTGATGCACGATACGTCAAAGGACACACGATTTGGCTTCGATTCGCGGACGCCACAGAAGGTGAAGTCCATCTCAAAGACGAACTGGATGGAGAAATCTTCGAACCCTTGAAGGACACGGCTTACTTCAAAGATTTCAAGCTCCATCCAGAATTGCGAACTCTCGTATGGCCTAATGGCGCAGACTTTGCACCCGAGTTTCTGCGCGCTGTCTTACGCGTGACCGCGTAAGGCTATGCCTTAGCTTTGGCCTTAGGCGTTGAGGCTTTGGCTTTCTTGACTTGGGTCCCACTGCCCTTCGCCACTTTTTTCAACGCCTCCTCAGCCGCTTCGATCAGCGGCAATTCTTCACGCACGGCCTTGTAGGCGTCCAAGGCCGCAGGCCCGCCGCAGTACAAAAACGAATGCAGCAGCAACTCGCGCAGCTCGGTGCGGGTGATGCCGTTGCGGATGGCACCGCGCAAATGGATGCGCAACTCGGCCGGACGATTCAAGGCGATGCACATGGACAGTGTGGCCAAGCTGCGGTCACGCAGCGACAAGCCCGGGCGCGTCCACACACTGCCCCAGGCAAATTCGGTGGCCACTTCTTGAAACGGCATGTTCAAGTCGTTGGCGTTGTCAAACGCTTTTTGCACATAGTCGGGGCCCAACACTTTGGCCCGCATGGCCAGGCCCGCTTTGTAGGCGGCGCTGGGAGTCTTCTTCTTGGGGCGTGGAGTGGGTTTGGCTGTGCTCATGGGGTGTCGCTTTGCAAAAAAGGTCAATCGGCTTTGATGTTGGCAGCGCGCACCACAGCGCCCCACTTGTCGATTTCGGTCTTGATGTAGGCCGCAAATTGCTCCGGCGTGTCGCCCACTGGCAAGGCACCTTGCTGGTTGAGTTTTTCGGCCACGTCTTTTTGTTTCAAGATGTCCACAATCTCTTGGTTCAAGCGCGTCACAATGGCCTTGGGTGTTTTGGCCGGGGCCACAATGCCCACCCAGGAATACGCTTCATAGCCGGGTACACCGGTTTCGGCAATGGTCGGAATGTCGGGCAATGACGGCAAGCGCTTGGCACTGCCCACCGCCAGCGCGTTGAGCTGGCCTGAGCGGACCTGGGGTAACACCGAGGGAATGCTGCTGTAGAGCATCTGCACCTGACCGGTCAGCAAGTCGGCCAAGGCGGGCCCCTGCCCTTTGTAGGGTACGTGCACGGTTTGCACATGGGCCATGGTGTTGAACAACTCACCGGCCAAATGGCCCGAGTTGCCACTGCCGGGTGAAGCAAAGAACAACTGCTGCGGTTTGGCCTTGGCCAAGTTCACCAAGTCGAGCGTGGTTTTGACCGGCACCGAGGGGTGCACCACCAGAAGCAACGGGTAGTTCACCAGGTTGGTGATGGGTGAGAAGTCTTTGGTGGGGTCGTAGGGCAGCTTGTCGTACAGACTGGGGTTGACGGCCATGGGCCCGGCAGCGGCCACCGCCAAGGTGTAGCCGTCAGCGGGCGACTGCATGAGGGCTTGCAAACCCACAATGCCGTTGGCACCGGCTTTGTTGTCCACCACCACCTGTTGGCCGAAACGGTCGCTGAGTTTTTGCGCGATCAAGCGGGCAATCACGTCGTTGCCGCCACCGGGCGGAAACGGCACGATCAAACGGATGGGTTTGTTCGGGTAGTTTTGCGCTTGCACCGAAGTGCTGACCAAGCCCAACAACACCAAACCCAAGCACAGCAGACGAGACAAAGTGGTGGTCATGGCAGGCCTCAGTTCGCTTTGATGTGGTTGTCTTTCGCCACTTGCGTCCACAACACAATTTCAGAGGCGATGAATTTGGAAAAGTCTTCGGGAGTGTTGGTGTACGGAATCACCGACATGCCGCTGATGCGCTTTTTCACATCGGGCAGTTCAATCACACGCGCCACTTCTTCTTGCAAGCGCTTGACGATGGCCGGTGGCGTGCCAGCGGGGGCCAGCAAGCCGTTCCACAGCGAGGCTTTCAGGTCAATGCCCAGCTCTGACAAGGTGGGCACATTGGGAAAATCTTTCAAACGCTCGGCCGAAGTGACGGCCAAGGGTTTGACACGGCCACTTTGCAGTCCCACATTGGCGGGGCCCACGTCAGCCAGAGTCATGGTGACGTCGCCCGTCATCACCGCGGTGACCGAGTCGTTGGCCCCTTTATAGGGGATGTACATGAAGCGGCCACCGGTTTTGTTGTTGAACAGCTCGGTGATGAGCTGAAACGAGGCCGAACTGGCACCGTAGTTCGACTTGTCGGGGTTTTGCTTAGAGAACGCCACCAGCTCTTGCACCGACTTGACCGGGTTGTTGGCATTGACCAGCAACACCATGGGCGAAATGCCCACCAGCGTGACAGGCGCAAAGTCTTGTGGGCCATACGGCAGCTTGGCGTAAAGCGCATGGTTGAAGACCATGGGACCGCTCGCGCCCATGAGCAAGGTGTAGCCATCTGGCTTGGCTTTGGCCACATAGGTGGAGCCCACGATGGCACCCACACCAGGGCGGTTTTCCACCACCACGGGCTGGCCCAAAGAGGCGGCCAATTTTTCGGCCACGATGCGCGCCAACACGTCGGTGCCGCCGCCGGCCGAGTAGCCCACCACCATGGTGATCGGGCGTGTGGGGTAGTCCGTGGTTTGAGCCGTCGCGCTGCTCAGGCACAGGCCTGCCAGCAGGGACACGGTGAACGCAAAGGTGTGATGAAGACGCATGGGATGTTTCCTATTCAAGACAAGGCATGGCACTGAAACACGGTCATTGCAAACCGATGTGCACATTCAAGACCGCCGATTGCCCGCTGTCCAAAGCTTGCAAACAACGCGCAATCGCGGCGGGCACCTGAGCCGGGTCGCTGACGCATTCGCCATAGGCGCCAAAGGCTTGGCCAATTTGCTCAAAGTGGCGTTGTTGGCCTTGCAAGCGGGCCTGAAACTCGTCGGTTTGATTGGCCACCCCTTGGGGGTAGACGCGCAAGACCGCCTCTTTGACGGCTTGCCAGCCACCGTTGTCGAGCACCACAGTGAAGATGGGCAAGCCATAGCTTTGGGCCGTGGCATAGACCGAGCTGGGGGTGGAAAAATGAAAGCCACCATCGCCAACAATTTGCACCACCCGGCTCTGAGGCCGGGCCAGTTTGATGCCCAACGCCATGCCGCCGCTGTAACCCAAACCGCCGCCAGCGCCCGCAATCATGCTCAAAGGTTCGGTGCGAGGAATTTGGTTGAGCACTGCAAAGGTGTTGCGAATGGCTTCGTTGACGACCACGTCGTGCGGCGCGATGGCCGCCCCGATGGCAGCACACAAATAGGCGGGCGAGATGGCCCCCACTTGACCAGGGCTGAGCGCGGCTTGCTGCAAGGCTGCCACACGCGTTTGCTGGGCGGCACGCATCTGAGCCATGCGGGCGGCGACGCGCTGGTGAAAGGCCGAATCGGCCTTGTCGCGCACGATGGCGGCGACTTGCCGCAGCACGGTGGCACAGTCGGCTTGCACGCGCAGGTCGGTGGCGAAGCCCCACATGGGGAAATCTTTTTTAACCGTGTCCACATCCACGTGGCTCCAGCGGGTATGGGCTTGGGGACTGGCGTATTTGGGCAACCAAGGTACATCGACATCGAGCAACCAACCCACGTCGGCATGGGCCAGACCGATCGCCGGGTCAAACCCCGCAAAGCAGGGCGATTCGCGCGACATGCACAGGTAGCTGGGGCTGAATTCGAAGACCCGAATGCCACACAACTCGGCCAAGTCTTGCAGGGCATGCACGGCCTCTGCCTTGCGCCCCAGGTAGGCGGTGACCACCATCGGGTACTCGGCGTGCAGCAGTTGCTCGGCCAGGGCATGCGCACAGGAGGCCTCCACGCCACCCGCAAGCACAGCGCCATAGCGAGACTCGGGGTAAGACCGCACGGCATCGGGGGCCCAAGTTTCGGCCAGTACCTCACGCGGCAAGGTCAAGAACACGGGGCCCGGCGGGTCACTTTGCATCACGGTGTGCCCTCGGCGCAAGACCTCTTTGGTGATCACGCCCGTGGGCAAGTTGTATTCCCACTTCACATACGAACGCACCAAACTGCCGATGTCGAACGGGTCTTGCACAAAGTGCACATAGTTGTCGCGTGAGCCTTCGAGTTCACCATGCACCGTGAATGGGGCTTTGCCCGCCATCAGCAGGACCGGCAAACGACCGCGAAACATGTTGTGCATGCCCATGGCTGCGTTGGCGGTGCCCGCGTCTACGTGCACCATCACCGCTTGGCCCCGCCCGGTGACTGCGGCAAAACCTGCGGCCATGTGAATGGCCACGTTTTCATGGGGACACAAAATAACTTGGGGGTGCGGTCTGCCTTCTTGGTCCCACTGGGCCAAGGCCTCGATCAAGGAGACGTGGTCAGTGCCAAAGTTGGAGAAGATGTGCTCGATGCCTAGATCGTTGAGCCCCTCCCAAAAATAGTGTGCGGAGGTGGGCTGTGAAGATTCAGACATGAGAATGGCAAACGCGTGAGTAATTCGTAAGCATGCTACCAATCACGCCTTGGCGGCCCGGCTAGGGGATTCCCTAGAATTTGGCCATGTTTAAATTGTTTGCACTTCTCGCCTGCTTGCTGTTTCATGCCTCAGGGCACTCTGCCTGGGTGTATTTCGACGATGGCAACGGCAGCACCGACGACTACTACGATTCGGCCATCTCGCCGCAAGGCAAAACCACCACGATCAAAACCTTCACCGCTCACGCCATCGTCAACCGGGTGCCGTTCTACGACCCCAAGATCAAAGGTAAGGTGACCCAGCTTGTGAAGTTTGGCTCCGAACAGTCGTCGTACGAGTTCGATTGCAAAGAAAAAACGGTGCAACTCAAGAGCCGGGTGTTCTATGCCGACCGCGAAGGCAAGTTGGTGATCATCTCTTACAAGAACTCCGACCCGGTGATTGGCAACGACAACTCGGACTTCGCGAAGCAGTTTCAGAAAAAAATCATTTACTCCGACCAAACCCGAAATCTCAAACTGATGTCCCTGGCCTGCAAGTAAGACGGTGCGTTTTTGAGGGCTGGCACTAAGCCAGTGGCACCTGGTCGAATTTGGCTTTGGAGCGCACTTCGTCG
>CAITHK010000069.1 GCA_903892175.1 uncultured Burkholderiales bacterium | reverse complement strand
TCTACACAGGCAGTGCGATGGCGGTGATGGCCTGCCCCATGACCAAGCAACACGTTAAAAGTCTCAGGGCGGGTGGAATCATGGGCGTCTCTGCGTGCAATCCGAGTGACAAGAATACCAACGATTTGTGACGCATCTGATATTCAAAGGCTAGGACAAACCATGTGTGAAGGTTGGCAAATTGATACACCTCAAATACAGGGCAACGATTGCCAATCGGTGGTGTAACTGGGTGACTTGCGCTCTTGCTTCATTTGCCATGCGTGATGGGCCCCTTGTGTCGAGACCTTGACGGTGCCACGCCCGTAGCGCTGATTGAGTCCATCCAAGGCCTGCATCAAACGGGTGTCACCCGCAGGCGCCGGCTCTAGCCAATCGGCTTGGGTGTGTCCCACGGGCGTGATCTGCCCGAGCATGATGCCGGCTTTTTTGTAGCCATACCCTGGCTTGAACAAACGCCCCACCAAGTGGTCGGCCCAGCGGTTGACCACCAGGCTGTCGTTGGTGGGTTGCGGCAACGGCACAGAGAAGGATGGGTTGTATTGCGGCAGATCTTGTCTGAAACGGTTGGTGCACAAGAACACGTGAATCAACGCGGCATACGAGCCTTGCGCACGCAACTTCACGCATGCATTGGCGACAAAGGTGCTCATGGCGTCTTTGAGTACCGCCACCTCGGTGACCGTTTGGCCAAACGATCGGCTGCTGATGATTTGCTGTTTGTCAGGCACCATCTCTTGCAAATCCAAGCACGCTGTGCCTTGAAGTTCGCGTTGTGTTTTTTCAAGGACCACGCCGAACTGCGCCCGCAGCGTGGGCGTGTGTGCGACGCGTAAATCTTGCACCGAGTGAATGCCGTGCTCAGCCAAACGCGCAGAGATTTTTCGCCCCACCCCCCAAACCTCGCTCACGTCAATTTGACCCAACAGCTTGGTTTTTTGCGCTGGCGTCAAATCGTTGTAATTGAAAACGCCCTTGGACCTGGGGTGCTTCTTGGCAATGTGGTTGGCCAACTTGGCCAGTGTTTTGGTGGGGCCAAGGCCGACACACACCGGGATGCCGGTCCACGCCATGACACGCTCACGCATGTCGTAGCTGGTCTGCTTCAACCGGGGAGTTCCGGTGAGGTCGACAAAGCATTCGTCGATAGAGTACACCTCATGCCGGGCAGCGTAGTCGCTCAAGATCGACATCACACGGTTGGACATGTCAGCGTACAAAGCGTAGTTGGAACTCAAGGCCAACATGCCATGCGCTTCGGCCAATGCTTGGCATTCAAACCACGGCTGCCCCATCCGGATGCCCAAGTCTTTGGCTTCGTTGGAGCGTGACACGACACAGCCGTCGTTGTTGGACAGCACCACCAAGGGCACGTGCGTCAGATCAGGACGAAAGACACGCTCGCAACTGACATAAAAATTGTTGCAGTCCACCAGCGCAAGCTGCGGTGTCATGGCGCATCCACCGCTTCCACTTGAACGGTTTGCAACATGATGGGCTTGACCAAAATTTTGTAACTGTCCAAATCAAAATCGTGTGGCTTGAGCGCTTTGAGCAGGGTGGTTTGTCCGGCCCTTGAACACTGCGTTCCCAAATAACACCAGTTGTTCACACGGTGGCGTTGCACCCAATCGGCGGACGTTTCCACCACATCCACCGCACCCGCATAAGGCCAAACCTCGACCTGCGAGTCCACCAAGGCGGACAACAGCCGTTGGTCATGCGTAGAGCGGTCTTCCTTGCCCACGCAGGCTCCCAGACAAGTTTTGATTTGCAGACCAAAGCAACCACGCGTGGAAGTTTTTTCCAGCCCCAACAGCGCCATGCACAGCAGGTGCTGCTGGGCCAAGGCTTTGAGCTTTTCCTTGGCCGTGTGGCTGGATGAGAACAGGCCATACAAACCTGGGGTCGCGCCCAAGTTGACCGACTTGCTGTCGACAACTTCTGGCACGCTGCCTTGGTCTGTGGCGCTCAGACGGATGGCGCACAGCGTTCTCAAGCGCCGCAAACGTTGGTTGAACAAGGGGTTTTGTTCTTTGATCATGCGCGACTCAAGCAACAACGCACCGATCTCTCCGGCGGTTTCGACAAAATCAATTCGCCGCGTTTGCACCACCATGCTGGCTTCGTCGGGCGCTCGCAAATGGCTCATCACCCGGCTGCGAATGTCCACGCTCTTGCCGATGTACAGCGGCAGCGTGCCCTCGCCTTTGAAAATGTAGACGCCGGGTGTGCGCGGCAGAGCGGCTAGGCAGTCAGGGGCGATCTGGTGCCCGGCAAAGTTTGCGTCGGCCATCGCTCAACACAGCTTGTGAATGTTGTGGGTCACCACACCCCAAACCACAAAGTCATCTTCTTCTTTGATGAGGCGTGGCGGGTAGATCGGGTTTTCTGCCACGAGTTTGACCACGCCACCCCGGCGGTACAGGCGCTTGACAGTGAACTCGTTGTTGAGTTGGGCCACCACAATGTGGTTGTGTTTGGGGTCCATGCTGCGATCGACCAACAAAGCATCGCCTTCGTAGATGCCCACCCCCGCCATGGAGTCGCCCTTGACTTTGAAGATGTACGTAGCGGCCTTGTTGCGGATCAACTGCTGGTTGAGATCGATCCGTTCTTCGGTGTGATCGGCGGCGGGAGAAGGGAAACCTGCGGGCACCAACCATCCACAAACGTCCAGCCAAAGCGGACTTGAATCAACAGGGATGGGGGCGTGGGGTGAACTTGACGTGGCTTGCATGAAATCGATGATACTGTGTAAATCAACAGTATCATCAAGCCATGTCAATCAATCCCAATAATTGTCGTTCACGATTTCTGCCAGCTTGCGGCACACCCTGGCGGCCATCACTTTGGGAGCCGTTTCTGTTTTGACCGTGCCCTTGCCCACAGGGCCTTCGTAGTTGTAAAAGGACAAGGACAAACCATCCACATCCATCTTGTACGACTCCAAACGGTAGGTTTCACCGTTGGAGCAATGCCCGGCGAACACAAACGTCGTCTCATCATTGCCCAACGGATGTCGCGGCCCACGCGCTTGCCCCATCGAACCCGCAGCGCTTTGCGCAACAGCAAAATTGAAAATCAAACAGGCGAATAAAAAAAGACCTGACCTCAAGAGACTGGATGTGTACATATTAAGAAGCTTGTTTTTTCCAGTTCATCATGCTAGAGAACAAGGGCTTCAACGCCAATCGTCAATACGCTCTAGAACCAAGGTCACATCAGATTTTTGAGGTTTATGACACGTTCGTCATTAATGCACCAATCAGGCAATTCAACCTTCACCCAACGTGCCGACATGTAACATCATTTGCATACATCGATGGTGATGCCACTGACCTTGTTGCTCCAACGCCCTGACTCTTACAACTCAATCATTTTTCTGATCGGATGCTTCTTTGGAACTTCAATCTTTCTCAAAAAAGAATACGGCCATCACTTATCTGGTGGCCGCTGCCTTGGTCTTAGTGCTGTCACTCTGGACATTCATTGGGTACAGATCCAATCAAGACAAAGATTTGGTGTTGAAACAGTCGATTGCCAATTTACAAAACATTGCCATCAGTTTCAAAGAACATTCTCAAGCGACGATACGCAATTCAGACGAGGCACTTCGCATCATCAAGTTCCATTACGAAACTAGAGGCGCCAAGGACTTCAACTTGCTCAATGAGTACTTTGAAAAAAATGTGATCGATGTGAGCTTTTTCAACCAAGCCGGCATCATCAACAAGGATGGAATTTATGAATTCTCCAACCTCCAAAACCATAAAAAAATCGATCTCTCGGACAGAGAGCATTACCGTGTGCAAAAAGAAGAATACCCGTACGGCGTATTTGTCAGCAAACCCGTTTTAGGACGTGCCAGCAAGAAATGGTCGATACAACTGACCAAGCGACTGAATACGCCCAACGGCGACTTCAATGGTGTCGCCGTCGTCTCGTTCGACCCGACGTACTTTGTCGACTATCACAAGCAAATAGATTTGGGCCCACAAAGCTTCACGTCCCTGGTAGGAACAGACGGCTTTGTGAGAACCTTGCGAGTCGGTGATGTTTCAAAAATTGATGGTTCGGTGCCACAAATCGTGCTGCCACAACAGGTGAAAGACCAGGCTTCAGGCTATTTTGTATCTGACAACCTGTTTGACCGCGTCAAACGCATTTACGCGTTTGAAAGGCTTACCAACCAACCGCTCGCGGTGGTGGTGGGGATTCAAGAGTCTGAAGCGCTCGCAGAATACGACCGGTTGATGCGGTCGTATTTGATATTGGGCGGTTTGTTGTCCATTTTGATCGTCGCATTCACGTCGATCGCCATCGTGATGATTCGCCGCGCTCAGAAACTCAACTCAGAACTGATGCAAAGCTATGTAGACATGAAGGGTGCGAAGCAAAGTGAGTTAGAAATGTCTCAGCGCCTCACACAGTCCGAAAAATTAGCCGCACTGGGCCAGTTGGCAGCAGGCGTGGCACATGAGATCAACAACCCCATCGGTTATGTCAATTCAAATTTGGGCACCTTGCGCCAATACTTCAGTGCCTGTGAAAAAATAATTTCAAATTATGAAAGCTTGTTTGCATCGTCAGGCTTGTCGCACATCGACGAAAAAGACAGCCCTGATGTACTCAAGAAAAAACTCAACTACGCATTCATCAAAGAAGACATCCATGCGACCCTCAACGAGAGCCAAGAGGGCATAGTTCGCGTGAAGAACATCGTGGATGATCTGAAAAACTTCTCTCGTTCAGACAATGCCAACCTGTTTGTTCGCAGTGATTTGCACAAAGCCATCCTGTCGACGCTCAATATTGTCAACAACGAAGTCAAATACCGCGCAGATGTTGACATCCAATTTGGCGACATACCCGAGGTTGAATGCCTGCCCTCGCAGCTGAACCAGGTCTTTCTCAATTTGATCGTCAACGCGGCACAAGCCCAACCACAAGGCCAGCGCGGGAAAATCGTCATCAGCACCGGCACCGTCAACGACAAAGTTTGGATCGAGGTCTCTGACAATGGCACCGGAATTTCCAAAGAAAACTTGAACAAAATATTTGAACCCTTCTTCACCACCAAAGAGCTTGGGTCAGGCACGGGCTTGGGGTTGGCGGTGTCCTACGGAATTATTCAAAGACACGAGGGCGCGATGACCGTTTCAAGCACAGTGGGGGTTGGCACATGCTTTCGCATCGAGATCCCTATTCGGCATGTTCAACCTTCAGAGGAAAAATAATTGGAAGATTCAAATACACATTCTGAAGAGCCATCGCACGAATTTGACGCCTCTGATTTTCGAATTTTGTGCGTGGACGATGAGCCCAATATTTTGTCGTCATTGCGGCGCATGTTCACCTTGGCAGGCTTCTGGGTTGAGATCGCCAACAGCGGTGCTGAGGCCCTGAAGATGCTGTCCCAGCAAGAATTTCACTTGGTGTTGTCAGACATGCTCATGCCTGAAATGAATGGGGCTGAGTTGCTGATGAAAGTGCGAGCTCAACACCCCCACATCATGCGTTTGATGCTGACCGGAACCATTGAACTCACCGACGCGATATCAGCGGTGAACCAAGGGGATGTCCACACATGCCTGACAAAACCATGGAACGATGAAGAAGTCATTTCCGCAGTCAGAGCAGCTCTTTCAAACACTGGGCGCATTTAAATGGTTCTGATCGATCTGCTCAATGTGGTCTAGCGCTGTCGGATGTATAAGAAACTGGTGGCACTTATAAAAATAATGCCGTGAAGCAATAGCAAATACGCCAGCCAATGGATCATGCCTTCACCGACCCAACTTTGCCCCACATTGATCATGTTGTTGTAGAAGTGAAAAAATAAAATTCCCAAGGCGAAATTACCGCCTCTTCCCACCCGCGCATTGGGACTGGTCAAGGACAGGGCCATCAGCAAATAATTCAAAGGGGCGATGAAGATGCTCAATCGCCAAAAAAGTTCTGCCCGGTGTACCAGATTGCTCGAGGCGATCAATTCATCCGTTGGGATAGCGCGCGTGTTGACATTTTTTTCGATCACATGATTCGATTGAACCACTGAACCGTACAACTTGAACTCTGTGATTTTGAGATCATGGTCGGATGCAGACTCTTCGACACGCTGACCATTCTCAAGCATCAAATAATCATCGCCTTCTTTGCGATCGAGAAAGCCCAACTGAGCCGACGTCATGATTTGCTTGTCATGCTCATTGGACAAAATGAAAATATTTTTAGACTTGCTACCCGCCGCACTTTTGTCAACAAAGTACACGCGACTTCCGTTGGCTGACTCTTGAAATACGCCAGGCTCTACGCGCGCCAAATCGTTGCGCTTGCTGAATCTGGTTTTCATTTCATCGGTGTGATAGTTGACCCACGGCCAAGCAATGGTGACCAAGAAAAAAACAATGACGACGAACGGCCAGGCAAATGCAAACAACTGCTTCACCAAATCAAAGAAGTTTTTACCGCTCATTTGCCAAATCACCATCTCGCCGTCCATGTACATGCGGTAGACCGTCGCCACAACGCATATGTACAAACTGAGCGAAATGATGGTTGGGAGCTGGCCAATGAAGTTAAAGGCCATGATGTAGCCCACTTCGATGGGGTTCACTTGCCCGATGGAGGCCTGTCCCAAGGTACGAATCAAAATGGTGGTCAACACGATGGTGCCCAGCACCAACAAGGTCGGACTGAAGCTTCGCGCCAATTCAGATCGGGTAGAGGTCTCGTACAGCTTCACATGGGCCTCTCTTTATGGCTTCAACCACCACAGTTGAAACACCAGAGCATCTGCAGGCATCTGGTCTGAGCGTATTTCGCGAATCCAAGTTGCCTTTGGAAAAGCTTGCAAGACATCGTCGCGCGAAGCTTTGGTGATCAGCAACACAGGTTCTGTGGTGTCTGGCTTCAATGGGAAATGTTGTTCAAAATGGTTTTCTGGGCTTGGGTCTCGCTGCCAACCGAACGCCTGACCCGGTTGCAAAACCAAGCCCATCTGAGCCTGCGCCAACACGGCTCTGTCCTCCGACGCAATTCGCCATTGAGGCTTTGGTAAACCAGCCGCCAACTCTTGTGCCACCTGCTCGTTGATCTTGGGCCAGTTTCTCAATGCCCAAAATGGATCGGAAGCGGCTGTGCCTTTCAACTGAAAAGGCGTGGCCACCAGCGCCTGGTAGTGGTACAAAATGACGGCAAAAACAATATTGAACGCAAGAGCAAGGCCCAGAGATATTTTTCGAGAATGGGCCGACATGTGACTCACAGCCAGCAAACAGACGCCCAAATAGGCCGGCGCAGCCCAATTGGCATAGGCGCGTGTCATCAAGGCCTGACCACAGATCACACACAACATAGGGACAGCGGCAGAAAGGCTGAACCAAGTTGTGGCGCTTGGCGCCGATTTGGCATAGCGAAAAGCCGCCAGCAAGAAAAAGCAAACCAGAAATGGATTGCCGATCAAGACTTGCTGCGCCAGAAAACTGGCCAAGGAATCCCAATACAGGCCAAAGCTCTTGGCACCATGGGTGATGTTGGCGGTGTGCTGGAATGTGGGCATTTGATGGGTCAAGTTCCACACCACATTCGGTGAAAAAACGACCACCGCAATCAGCAAAGCCAAATAAGGACCCAAAGTTTTCCAATGACTGCGCCACTTTGGATGCAACAAAATTAGCAAGGCACTGATGCCGAACACCACCATGGTGTATTTGGCCAGCATGCCTAAGCCAAACGCCAATCCAAGCATTGGCCATGCCCAAAAACGACCGTGCAAGGCAAGCCACAGACACAGCATGGCGCTCGCCCACATCAACAACAAAAATGTATCGGTGGTGGCGGCAATGCCATAAAAAGAAGACAGGGGAATGGTGGCAAACAAAAAGGCCACAAGACAAGCAGACTTGAGGGATTCGCCCATGCGCCAAGCAAGAACAGCCAACACAAGGCTGGTGAGCGGAAATCCGATCAATGCCGTGGAGCGAATGCAAGCAATGGATTCGCCGCACACCATTCTTGCGCCGCCGATGGCCCAGGCGATCAAGGGAGGCTTGGTCCAATAGCCCCAATCCGGACTTTTGGACCACGCCACATAGTAGGCCTCATCGACAGACAGCGGCAAATTGGATGCAATGAAAAAACGCCAACAGGCGATCAACACCAGCCCGATACACAGCAGCCAGACGGGCAACAGGCCAGACGCTGTGGGCTCTTTGAAATTTGGGTTCAATGCCATGGCTGTAGGGGCTTTATTTTTTCCAGCCCATCTCATCCGAGACTTCGAGCAGATTCCTGACGACGTAGGATTTGTTTTGTCCCGACTCAAACATCACGCGCACCAGAACCTCAGCCAGAATTCCTGTTGTGATCATTTGAAAACCCGCGATCATGAGAAAAAATGAGGTCGTGAGCAGCGGTCTCCCCCCAATATCTTCAGAGAAAATAAATTTAAGTCCACACAAATAGCTGAATATGGCGCCGCCGAGCGCCAACAGCATGAGACCAGTTCCACCAAAAAAATGACCGGGTCTGGCGCGGAATTTCATGAAGAAATAAACAAAGAACAAATCCAACAAGACTCTGAAGGTGCGAGAAATTCCATATTTGGATTCGCCGTGAATTCTGGGATGGTGCTGCACCACCTCTTCTGCAATTCGACGGCTGCTGGTGACGGTGACCAGCCATGCAGGGATGAAGCGGTGCATTTCGCCATACAAACGCACTTGTTTGATGACGCTGGCGCGAAACACTTTCAAACTACACCCGTAGTCATTCAACACCACGCCCGTCATGCGGGCGATGAGTTTATTGGCAATCTTGGACGGAAATTTTCTCAACCAATAACCATCTTTCCTGTTTTGACGCCAACCAGCAACCAGGTCAAGGTTTTCGGTCAATAAACGTTTGACCATGCGTGGAATATCACTTGGATCATTTTGTAAATCGCCATCCAGTGTGACGATCACATCTCCGCGGGCAGCATCAATCCCTGCTTGCATGGCCGCGGTTTGTTTGAAATTGCGGGCCAGTTCAACCACACGCACATAATCGCCATATTTTTGTGCGGTTAGATTCAATTGCTCATTCGTCCCATCTGAGCTACCGTCGTCCACCAGAATCAGTTCCCACGCCTCATCCGCCATCTGCATGGCGTTGACAATGCGCTCGACCAAAGGTTCGACGTTGTCTTTTTCGTTGTACAAGGGCGCAACAATCGAAATGCGTGCATTAATTTTTATTTCTTGATTCATTTCAAACACTTACTTTCTTTTGTTGGGTCAGGGGTAAGGCAAACATGCTGACGAAAGCCCAGAGCAGTGAGCTCGCCAACATCATCACATGCACTTGCGCAGCTACCTGTAAAGCTTCCATCCATGGCACACCTTCAGCACGCATCACCACGGCACTGCTGGCTTCAAATGTCCCAATGCCGGCCAAACCTTGGATTGGTAAAAACGCCGCCAATTCAGTACTCAATGTGCAAAGTACGCCAATTGAAAAACTCAAATGCAACAAATAACCATACAAGATGGCCTGAATACTGATTTTGATGATCCAGTTACTGATGGTGAGCAACCAGCTCAGGCCCGCACGTTGGTTGCCACGCGCCAAAGCCTCTCGCCATGAAGCCAATTTTCTTTTCAGCGACGACGCCGAATCTTGCCAAGAAGTCGTGGACTTGGCCCATTTCTGAAATAACACAGCGGCCGCCACCAAAAGCAAGGCCAGCAACAAGCGCAAACTCA
Organism: uncultured Burkholderiales bacterium; assembly: GCA_903892175.1. Taxonomy (GTDB): domain Bacteria; phylum Pseudomonadota; class Gammaproteobacteria; order Burkholderiales; family Burkholderiaceae_C; genus Limnohabitans. The sequence goes on along the minus strand of CAITHK010000069.1, from coordinate 7,625 downwards.
AATCTATATTCGGCCAAAACGCAATACCGATCATCAAAACTGTGCAAGCGTCTTGAAAGCGAAGATATACCAACGAAGTGACTGAATTCACAACAGGGATGTCGGCCACCTGACGCAAAAGCAATGGAAACACAATTTCACCGCTTCGAAAGGGCAGCACATTCAAGGTCGCGTTGTGCCACATCACCACTTGAATCGCCCTCAAGAGGGTCAGTTTCTCGTAGTCGCGAAACTCATAGGCGACTCGCCAACCTCGCAGCACGTAAGTGCTCAGCAACCCAATGACAACCAGCAACCAGACTGCGGCAGGCAGAGCCAGCAAAGGCTCATAGATGCCCGCCCAGGACATGGCTTGATGCCCAAAAAGCCATCCCAGAAACAACAGGCTCACGGCTATTGCTGCTAAATTCTTAACTATTCTGGGGGACAAAATCATAAGTCATGCTATTATCGCATAAGCTTATTTTGCCTTTCACGGGCACCTCATTTAAGACGCATCGGAATGTCATTGATTCGAAACTACAGCCAGGCGCAATTTTTTAAGCGTGATTGGTTGTTTTTTTTAGCGTCTATTATTTTTTTTGCTGCGCTCCCGAATTTTGATTTGTATTTTACAAATCTGTGGTGGACGCCAGATCAAAAATTTATTTACGAAAATACACCCTGGGTTCAGCTTTCTTATTTGATATTTTCTAAAGCTCATTTTTTGTATTTGGGCATATTAATTCTAGTTATCCTCAAAGAGTTAATCTCTGGTCGCTTCAAGAGCGCCCTCACCAAAAAATCTGTCTTTGTCATCATTGCCTTATTGCTTGGGCCAGGATTGGTGGTCAACCAAGTCTTCAAACAAAATTGGGGCAGAGCCAGGCCCAACGAAGTGGTTCAGTTTGGCGGCACCAACACATACTCTGCCCCACTGGAAATCTCAAACCAATGCGAGAGCAACTGTTCCTTCGTGAGCGGTCATGCATCTGGTGGATTTTTCATCCTCACGCTCACCTGGGCATTGAGGCGTAGACGCTGGTTTTGGATTGGACTGATATCAGGCGGTCTTGTTGGGCTGGGTCGAATTTTGCAAGGCGGCCACTTTTTAAGCGATATTGTTTTTGCTTTTTGGACTGTTTATTTCAGCAGCCAACTGACGGCGGCTTTGTTTGGAATCAAAGCGCCTCGCAATGACAATGACCATGCCCAGTTATTTAAATAATAACCACAGTTAAATCTTCACCCATGGCTCACAAATGAAACATGTTTTAGTTACCGGTTGTGCTGGATTCATAGGAATGCATGTCGCCAAGAAATTGCTCCAAATGGGCCATTCAGTGATAGGCGTCGATAACTTAAACAATTACTACAACACCGATATTAAAAAAGATCGGTTGAACCAATTAAAACAGAATCATCATTTTGTTTTTTCCGAAACGAATTTAATTGATTCAAAATCAATTCAAGAGAATTTAAAAGCGTTTGAAATAGAGTACGTCATTCACTTGGCCGCACAACCAGGCGTTCGATACTCGATTGACCACCCCGAGGCGTGCATTGAAAACAACATCGTTGCTTTTGTCAACGTCTTAGAGTTTTGCAGGCAACGTCAAACCAAACACTTGGTTTATGCGAGTTCGTCGAGCGTGTATGGCATGAACACGCAGACGCCCTACGCGACACAACAAAACGTGGATCACCCCGTCAGCTTGTACGCTGCCAGCAAAAAATCCAATGAACTGATGGCCCACTGTTACAGCCATCTGTTCAACCTACCAACCACTGGATTGCGATTTTTCACAGTCTATGGGCCTTGGGGTCGGCCAGATATGTCTCCATGGCTGTTCAGCAAAGCCATTTTGAACGGCCAAGCGATTCGCTTGTTCAACCATGGGGACATGTCGCGTGACTTCACTTACATCGATGACATTGTGGAAGGAACAGTCAGCGCGATGGGCTGTGTGGCTCAACCCTCCGCCGCATTTGAAGCGAGCTTGCCGGTATCAGACATCAGCTCTGCGCCTTACCGCATCTACAACATCGGCAATCAAAATCCCGTGCGGCTGTTGGACTTTGTCCACACCCTCGAAAATGCACTGGGTCACAAAGCCATCTTGAACATGCAACCGATGCAGCCGGGCGATGTGCTCAACACATCGGCCAACATTGACAGCTTGTACAACGCGACCGGCTATCAACCCAAAACCGATTTGGCAGACGGGTTATCCCAATGGGCCCAATGGTTCATCCATACCGGACAGCATTACGCGACTTAGACCGGTTCAATGCCAAGCTTTGGGGCTTCTTCAATGGCTTGAGAAACCCAGCAAATACCTGGAGGACGGATTCGCAGACACCCGCGAATGTCGCCCCCCCGCGCTGTCAGGCCGCGCGTTTTTGCCTTGCAGCAAGCAAGCGTTCTGGTGTGAAAGGCACGCTTCTGAGGCGCACACCGGTCGCATCAAAAATGGCGTTCCCTAAGGCAGCAAAGATTGGTGATGCTGTGGCCTCGCCTGCCCCCACAGCGCGAACCGTGGGACGGTCAATCAGCTCAATGTCAATTGCCTTGGGCAGATCTGAAAAGCGCAAGATGGGGTAGCTCAACCAATCCACACTGGTGATTTCGCGTCGGGTGGTTTGCACCTCTTCCATCAAAGCACGGCTCAAGGTTTGAATCACATTGCCTTCGATTTGGTTGCGCACGCCATCTGGGTTCACCACCATGCCGCAATCATGGGCCACGCACACGCGCTCGACCTTGACACGGCCGGTTTTGTCGTCCACCCGCACCTGCATGCTCACCGCCACATAAGCCGCGTTGTTGTCGTATTGAACAAAAGCCACACCTCGGCCCAAGCCCGAGTTGCGACCACCGCTTGGTCGCTTGTCCCAAGCTGCGCGTTTTTCCACGGCACGCAAAACCGCAATGGCACGCTCGTCTTTGAGATGACGGACCCGAAAGTCAATCGCGTCAGCGCCGGCCAACACCGCCAACTCATCGATGAACGACTCATTGGCAAAGGTGTTTTGGGGCGAACCCAAACCACGCAACGAGGATGAGCGCAAGGGCGACTGGTTCAGCAGGTTGAGCACGACACGGCTGTTGTCAAACACGTAGGTGGGCTTGGCGTTGCGGTCTGCTCCGGCCTGCAAAAAACGTGCGGGCATGCCCAAGGCTTCGCCTGCGAGCACATTGCCCGCCATGTCATAGAAAGGACGTAAGGCATGGTTGGGGCTCCATACGGCAAAGTCCCAGCCCACGATCTGGCCATTGGCATCCAAGCCGCCTTTGACCGTCATGGCCATGGCAGCGCCCTTGGGCTCCCATTGGTGCTCTTGGCGGCGCATCCATTGCACACGCACCGGTTTGCCCACGAGTTGAGACAGCAAGGCCGCATCACCCGATACGTCGTCGGAACCGTTTTGGCCATAACAGCCCGAGCCTTCGGTCCAGATCAAGCGCACTTGCTGCGGCTTCATGCCCAACATGGTGGCCAAGCTTCCCCGAGTCAAAAACGAGGTTTGGGTGGCTGACCACACGGTGGCTTTGTCAGCGCGCACGTCCGCCACTGCGCATGACGGGCCAATCGAAGCGTGCAATTGAAAAGGCACAAAATAATCGGCCTGATGGGTTTTAGCCGCCTGGCTCAAGCTGTCGGCCCCCAGACCCGTGCGTTGCAATTCTTTGGACGTGGATGGTGAACTGCGCAAGCGTTGTGGCACTTCTTGGGGGGTGGGCAAAGGCTCTGCCGCACTCCACAACACGTTGACCGCTTGGGCTGCTTTGATCACCGCATCTTCGCTGTCAGCCACCACGGCCAAAAAATTTCCCTTGCGCACCACGTTGGGATTGCCGGCCATGGTCTTGAGCGCGCTGTCGTCAATTTGCAAAGGGCTGGCCCCCGGCATTTCGGGGCGGATGATGCGTCCATGCAGCATGCCCGGCACGCGCACATGTTGCACGTATTCATGGGTGCCGCACACCTTGGCCGGTATTTCAACGCGTTGTACGGACTGACCGATTTGTTTGAACTGGGCCGGAGTTCTCAACGTGGCTTTGCCACTGATGGCGCGGCCCAAGCCCGGACCTTGGGCCAACTCGGCGTAGCTCACGCTGGCACCGTTAGAGGCTTTGGCCAGGCCTTGGATGGTTTGAATTTGATCGGCTGGCACACCCAAACGCTGGGCCGCGCGCTCGACCAAAGCCAGACGAGCCTCTGCTGCAGCTTGCCGCACCTGAGGGCCCGCCAGCATGATGGTCAAGCTGCCAAAAGTGCCAATTTGGTCGGGGCACAGATCGGTGTCGCCCATCACCAGTTGGATGCTGCTCACCGCCACATCAAGTTCTTCAGCAATCATTTGAGCCAAGGCGGTGCGCACACCGGTGCCCAGCTCCACCTTACCGGTGTAAAAAGTGACCCTGCCATCTGGCGCAATCTTGAGCCAAGCGTCCACTTGGGCAAAACGCGGATCAGCCGCTTGTTGGGCCAGCGCGGGAGACAAGCTCAGGCTGAACCCGACCACCACGCCGGCCGATGATTGGAGGAATGCGCGGCGCTTCATGCTGTCACCCCTGCGGCTTGGCGAACCGCCGAGAGGATGCGCATGTGCGTGCCGCAACGGCACAAATTACCGTCAAGTGCCGCCTTGATTTGGTCATCGTTGGGCTTGGGCGTTTTCTTCAAAAAAGCCACCGTTGTCATCACCATGCCGTTGATGCAATAACCGCATTGGGCGGCTTGGGCATCGATAAAGGCTTTTTGCACAGGGTGAGGTTTCTCGGGCGTTCCCAACCCCTCCAGGGTGGTGATCTCTCCGCGCACCGCGCCCACGGGCATGACGCAAGAACGCATGGCCTCGCCATTGATGTGCACCGTGCAAGCGCCACATTGCCCAAGGCCGCAACCGTATTTAGGACCCTTGAGCAACAACTCGTTTTGCAACACACGTAGCAAAGGAGTTTGTGAGTCGGCCTGTACTTTGTGTGCTCGGCCATTGACATGAATGGTGGACATGAACGCTCCTGTAGTGAGGCATCCAGTCTGTCCGGTGCAACAGAACATCCGGGAAAGACCAGCGCTGGCCAAGATACTAAGGCGCACAAGCTCAGCCCCGGCACCTCGATAACCCTTGGCCTTCAGGCCGCCAAAGCCGCGATCCTTGGATGTTGATCCGAATCTACTCACTTCTCAACAGCAAAGAAACGGGGTCAGGGTCATTTCACGCAAACATCACGCAAGAAGCTTGATGGCATGCGTTGAAATTAATCAAACAAAAAAAGCTCCGCCATCCACCACCAAGGTTTGTCCAGTCATGAATTGGGAATCTAGGCTCATCAAAAAGCTCACAGCGCCTTGGAGGTCGCGGGGCAATTGATCGCGCTTCATCGCACGCGAGTTCTTGCCGATGTCTCTGAATTTCTCAACATGCTCTGTATTGAGCAGGATGCCGTCACTCAAGGTGAATCCGGGCGCCACCGCATTGACATTGATACCGCGGTCCCCCAGTTCGCGCGCCAGTGTTCTTGTCAGGGCAATGACGGCCCCCTTGCTGCACACATAGTGCGGCATTCCGGTGACGCCCTTGAGCGGCGATGTCGAAGCGATGTTCACGATGGAACCCCCGCCATTGGCAGCCAAGATGGGTGCAACTTTTTGAGTCGCCAGAAAGGGGCCGTAGGTGTTGACCTCCATCACCTGCATCCACTCCTCACGACTCACCTGCTCGAAACTTTGCATGTCTAAACTTGCAAACATGGCCGCGTTGTTGACCAAGCCATGCAATGCTTTGCCCGAACTGGCAATGTCTGTCAGCAAGGTGTCCCAATCACTGGCGTTGGTCACATTGGCCTTGAACCCTGTAGCAGAAAAACCGGCACGCACCAACGCTTGCGCGCCCTCCTCTGCACCGTGCAGGTCGACAATGGCCACATGAAAGCCGTCCTCGGCCAACCGATGCGCAAATGCATGGCCAATCCCCCTGGCGCCACCTGTGATGATCACCACATGGTCAGAATTTTTGCTTGAAGTGACAGATTGATTCATATGAACTCCAGTTTTGTGACACAACACATGAGGATCCATGATCCAGTGGGCTTCTATTTTTTGGCGCGCTGCTTTGTCGTTGTCGGACTCACGTCGAACGCCATAAAACCTGCCGAGGCAAACTTGACCATTTGATTGACCAACTCTTGCGGATTTTGATGATCGATCATGCCTTGGGTTAATTTGTGAACGCTCTTTGCGCGGGGACGAGAAGCCGTCAGTGCAGCGCCCACCAAAAAATACAAACGCCAAACCAAGGTTGTGCGCGACACCTCGGGCAAACAACGCTCCAACAAGCTCAGAAACTGTTCATTCATGTCGTCATACAACTCGACAACGATCTGCTCAGACAACTTGTCGTACTCTGCGCTCAAGCCCAAGGACAGGGACACCACTGGCGATGCGTTGGTAGAGGAAGAAGATAAAAACATGGGGGTAATCCATGCCCGAACCACCTCCTCAACCGTCAGAGCGGTCTGTTGTTCCAAAAGGGTGAACTGCGCGATCCTGGTCGCATTCAAAGGATGAATGAACGACTCCAACACGCTTTTAAAAAGCCCTTCCTTGTCCCCAAAGTAATAGGAGATGAGCGCTGAGTTTGCACCTGCTTCACGCGCAATTTCACGAATTGATACACCCGCAAAACCTTTGCGAACAAACAGTGCTTTTGCAGCATCCATCAAACGCTCTTTGGTGGCCAGCGATGGCGCTGGCGAAGTAGAGGTCTTGAGGGCTGACCGTGAATTTTTTTGCATGAGAACAAGAATACCCTAGGGAATCCCCCAGCTTCGAGTGACTGTCACTGCGCGCCAAGACTGCTTATGATGACACAAGTTAATCAATGATTAAAACAAGGGTGCGCCATGAAATTCGGAATTTTTGATCAGAACGATGCCTCGGGTCGACCTTTGCACATTCAATACGAAGAGCGTTTGGAATTGACGCAGATGTATGACCAAGCGGGTTTTCATTGCTACCACCTGAGCGAACACCACGCGACCACATTGAGCATGGGGCCGTCTCAAAGCGTATTTCTGTCGGCTGTGGCACAACGAACCGAACACATCCGGCTGTGTCCTTTGGTTTATCTCCTGCCGATTCATCATCCTGTTCGTTTGGCCGAAGAAATTTGCATGCTGGACCATCTCTCCAAAGGGCGTTTTGAGTTTGGTGTGGGGCGTGGCGCTAACCCGCACGAACTCGAGGCACTTGGATTTGACAGAGCCACTGTGGGTGACATGTATGCAGAGTCCTATGAGATATTGATGAAGTATTTTTCTTCCGATGTCCTCGACCATCGCGGTAAGCATTGGGATATCCAAAACTTACCCGTGACGGTGAAGCCCTACCAAGCCCCCCATCCCAAAATTTGGTATGCCGTGGCAACGGCAGAATCGGCCGTATGGCCAGCGCAACATCGTGTGAACATCATCTGCGGAGGACCCGAGGCCAAGGTCAGTGACATCAGCGATCGCTATCGAATCGAAGCTGAGGCACACCACCCCAGCCAAGCCGATGAATCTTTGATCGGCATTTGGCGCTATGTGGTGGTCGCCGAAACCGATGAGGCCGCCATGCGCATTGCCGAAAGTGCAT
>CAITHK010000068.1 GCA_903892175.1 uncultured Burkholderiales bacterium | reverse complement strand
CCAGGGCAACGAGGGTTTTTGAACTTTTCTTGAAACGTGCGGACAAATTTGTTGAGTTCAAATTAGATTTTTAGGTTTCTTCAAAAGTTCATAACTTCAAGCATTTATGTACTTTGTACTTTTGAATAAAAATCATGTGTTTTAGTCAAACCCATGTTTTTTTTTGAATTTTCAAGCCCAGGCAGCCAACGAGGCCGACTTTGCGCCGCCTCGGTTTCGCAACGCGCCCATCAAATCCAGCCTCACCAGTGTGGAGGGCTTGCCCGATAAGCTGAAAATTTTCCGCATTACCGGCAGCAAGTATTGGCAAGTGCGTTTGTACAACTTGGGGCGGTATATCTCGCGCAGTCTCAAAACCACCGACATCGACGAGGCCAAAGAGTTTGCACGCGTCTTTTTTGACAGCTTGCAAGAGGCGGGTGTTTACAAACTCAAAGTGCCCAAATCAAGCGCGTTGGGCGAGGCAGAAAACCAACGGCTTTTGTTCGATCTGGTTCAAGAGATCTTGCGCTTTGAAGAAGAAAAAGTGAAACGCGATGCCATCAAGCATGGCTCGTATCTGATGACCAAAAACCGGCTCGAAGGCCACATCTTCACCTTCTTCAAGCAGCGTCCGTTGAACAAAATCAACACCATCACCTTGGAAGACTTTGTGTCGTATCTGACACAGCAAGATTTATCTGCCGCCACCATTCAAGGCTATCTGGCGCATGTCAGAAAACTGTTGCTGTTGCTCAACCGCAAAGGGGTGCTAGAAGCCATTCCTCCGTTCCCCAAGGTCACGTCACAAGTGCATTCCAGAGGCGCCTTCACGGTGAGCGAGTACCAAGCGATTTTGAGAAAGTCCAAGCAGTTGCGTGTGGTGGTGTATGCCAACTGGGTGGCCGATCGCAAGGTGTGGATCAAGAGCGCTTTTCACCAAATGCCAGTTGAGATGAATTGGTTGATTCGCTTCATGGTGTACACCTTTGTCAGACCCGGCGATATTCGGCAGATCAAGAACCGACACATTGAGATCATCCAAGGCAAGCACAATTATTTGCGGCTCAATTTGCCCGAGGTCAAGCGTCACAACGCCGCTACGGTGAGCTTGGCGCCTGCGGTGAATGTGTACAAAAACCTGTTGGCCCACCAAACGGCCAGAGGCTATGGACGGCCAGATGACTATGTGTTTTTTCCAGAAGAGACCAACCGACGTTTGATCTTGGACATCGTGGGTTGGTTGTTCAATTGGATTTTGTACGACCTCGACATCAAGCAAGGCCCGCATGGCATAGACCGTACCCTCTACAGCCTGCGTCACACCGCCATCACTTTCCGCTTGATTTATGGCGGCAGCATTGACTTGTTGACCTTGGCCAGAAACGCCAGAACCTCCGTGGAGATGGTGGAAAAGTTTTACGCCAGCACCTTGTCTGCCGAGATGAACATTGCCTTGCTTCATGGCAAGCGACACTGAGCGTCAATTAGGCAGACAACTCCCGGATTCGCGCCACATGCGCCAGCAACGAGCGCATGGCCACGGGCCACAAACGCGGTGGCACATCGTCGTAGGCAAGTTGCACCCAGTAGTCCATGCTGCCTTCAGGGTGCTGTTGCATCACGCCCAAAATT
>CAITHK010000067.1 GCA_903892175.1 uncultured Burkholderiales bacterium | reverse complement strand
GCCGATGTGGCATGGGCCAAGGGGTAAGAGCCCAACCCACCCAACGTCACCGAGAGTACAAAAACAAGAAAACGCATCACGCGCTCCAACGTTCAAGCGCCAAGGTATACCGGGGCGGGTTGCGAAAAATACCCTTCCAGCAAGTGGTACACCAAGGCATAGTTTTTGGACCGTGTGCTGGTGTGTGCAATGCCTGGCATGACGACAAATTGTTTGTCCGGGTTGGGCAAGCGCTCAAAGAAAGCAGCCAAGTCTTGGAAGCTGGCAATGCCGTCGTATTGCCCCCGCATGATCAAGGTGGGAACGTTGATTTTTTCGGGGTCGCAGACCGGCAAATTGGCCGACATGTCGATGTACGTGCCGGTGGGCACCGACGAATCCAAGGCCAGCACGGCATCGGCAAAGGCTTCCACGATGGTCAAATCGCTGGTGCCAGGATGATCGCGCGTGAAGATGCTTCGAATCATGGTGCGGTCAATCGGGCGGCGGTTGTTGGCCAAATAAGCGGGCAGTCGTTTCTTGCGTTCGGCCAACGTGGGGCTGCCTTCGCCGGTCCACACAAAAGCATCCAGCGCCAGGCGCGCCACACGTTCGGGGCGGCGTTGAGCAAACAGGGCTGCACGCAAGGCACCCGAGGAAGAGCCATAGGTCAACAAGCGCTTGCCGCCATTGACTTTCATGATGTACTCGCTCACCGCTTCCAGGTCATCGGCGCCGCATGAAATGTCAGCGTTGACAGCACGTGTTTTGTCGGATCGGCCATAGCCCTCGCAATCAAAGCACCAGGTGTCATAGCCCAGGCGCGCAAACCAGTCCATCACCGAAGACTCGGGGCGACCTGGAATTTGCAAATCAAACACTGGCGTTGATGACACCGAGGAGCCGTGTACAAACAGCAAGGTGCCCTTGGACGACTTCAAGCCAGCGGACAACACCGCGGGCTTGTGCCACATGAACAAACGCACCTCGTCCGAGCCCACGCGCTTGATCGTCCAATGGGCCTTGCCCACGGGTTGAATGGGTTGAGTGCGAGGTGATTTGGCAGCTTGTGGCGCAGAGGCGCTGGCGGAGTCCACCAGCAGCAGCGCACCTGACAAGCCAGCTGTGCTGGAGAGGAGTTGGCGTCGCTGCATGGCTTACTTGGGCAGAGCTGCCAAGCCTGCTTTGGCCACCACCTCGTCTTGTGAGCCAGTGCCGCCTGAGCAGCCAATGCCACCGATGAGTTTGTCTGCTTCCACAATGGGCAAACCGCCGCGCGATGCGATCACATCATCGAGCGTGGCGACATATGGATTGGTGACGATGGCAACTTCCAGTATCTTGGTGTCGCGACGGAATTTGACCGCCGTTCTGGCTTTGTGCAATGCAATGTCAATCGAAGCAATTTGACCGCCATCCATGCGTTTGAACGACACCAGGTGACCACCCGAATCCATCACGGCGCAGTTGATTTTCCAGTTGCGATTCTTGGCTTCTGTCACCGAGGCGTTGAGCATGGCGTCAGCCCTTGCCAAGCTGATGGCCGGGCCATAGGGAATGTCAAACGGCATTTTGTCTGGCACCACATCACCTGGGTTGACAGGTGCTTGGGCTGAGGCGAACACGGGCAAACAGGCCAACAAGGCGAGGGTCAAATTTTTGTACAACATGGTGAGCTTCCTGAGCGCCCAAGAAGTTAGGCGGCATCGAATAAAACCATATTCAAGACATTCCATGCATAGGAATAACCCGGCTGTACCGGCTCAAGCCAACAGATGTCTGCAAAAACCAGTCGTCTGGGTGACTCAATGGACCCAGGAGCCAGGCCAATCAGCAACCGCCTTGTTGCAAACGCTTGTCAGGCCTAGCCGTATAACTGGCGCGCAAAGTGTGTGAAGGTTTGCGTCTCAAACACTGATGGAACATGGAGCAGGGCTTGCAGGGTATTGCGCACCTGTATCAAGCGCGGGTCATCGTCCTGGGCGTCGTCGGTGGTGTCGTTGATGCAAAAAAAGTCCAGCGAGCCCCAGGTCTGGCGCAGCTGTGCCAATTGGTTGGCGGTGTCAGCGTCGCCGGTAGAGACATGGCTGTGGCTGTAATCTTTGATCTGGGCCACGCCATGGGCCAATGCCCAGCGCAAAACAAAGTCAGACACCAAGGTGGGCTTGTCCCAGGTGCGGAACACGGTGGAGCGCACCCGTGCAAACAAGTCGTGTGCTTCGTGCTCCAGGGCATACAGCAAGGACTTGAGCATGGGCCGTGGCGAGTGTGCAAAGGTGCGTGGGGTGTGCGCGTAGTGCGGGTCCAAGCGGTGAGCGCCGGTGGTGGCGTTTGGTGCTTGTTGGCTGGCTTTGGCTTGAAGCCATTGACACGACAAACGGCTGGCGTTTTCCAGTGAGGTGTCGTGGCTTTGCATGTCCAAGCCAGCCACACACGCGTCGTCGGACCAGGTGACGTAAAAACCGCCAGGGTAGAACCAGTCGCTGGCGTGCACAGGCGCACCAAAAAACACGTCGTCGTTGAAGTAAAAGTAACGCTCGGACAAGCCTGAAATGCGGTGGATGTACGACTCGATGTGGCCCGAGTCAAAGGTGGGCAGGGCATCGTGCGGAATCAGCGCCCGGTGGTCCACGATGGTCAGTCGGTCTGAGGCCTGCAGCCATGCTGGCACTTGTGCGTCGGTGACGATGTAGACATGCCCATGGGCAGGGAAAAATTGATCCAAAGCTCGCAGGCTGTAGCGCAGTTCGTCGTTGTCACGAAAGCGCCCTTCCACATTTCCAAATCGTGCCATGGCGCTGTGGCTGTGGCGGCACAGTTGGTCGGCTGCCTGCTGACGCTTGAGACGCCATTGGCTGTCCTCGCCATCGACCCAGAGGTACACGATGTCGATGGGAGAAGCGTCTTGCATGCCGTTTATTTCAAAGAAAAGAGAGGGGTGTGTGAAAGACAAGAAAAAGCCCCGTCGTATGAACGGGGCTTGATGCGTGGGTGGTTGGTGCCGGAGAGATGAATCGAACACCCGACCTTCTCATTACGAAT
>CAITHK010000066.1 GCA_903892175.1 uncultured Burkholderiales bacterium | reverse complement strand
TGGCCACCGCCCAAGACCCCCAGCGTGGCACCGGGCAACACAGGCTTTGGCGAGGCGCTCATACGTGGGAAGGCAAGGTCATGTGACGCGCCGCTTCGGTCTGCGCCACGCGAAACGCCAGCAGCTTGGCTGTCAAGGCCGCGTCTCCCGGCGCCAACAAGGCCACGGCAAACAAAGCGGCGTTGGCCGCCCCTGCGTTGCCAATGGCAAAAGTAGCGACCGGAATGCCCTTGGGCATTTGCACGATGCTGTGCAAGGAGTCCACCCCCTGCAAATGCTTGCTCGCCACCGGCACACCCAACACCGGCACGATGGTTTTGGCCGCCAGCATGCCCGGCAAGTGGGCGGCACCCCCGGCCCCGGCGATGATGGCGCGCAAGCCTCGGCCCAGGGCGCTTTCGGCGTACGCGAACATATCGTCGGGCATGCGATGGGCCGAAACCACGCGGGTTTCAAAGGGGATGCCAAATTCTTGGAGAATCTGGGCTGCGTGTTGCATGGTGTCCCAATCGGAATTGGACCCCATGACGACGCCAACTTGGCACTGGGTCATGATGTGGCTTGGTGTGAGCGAAAGACGAATTTTAAGACGGGACCCCCATGATCGATGTGACCATAGAGAATTTCGAAGCCGATGTGATTGCGGCCTCACAGACCACACCGGTGTTGGTGGATTTTTGGGCCGACTGGTGCGGCCCCTGCAAGTCCCTCGGCCCCGTGCTTGAAAAGCTGGAAACCGCCTACAACGGGCGCTTCAAGCTGGTCAAGGTCAATGCCGACACCGAGCAGCAACTCGCTGGCGCGTTTGGCGTCAAGAGCTTACCGACCTGCATTTTGCTGATGGGCGGTCGCCCTGTGGACGGCTTCATGGGCGCGTTGCCCGAGGGCAAAGTGCGCGAGTTTCTGGACAAACATCTGCCCTCGCAAGGAGCCTTGGCGGCCGAAGCCGACACACAAGCCGCCGAAGAGCTGATGCAAGCCGGCGACCCCGACGCGGCTTTGGCCAAGCTGCAAGAAGCCTTGGCACTCAACCCTGCCGACGACGAAGCGCGCTACAACTTTGCCAAACTGCTGATTGCTGTGGGCGATTTGGAAGAGGCCCAAGCCGCACTGGCGCCGATGCTGGTGCAAATCCCTTTGCAGCTGCGTTTTGATGCACTGAACTACTGGTTGAAAGCCTTGCAGTTCGTCAGCAACGACGCACGCGGCGCTTGGCCTTTGGAACAGTTCGATGCCCAAATTGCACAGAACAAACGCGACTTTGACACCCGTCTGGCCAAGGCACGGGTGCTGATGGCGGGCGGCCAAATGGAAGCCGCGATGGAGGAATTGCTTGAGATCATCATGCGCGACAAAGCCTGGAGTGAGGATGTGGCGCGCAAGACCTATGTGGCCATTTTAGAATTGATGACGCCGCCCAAAGCCAAGGCCGACGATGCGGCTTTTGGCAAAACCGCCGGCGGCATTGAACTCACCGGCAAAGGCGCGTTACAAGAAGACCCGCAGGCCGAGTTGGTGTCGCGTTATCGGCGCAAGCTCAGCATGGCGTTGAACTGAAAAGCGAGGCTGCCCCAGGCGCCTGGGGTCAGTCTTTCAACCGCTCCCAAGCCTCTTGGTATTTGGCTGCGGTTTGGGCAATCACCTCTTGCGGCAAGTGCGGGGCCGGGGGGGACTTGCTCCACGGCTTACCCTGCACTTGGGCAGTCTCCAGCCAGTCGCGCAAAAACTGCTTGTCATAGCTGGGGGGGTTGATGCCTTCTTGGTAGCTGTCAGCAGGCCAATAACGTGATGAGTCTGGCGTGAGCACCTCGTCCATGAGCACCAAGTTGCCATTGGCGTCTAAGCCAAATTCAAACTTGGTGTCGGCAATGATGATGCCCTTGGCCGCCGCCACATCACGCGCGGTTTCGTACAAGGCGATGCTGACGGTGCGAATTTTGTCAGCCAAGGCGCTGCCCACGATGTCAACCACTTGTTGGTAGGTGATGTTTTCGTCGTGCTCGCCCACCGCCGCTTTGGCCGCAGGGGTGAAGATCGGCTCGGGCAGTTGGCTGGCGTTCTTCAAGCCCTTGGGCAAGGGCACACCGCACACCGACTGGCTCTGTTGGTACTCTTGCCAGCCGCTGCCCGCCAAGTAACCCCGCACCACGGCTTCCACGGGAATCGGCTTCAAACGCTTGACCAACATGGAGCGGCCGTGTACCTGGTCTACCTCGTCAGGGGTGACGACGCTCTCAGGGGCTTCACCGGTCAGGTGGTTGGGGCAAATGTGGCCCAACTTGCCAAACCAGAACAAGGCCATTTGGGTCAACAACACGCCTTTGCCAGGAATGGCCTCGCCCATGATCACGTCAAATGCGCTGATGCGGTCTGACGCCACCATCAAGATGCGGTCGTCGCCCACGGCATAGTTGTCACGCACCTTGCCGCGTGCGAGCAAGGGCAAGGAGGTCAGCGCTGAGGTGTGGAGCGCGCGACTCATTTGACCAATTGCGCCAACTCGCCTTGGGTGTACTTGGTGGCCATGATGGCGAGAGTGATGCCTTTGATCTTGCTGCCTTGGCCTTCGCAACCGAACTCGATGTAGCGCTGCTTGCAAATGGCTTTGGCGGCTTCGCGGGCGGGCTTCATCCACTCGCGCATGTCGAACTTGTCGGGGTTTTCGGCTTGGAACTTGCGCACCGCACCGGTCATGGCCAAACGGATGTCGGTGTCGATGTTGATTTTGCGCACGCCGTGTTTGATAGCTTCTTGAATTTCTGCCACCGGCACGCCGTAGGTTTCTTTCATCTTGCCGCCGAACTGGTTGATCAGCGCCAGCAGGTCTTGCGGCACGCTGCTTGAGCCATGCATGACCAGGTGGGTGTTTGGAATGCGGGCGTGGATGGCTTTGACGCGGCTGATGGCCAGCACGTCGCCTGTGGGCGGGCGGCTGAATTTGTAGGCGCCGTGGCTGGTGCCAATTGCAATGGCCAACGCATCCAGTTGCGTGGCTTTGACAAATTGCGCCGCCTCTTCAGGGTCGGTCAGCATTTGGCTGTGGTCAAGTTTGCCCACCGCACCCACTCCGTCTTCTTCACCGGCTTCGCCAGTTTCGAGGGAACCCAAGCAGCCGAGTTCGCCTTCCACAGTGGCGCCCAACTTGTGGGCCATGGCCACCACTTGCTGGGTGACGGACACGTTGTAATCAAAGTCCGCCGGGGTTTTGCCGTCTTCCCGCAAAGAGCCGTCCATCATGACCGAGCCAAAGCCAAGATCCAGCGCGCCTTGGCAAATCTTGGGTGAGGTGCCGTGGTCTTGGTGCATGACCAAGGGAATGTGGGGGTAAGCCTCGGTGGCAGCTTGGATCAAATGCTTGATGAACGACTCACCCGCATATTTGCGAGCGCCCGCGCTGGCTTGCAAGATCACGGGCGAGCCGGTTTCATGAGCGGCTTCCATCACAGCTTGAACTTGTTCCAAGTTGTTGACGTTGAAAGCTGGAATGCCGTAACCCTGCTCAGCCGCGTGGTCCAAAAGTTCGCGCATCGAAACGAGTGCCATATCAAAAATTCCTTGAAGTTAAATCTGTATCACTGGGGCTAATTTTAGAGGCCCCGGTTTGGCGTCAGCTTGACAACGGAGGTCAGCTGACTTTGCAAATTTTGAGCATGTTGGTGCCGCCCGGTGTGCCCATGGGCTCGCCGCAGGTGATGGCATACACATCGCCAGCGGCCACGTCGCCACGCGACTTGAGGTGGGCCTCGGCTTGCAGCAGGGCGGTGTCGCGGTCGGCGCTGGTGTCCATCAACAAGGCGCTGACGTTGCGAAACAAGGCCATCTTGCGTTGCGCGGCCACTTTGGTGGTGAGTGCATAAATCGGAATATGGATGCGGTGGCGGCTCATCCACAGCGCGGTTGATCCCGACTCGGTCAAAGCCACAATGGCCTTGGCGCCCATGTGATGGGCCGTGAACATGGCGCCCATGGCGATGCTGTAGTCGATGCGGGTGAAGGTCTGACCAGAGAAGTCTGCGTCGAGCTCGACCTCTTCCGCCCCTTCGGCCGCACTGCAAATTTTGGCCATCTCCTGCACGGTTTCGAGGGGAAATTTGCCTGCAGCCGTCTCGGCGCTGAGCATCACGGCATCGGTGCCGTCGAGCACCGCGTTGGCCACATCGCTCACCTCAGCGCGCGTGGGCACGGGGTTGGTGATCATGCTCTCCATCATCTGGGTGGCCGTGATCACCACCTTGTCGTGCTCACGGGCCAACTTGATCATGCGTTTTTGCAGGGCGGGAACGATGGCGTTGCCCACTTCCACGGCCAAATCGCCACGGGCCACCATGATGCCGTCGCTGGCACGCAAAATTTCTTCCAAATGTGGAATCGCTTCGGCACGCTCAATCTTGGCAATCAAACCCGGCTTGTGTTTGTATTCCGCACCCGCCACGTTGGCCAGTTGACGGGCCATTTCCATGTCGGTGGCGTTTTTGGGGAAGCTCACCGCAATGTAGTCGGCCTGAAAGCTCATGGCGGTTTTGATGTCGTCCATGTCCTTGGCCGTCAAGGCCGGTGCCGTCAAGCCCCCGCCTTGTTTGTTGATGCCTTTGTTGTTGGACAACTCACCGCCCAACTTGACGATTGTGAGTACCTGCTCTCCTTTGACGGCTTCTACCGTCAAGACAATCAAACCGTCATTGAGCAACAACAAATCACCGGGTTTGACGTCGCGGGGCAACTCTTTGTAGTCCAAACCCACGCCTTGCAGGTCACCCGGCTCGGTCCGTGACGCGTCGAGCACGAAACTGGCACCGTTTTCCAGCATCACTTTGCCCTCGGCAAACTTGCCAACGCGGATTTTGGGACCCTGCAAATCCGCCATGATGGCCACTTCACGTCCGGCGCGTTGCGCGGCTTCACGCACCAAGCGCGCACGTTCAATGTGGTCTTGGGCTTTGCCGTGGCTGAAATTCAAGCGGACCACGTCGACCCCCGCGCGGATCATTTGCTCCAACAAATCAGGGTCGCTGGAGGCCGGGCCTAGGGTGGCGACGATTTTGGTGGCGCGGGTCATCATGCAAAGTCTCCTGGGGAATGTTTCGTCAATTCTCACATGTATTGAATGCACCACTGGCCTTTCGCCACACCCGGTTCACGGCAAGCTCAAAGCATCAAAAAGTATTCGAATGCAGCCTAGGCTGCTGCGGTTCTCCCTCCAGCGACTGAGGCTAAAAGAGCGGCTGCCACCGCAGTGCACCAAAAAGAGATAATTCAGTGTCGTTTGATACACATCAGTGCTTAATCGCTCTGCCAACCTAAGATCTTTCATGGGTCGCCCGTTGTGGGTCGCCTCATTTGACTGTTGACCATGAACCTGACTCAAAAACCCATTCTTCCCCACGAGCCCATGCCGCACCGCAAAGTCATGCGCGAGTGGCTCATTCCCTTGGCCGAGCGCACCACCTTGCTAGCCATTGTGTTGCTGGCGGTCGACTATGCGCTGTGGGGCGCCCTGCTGGCCGGCACGGTGTTGTTGGAGTCTTGGTGGGCCAAACTTCTGAGCGGATGCGCTGCCGGTTTTGTGATTGGTCGCCTCTTCATCATTGGGCACGACGCTTGCCACCAAAGCTTGACACCGCACCGCAACCTCAACAAATGGTTGGGCCGCATTGCCTTTTTGCCCTCATTGACCGCTTACAGTTTGTGGGACATCGGTCACAACGTGGTGCACCACGGTTACACCAACCTCAAAAACTTCGACTTCGTGTGGGCGCCTTGCACGCCAGAAGAGTTCGCAGCCCTGAGTAAGTGGGAGCAACTCAAAGACCGCGTGTACCGCAGCGGCTGGGCACCGGGCCTGTACTACATGATCGAAATTTGGTGGAACAAGATGGTGTTCCCCAACGAAAAAAACATGCCCACGCGCCGCCCGATTTTCATGAAAGACTGCTTGCTCATCACCGCCTTCGGCTTGGCCTGGGTGGGCGCCATGGTGGGCGCCGCATGGGCGAGCGACCAGTCGGTCGGTTTCATCTTGTTGATGGGCGTTGTCGTCCCCTTCTTCTTTTGGGTCAGCATGATTGGCTTTGTGGTGTACGTCCACCACACCCATGTGGACGTGTCGTGGCACGAAGAGCGCACAGGCTGGTCCAAGGCGTCGCCGTTTGTCTCCACCACCGTGCACCTGACCTTCCCATTGAACATTGGCGCCTTGATGCACCACATCATGGAGCACACAGCCCACCACTTGGACATGAGCATCCCTCTGTACAAACTCAAACTGGCACAAAGCAAACTTGAAGAATTGTTGCCCGAGCGCATCATCATTCAGCCTTTCTCGTGGGGTTGGTATTTCCAAACCGCGCGCGACTGCAAGCTGTATGACTTCAAGCAAGACAGCTGGACCGACTATGCCGGCAAAGCCACCAGCCCTCGCGCCATGAAGGCAGCGTAAGCACCAAGCACCCCCAGCCCCGCAAGCTCACCAGAATTTGCGGGGCTTTTTCTTGACCGCTCCACACCCATGAAACGTCTTGCTGTTGTTTTATTTGTGCTGGCTTGTGGCCCCGCCCAAACCATGTGGGTCACTGTCACGCAAAACGAAGTGGCCACGGTGTATGTGGACTCGTCGTCCATTGCCCGCATCAACCAAAACCGCCGCATCTGGGTGGTCTACGACTTGAAAAGTCCCGACACCACCGGGCAGCAATCGGTCAAGTCTTACATCGAGTACGACTGCGCCGAGGGCAAATACAAAACCCTCAGCGCCACCAGCCATCCCGACAAAATGGGCAATGGCCCAGCCATCAAATCACTGCCCACGGCTGCGGGCTGGATGTCGGTCAGCCAAGACAAGATGAGTCGTCAGCTGTTTGGCTTTGCTTGCGCTTGGTAAGACGGACTCAACCCGTCGCGCGCTGAGTCAAAATTTCAAACGCAGGCAAGGTCTTGCCTTCGAGCACTTCCAAGAACGCGCCGCCCCCGGTAGAGATGTAGCCCACTTGTTTCTCGATGCCGTATTTGGCAATGGCCGCCAGGGTGTCGCCACCGCCGGCAATGCTGAAGGCGCTGGACTCGGCAATGGCGTGGGCAATCACCTTGGTGCCGTTTTCAAACGCGGCAAATTCGAACACGCCCACCGGGCCGTTCCACACAATGGTGCCAGCGGCCTTGAGTTGTGCGGCCAATTTTGCCGCTGTCTCGGGACCGATGTCCAAAATCAAATCGTCATCGGCCACCTCGGTGGCTTTCTTCACCGTGGCCACCGCATCAGCAGCAAAGGTTTTGGCGCACACCACGTCGGTGGGGATCGGCACTTCGGCACCACGTGCTTTCATGATCTCGATCACGGCTTGGGCCTCGGCCAACAAATCGGGCTCGGCCAAGCTTTTGCCAATCTTCAAGCCAGCCGCCAACATGAAGGTGTTGGCGATGCCCCCGCCCACGATGAGTTGGTCCACGTTGTTGGCGAGGCTCTTCAAAATAGTGAGCTTGGTGGAGACTTTGCTGCCCGCCACGATGGCGGCCAAGGGGCGCTTGGGGTTGGCCAAGGCTTGGCTGATGGCGTCCATCTCTGCCGCCAACAAGGGACCTGCACAGGCGATGGGTGCGAACTGGGCAATGCCGTAGGTGGAGCCTTCGGCGCGGTGGGCGGTGCCAAACGCGTCGTGCACAAAGATGTCGCACAAGGCGGCGAGTTTGTGGGCCAACTCAGGCGCGTTCTTTTTCTCGCCTTTGTTGACGCGGCAGTTCTCCAACATCACCAACTGGCCCGGGGCCACTTGCACGCCATCGACCCAGTTGGACATCAGGGGGACCTCGAGGCCCATCAACTCACCCAGCCGCTTGGCCACTGGGGCCAGCGAGTCGGCGGGTTTGAACTCGCCCTCGGTGGGCCGACCCAAATGGCTAGTCACCATGACAGCAGCACCTGCGTCCAAGGCCATTTGAATGCAGGGCACCGAGGCGCGGATGCGGGTGTCTTCGGTGATGGCCCCGTGGTCGTCTTGCGGCACGTTGAGGTCGGCGCGGATGAAGACACGTTGGCCACGGGCTTTGCCGCTGGCGCACAAATCAGAGAAGCGAATGACGTTCATGGGAAAGCAATAGGTTGAAGGTAAATATCAATTTTAAAAGTTCAGGCTTGCAGCCAGGTTTCAACCGCGACCGACAAACGGCATCTTGGTGGCCATGACGGTCATGAACAGCACATTGGCCGTCAGCGGCAAACGTGCCATGGCCATGAAGGTGTCGACCACGGCCGACATGTCCATGCGCGCCTCGGGCCGCACACTGCCGTCGGCTTGCAGCACGCCGCTGGCCATGCGCTCGGTCATGTCAGTTGCCACATTGCCAATGTCAATCTGACCCACGGCAATGTCAAAGGCACGGCCATCCAACGCGGCCGCTTTGGTCAAACCGGTGATGGCGTGCTTGGTGGCGGTGTAGGGGATTGAGCCAGGGCGCGGCGCGTGCGACGAGATCGAGCCATTGTTGATGATGCGCCCACCCTGTGGGGTTTGGGTTTGCATGAGCTTGAACGCCTGTGACAAGCAAAAAAACGCACCGTTGAAATTGATATCCACCGCACGGCGCCAATCGGATGCCGAGATGTCACCCGGCAAGGTGCTGGGCAAAAAGATGCCCGCATTGTTGAACAGCAAATCGATGCGGCCAAAGCGCTCCCGCACGGTGTCAAACAAGGCGGCCACCGAGTCTTCTTGTCCCACATCGGCTGGCACGGCATGGGCGTGCGCGGCGTTGGCACCGGCTTCTTGCACGGTGGCTTGCAAGGCGTCGGCCCGGCGACCCACCAGCACCACATCCCAACCTTCGCCCAGCAAGGCCAAGGCGCAGGCCTTTCCAATGCCAGAACTCGCTCCTGTGACAACGGCAACTTTGCGCATGGTGTGTACTTCCATCGGTGAAAAACGGCCATTGTCTCGCGAGCGCCCAGAGGCAGCTGTCACTCACGCTAAAGTGGCGCCATGAGCACTTTTGAAAAAACCATCCTTTTCACCGACAGCGACGGCCACGCCCGCTTTCGCACCGAAACCCTCAGCCTGAGCGAAGGCAAACCCCAAGCCCGCCTGTCCACGTTGATGACCAGCGGCGGCTACCAGCTGCGTCGCAGCCCGGTGGGCTTTCGCAGCGCTTTCCACTGCACTGAAAACCCACAATGGTTGTTTGTGCTGGAAGGCCAGATGGAGATCGGCTTGCAAGACGGCAGTTCGCGCGTCTTTGGTCCAGGCCAGCACTTTTACTCAGCCGATGTGTTGCCCGCAGGCGCCACCTTTGACCCCGCCGTGCATGGCCACTGGAGCCGCCAAATCGGCGCCGATGAACTGGTCACGCTGTTTGTGCGCGGCTGATCGACGACACCCACATCTCTGGAGACACCCCATGCGTTTACTCATCACCGGCGGCGCCGGATTCTTAGGCGCTCGACTCGCCCGCACCTTGCTGGCCCGTGGTCAATTGGCTGCGCAACCGATCACCGAGCTGGTGTTGGCCGACCAAGTCGCCCCCCCAGCCGACTTGGTGGCCGACCCCCGCGTGCGCGTGAAAACAGGCCCGTTACTCGACCATTGCCAATCGCTTCAACATGAGCAGGTCGACGGCGTCTTTCACCTTGCCTCGGCCGTTTCGGGCGAATGCGAGAGCGACTTTGACCTGGGGCTGCGCTCCAACCTTGACAGCACCCGCGCCCTGCTCGACGCCTTGCGCGCCCGGGTGCAACAAGCAGGCGCGGCACCCACCCGCTTGGTGTTCTCCAGCTCCATCGCCGTGTTTGGGCCAGACGACGCTGTGCCGCTGCCCGACGTGGTGCACGACGACACCTTGTGCACGCCACAAACCTCCTATGGCATTCACAAACACATCTGCGAACACTTGGTGGCCGACTACACCCGCAAAGGCTTCATCGATGGCCGCAGCGCTCGCCTGATGACCGTCACCACCCGGCCTGGCAAACCCAACGGGGCCGCCTCCTCGTTTTTCAGCGGCATCATCCGCGAACCGCTGGCAGGCCTAGAGGCCATTTGTCCGGTGCCGCCCACGCTCACGCATTCGGTCTCGTCACCCCGCGCCACGGTCGAGGGTTTGATCGCCGTGTTTGAGTGCAGCCGCGAGGCTTATGGCGGTCGCACCGCCATGAACCTGCCTGGCTTGAATGTCAGCGTGCAACAAATGCTAGACGCCCTGGAAGCCGTGGCCGGGCCCGAGGCGCGCGCGCGGGTGCGTTTTCAGCCCGACCAGGCCATCATGGGCATCGTCTCGCGCTGGGCCAAGGCCACCACAGCCAAACGCGCCAACGCCCTGGGACTGGTGGCAGAGAAAAACTTTGAAGACATCATTCGGCAATACATTGCCGATACCCAAGCAAGCCCCAACGCTGCCGAAGCACTCAAAGGCTTGAAAGACCACTGAAAAGCGCGCACAGCCCGTGTGCAGCAGGGCTTTACCAGCCCAAGCCCAGGTGCATGGGCAAGTACACCGCCATGCCCAGCACGATGGTCAAGAGCACATTGCGCTTGGCAAAGTACACCGCCACGCCCGCCGCCGCCGCAAACAAACGGGCGTCTTGCCAGGTGGTGATCAAGACCCCATGGCTCATCACCACCTCAGGCACCACCACCGCAGACAGGGCGGCGATGGGCGCGAACTGCAAACCGCGCTGGGCCCAGTGCGGGAGTTGCCACGCGGTGTCTGAAATGAAGAAAAAGCTGCGCGCCACCACGGTGACCACGGCCAAGCCGACGATCACAGCCAAGGTCCAAATGTCTGAGCCACTCACGCCTGAGTTCCTTTCGTTGGCAAGGGTTTGAACCGCTCGGCCGTCATGCACACCGCCACCGCCACCGCGATGGCAGTGACGATGTTCAAGCGCAGCGGCAAGTGGTACACGCACACGGCGGTGACGCCTGCCACCAGCGCAGCAAGCATGCGCAGGCGCGAACTTGCCAACGAGCATTGGACCCCCAGCAAACACAAAATGCCTGCAAAGCCCAAGCCCCAAGCAGGTGGAATGCTGTGCGCCAGCGCAATGCCCACCAAACTTGAAAGCATCCAGCTGGCCCAGTTCAAGGAATTGGAGCCCGCCAAATAAGCCACTTGGGCCAAGCGTTCGTCGTCGTTGCGCCCAGGCGCATGGAAGCGTTTGGTGAACAACACATAGCCGTTGTCGGTGATGAAGTACCCCACGGCCAGACGGGTCCAACGTGGCAGGTGAATCACATGCGCGCGCATGTGCAAACTGAACACCACAAAGCGCAGGTTGACGCAAAAGGCCGTCGCCAAAATCACCCAAACCGGGGCGCCTGCCACGATGAGGGGAATGGCCGCCAACTGCGAGCTGCCGGCAAACACCAGCAAGGCCATGGCCACAGCGGGCAAAGTGCCCATGCCGGAGTTGACCATGGCCACCCCAATCATCAAGCCCCAAGCCATGATGCCCAAAGCCTGTGGCCCAAAGTCGGCCATGCCAATTTTGAATTCAGGGTGCTCTCGCACCGTCTTGCGCCAAAACATCAGGTCACCACCGCATCCAAGCATTGGCCAGGCTTGAGGGCAAAACCACGCAAAAAATCTGCTGCACCCAAACGCTTGCCGCCCGCGCGCTGCAACTGCGTAATGCACAACACGTCTTGGCCGCAGGCCACGCACACCCCTTGGTCATCGGCGCTGAGCACGGTGCCGGGTTTGACGTCGTGTGCACGCGTGAGCACATGGGCTTGCCACAGCTTGATGGCTTCGCCCGCCACATGACCGGTGGCCCCGGGGAACGGGTTGAAAGCACGCACGCGCCGCGCCAGCACCTCGGCGGCCTGCATCCAATCCACCGCAGCCTCGGCCTTGTCGATCTTGTGCGCGTAGGTGACGCCGACCTCAGGTTGGGGCACAGGCTTGAGTTGTTCAGCTTGGGCTTGCGCCAAGGCTTGCACCACCAATTCGCCACCCATGTCAGCCAAGCGGTCGTGCAAGCTGGCGGTGGTGTCCTCGGGTGCTATCGACACGGTGGCGGTCAGCAACATCGCGCCGGTGTCCAAGCCCGCGTCCATTTGCATGATGGTCACCCCCGTCTGCGCGTCACCCGCTTCAATCGCCCGGTGTATCGGCGCTGCACCCCGCCAACGCGGCAGCAGTGAGGCATGGATGTTGAGGCAGCCCAGAGGTGGCACATCCAACACCCATTGCGGCAAGATCAAGCCATACGCAGCGACCACCATCACATCGGCATGGGCGTTGTGAATCGCCTGCTGGGCTGCCAAAGCCTCGTCAGGGTATTTGCCATCCAAGCGCAAGCTGCGCGGTTGCGCCACGGGCATGCCGTGTTGCAAGGCCAGCTGCTTGACGGCCGAGGCTTGCAACTTCATGCCGCGCCCAGCAGGGCGGTCGGGTTGGG
The DNA here is from genome assembly GCA_903892175.1 of uncultured Burkholderiales bacterium. GTDB lineage: Bacteria > Pseudomonadota > Gammaproteobacteria > Burkholderiales > Burkholderiaceae_C > Limnohabitans. Next base: position 1,233 of record CAITHK010000066.1, on the reverse strand, counting down.
TCAGCACCAAGGGCACGGTGTGGCCTGCCGCATGGAGGCGGGCCAAGGCCACGGCCGCAAATTCGGGCGTGCCCGCAAAAATAACGCGCATGGGCAGCCCTTCAGTCGCCGTCGCGTAGGGCTTTGAGCATCTTGGTTTTGATGCGGTTGCGCTTCAAAGGCGAGAGGTATTCCACAAACACCTTGCCCATCAGGTGGTCCATCTCGTGCTGGATGCAGACCGCCAGCAAACCTTCGGCGGCAATTTCGCGCTCTTGGCCTTCGCCGTCTTGGGCCACCACTTTCACCGAGGTCGAACGCTCCACGCCGTCGTAAATGCCGGGCACCGACAAGCAACCTTCTTCGCCTTTGACGCGTTCGTCGCTGGCCCAGGTGATGCGCGGGTTGATCAGCACCATGGGTTGGTTGCGGTCTTCGGACACATCCATCACCACCAAGCGTTCATGCACATTGACTTGGGTGGCGGCCAGGCCGATGCCATTGGCGTCGTACATGGTCTCGAGCATATCGGCAATCAGCGTGCGGATGCGTGCATCCACCGCCTGCACCGGCTTGGCCACGGTGTGGAGTTTGGGATCGGGAAATCGAAGAATGTCTAGCTTTGCCATGCTGCTATTGTCCCCGGTTTTGAAAATTTCTACCCGCAGGCACTCACCTCCGCGGGTGGTGTCCACAGAATGGCGGCCATCACTTTGGGAGACATCCATGGAACACCACGAACTGCGCGCTTGACTGCGTTTGAGCTTGACCGACGGCGTGGACAACGGCGACGCCCGGCGTTTGCTGGCCAGCTTTGGCAGCCCAGCAGCCAATTTTGCGCAGGCACCCACCGCCCTGACCAACGTGGTCACGCCCAAGCAAGCCCAAGCCTTGTTTCAAGAGCCCCACGAAGTGACCTTGCAATGCGTGCGCACGCAGCAGTGGCTGGCCCATGCAGCGCCAGGCGTTGGCCATGCCGTGTGGACCTTGGGGGTGAAAGGTGCCGCGCATCGGGGCGCCTTGCGGGGCGCACGCACCGCGCGTTCAGCGCCCTGACGCACCGTGGCGGTGGTGGGCACCGGCTTGGACCGGGTTTATCCGCCTGAGCACCAAGTACTGGCTGCAGACATTGCCCATTAAGGCATCTTGCTCAGCGAGTACCCGCTGGGCACACCCCCCCTTGGCGGCCAACTTTCCCAAACGCAACCGACTCATTGCCGCGCTGGGCCTGGGCACCTTGGTGGTGGAAGCGGC